>NZ_DASVTX010000437.1:0-3203 GCF_036387355.1 Longimicrobium sp.
TGGCCCTCACCCGGCCGCGCCCTCACCCGGCCGCGCTGAGACGCGTCCACCCTCTCCCACGAACAGATGTGGGAGAGGGGGCACACACCAACGGCAAATTGGCGCGGGTCGGATGGCTTTGCGCATCTGGACGCACCCCTCTCCCGCAAGCGGGCGAGGGGAGCGGTTCGGCGCGGGGGTGGAGTTCGGCGCCGACCTTGCCCCGGCGCCGGTGCAGCCTCACAGCAGTACCGTGAGGCTTCCAGCCGTTGTTGCGGCGAGTTCACTCGCTCACCCTCGGTCGCGCCGATGCCTGCCTGCACGCCGCAGCGCCTTTCGCCGACCAATCCTCCCCCAGTCTTTTTTGGGGGAGGGTGGGCGAGTAATGCGAGCCCGGGTGGGGGCCGCCCGTATCGCCCGCCCTGACACACGGTTCCATCCCGAACCGCCGATCCAGAAACACGGAATTGTGATGACGACGATGAACCTGACGATCCGCCCCGCGCGGGCGGAGGACCTGGAACCCGTGCTGCGGCTGGTGCAGGCCGCCGCGCTCCCGACGGACGGAATCCCCGAGCACTGGGGCGATCCCTACGCCGTCGCCGTGGAGGGCGATACGGTGCTCGGCGTCGCGGGGGTGGAGGTGCACGGCCGGTCCGGGCTGCTCCGCTCCGTCGCCGTCGCGCCGGACGCGCGGGGCACGGGGCTGGGCCAGGCGCTCACCCGCGACCGCGTGGAGTGGGCGCGCGCGGCGGGGCTGGACGCGCTCTACCTGCTCACGACGACGGCGGAAGAGTTCTTTCCGCGGCTCGGCTTTCTGCCCATCGATCGCGATTCCGTTCCCGCGGACGTGCGGGCATCGGGCGAGTTCTGCTCCGTGTGCCCGGCCAGCGCCGCGGTTCTGTGGCTCCCGCTGGAAGAGGGCGGTGCCGCACCTCTGCAGGAAGAGCTTGGGCGCGCGATTTCCGTGGAGGTGGGCGCATGAGCGGCGGCAACAGTCTCGGGCGGCGCGCGATCGCGGAGGCGGTCGGCACCTTCTTTCTCGTGCTGATCGGCCCGGGCGCGGCAATGGTCAACGCGCACTCGGACGGCGCGGTGAGCCACCCCGGCGTGGCGCTGGCCTTCGCCTTCGTCATCACGGGGATGGTGTACGCGCTGGGCCACATCTCCGGCGCGCACCTGAATCCCGCCGTCACCCTCGCGTTCCTCTCCGCGCGCCGTTTTCCCGCGCGCGACGTGCTTGCGTACGTGGGCGCGCAGTGCGCGGGCGCGACGGCGGCGGCGTTCACGCTGCGGTGGCTGCTCGGCGGGGTGGGCGACTACGGCGCCACCCTTCCCGCCATCGGTGTGGCGCGCGGCTTTGTGGTGGAACTGCTCCTGTCGTTTGCGCTCATGCTGGTGATCATGGCCGTGGCCACGGACAAGCGCGTGGCGGAAGGGTTCGCCGGGATCGCGGTGGGGCTCACCATCGGCTTCTGCGCCATGATGGGCGGGCCGCTCACCGGAGCCAGCATGAACCCCGCGCGGTCGCTGGGCCCGGCCATCTCGGGCGGCATCTGGGAGGGGCACTGGATCTACTGGGCCGCGCCCATCCTGGGGATGTTCATCGCCGCGCAGCTGTACGAGTTCCTGCGCCCCGCCGGGCCCGAACACGTGGCCCCGGAGGCGGACCTGGGCCCCGCCGGTCCCATCCGCACGCGCTGACCCGCGGTCCCGTTCCGGAATCCCGGCAAGGCAGCAACCCGGAATCCGGGCGCGCCGCATGTTTGGCACGATCTTTCCGTTGCCCATCCCCGATCGAGTAGGGTAACTCGTTGAAGGAAGGCAACATGCGTAGCAGGCTCGTTGGATACTTCACGATGGCCGCGGGGTTCGCCGGCATCGTTGCGGGAGGGGCGCTGGCGGCCCCGTCCGCGGAGGCGGCGGAGCCGGCGGTTCACGATGCGGCCGCGCCCGGCTTCCGCATCGTGATCGATCTTTCGGAGCGCCAGTTGTACGTCATGCACGGCGACGAGGTGGAGCAGACCTACGCCGTGGCCGTCGGCAAGCCGCAGCACCCCACGCCCCGCGGATCGTTCGCGGTGCGGCGAATGGTGTGGAACCCGCGGTGGGTTCCGCCCGATGCGGCGTGGGCGCGCGACAAGAAGGCGCGCGAGCCGGGCGATCCGCGCAACCCCATGGGCCGCGTGAAGATCTTCTTCCGCAACCCGGACTACTACATCCACGGCACCCGCGACACCGATTCGCTGGGCGAGGCGGAGAGCCACGGCTGCATCCGCATGCGCAACGACGACGTGATCGCGCTGGGGCGCCAGGTGATGGCCCACGGCGGGGCGTCGCGCTCTCCCGTGTGGTGGCGCCGCGTGCTCAACCGGGTGCGCTCCACCACCGAGGTGGGGCTTTCGGACCCGGTGCCGGTTCAGATCCGCGCCTGACGCGCGCGGCAGTCGGAAAAGGAACGGGGCTCCGCGATGTATCGCGGAGCCCCGTTGTTCATCCATCTTCACCTCTCGGGCCAGCCATGTACGTCGTTCAGATCTTCGTCCCGCTGCGCGACAACGACGGCGTTGCGTTCCCCCGCGCGGTGCTGGACGCGCTGCGGCAGGAGTTGACGGAGCGGTTCGGCGGCGTGACGGCCCACCTGCGCGCCCCCGCCGCCGGCGCGTGGAAGGACGAGGAGGGCGATGTGGCGCGCGACGACGTGGTGATCGTGGAGGTGATGGTGGACGACCTGGACCGCGGCTGGTGGTCCGGGTACCGGACGCGGCTGGAGGAGCGCCTGCGCCAGGACGAGATGATGATCCGCGCCCTCCCCTGTGACCGCCTCTGAAGCGGAGCGTTGCTGTGCCGAGGCGGGCAGGGTTGCCCGCTCGCTGCTTCTCCGACGCCAATCTGTGGTGCGTACCGCATTGCTGTGCGACCGGTGCTTGCGTCCAACCCCTCGTGAGGACGTGGTCCGTCCAGCGTGTCAGCGACTCTGCCGGCCTATCACCCCGGAGCGTGAGTGTCATCCTGAAGGAGGCGCCGCCCCAAGCTCTCCGCGTGCTTCCACTCTGGCGCCGACTGAAGGATCCCGCCACGGCCCGCGCCATGAACGAGTGACTGCGTGGCGCGCGGCGCACCGTCGGACGCGGCCTGGAGTCCGATGCACGCCACGCAGTCGATGGTGCGCCCGACACTCCCGGCGGGATCCTTCGACTCCGCGCCACACTTGGGAGCGGCTG
>NZ_DASVTX010000438.1:0-5771 GCF_036387355.1 Longimicrobium sp.
CTCCACCTGGGCGCGCAGGTTCGGCTCCTCGTCGCCGCGCCCCGCGATGCGCAGCAGGCCATCCACCCCCCGCTGGCGCAGCCGGTGGAGCGCGTCGATCACCAGGTCGATGCGCTTGTACCGCTTCAGCCGCCCGACGTACAGGAACGTGGGCCGCGCAGCGCGCGCGGTGGCGGGATCGGGGGTGAAGAAGCCGAGGTCTACGCCGTTGTGAATGACGGTGATGCGGTCGCGGCGCAGGCCGCGCGCGACCAGGTCGTCGGCGGTGCTTTCGGAGACGGCCTGCGTGGGGAGGCCGCGGTAGACGGCGGGGATGGGGCGCTCCAGCAGCCAGGTGGCCGCGGCGAAGGGCGCGGAGGCCTCGCGGAACGCCGTGGCGCCGAACAGGTGGTGGACGAGCAGGACGAGCGGGCGGCGCACCCAGAACGGGGTGAAGAGCGGGACCTTGTTCAGGTCCTCCACCACCACGTCCCACCGCTCGTTCGCCAGGTAGCGGCGGTAGAACGCGGGGGCCGCCAGCGAAAAGGTGTTGCGGCCGCCCGTGCGCTGAATGCGCATGCCGTCCGCTTCCGCGGTGGGCGCGGCGCCGGGCCAGCCGGAGACGAGGGCGTGCACCTGGTGCCCGCGCCGCGCCAGCCGGCCGAAGATTTCGTGCAGGTGGGTTTCCGCGCCGCCGGACTGCGGGTTGGCGAGGTCCTGCCAGTTCAGGACCAGGATCTTCACGCCGGGCCGGCCTCGGGGTTCAGCCGGCGCATCACCGCGTCCAGCACGCCGTTCACAAAGCGCGGGCTCTCGTTGGTGCCGTACTTTTCGGCCAGGTTCACGGCCTCGCGGATGGCCATGCGCGGCGGCACCTCGTCGACGAACATCATTTCCGCCGTCCCCAGCCGCAGAATGGCGCGGTCGATGACGGACAGCCGCTCCATGCGCCAGTTCGTGAGCGACTCCTCGATCGCGCGGTCGATGCGCGGCAGGTTGGTCGCGACGAGGCGGACCAGCACCTCGGCGAAAGGCCGGTTTTCCGGCGAAACGCGCAGGTTGGTGACCAGGTCCGAGAGGGTGGCGATGGCCTCGGCGGGGTCGCCGCCCTTCTGCTCCCAGGCGTAGAGCGCCTGCAGCGCCCACCCGCGGGCGCGGCTGCGATGCTTCACCGCGCCTCCTTGCCCAGGCGCGTGTACAGGTCGCTCATCTCCATGGCCACCATCGCCGCATCCCATCCCTTGTTGCCGGCCTTGGTGCCCGCGCGCTCAATGGCCTGCTCGATGGTCTCCGTCGTCAGCACGCCGAAGACGACGGGGACGTTCACCGAGGCGCCCACCGCCGCCGCGCCGTTGGCCGCCGCGCCCGCGACATAGTCAAAGTGCGGCGTGGCGCCGCGGATGACGCAGCCCAGCGAGATCACGGCGTCAAAGCGGCCGCTTTCCGCCAGCATGCGCAGGGGACCGGCGAGTTCCCACGCGCCGGGCACCCAGACGGCCTCGATGTCGTCGTCCTTCACGCCGTGCTGCAGCAGGCAGTCGCGCGCGCCGGCCAGCAGCTGGCGGGTGATCATGTCGTTGAAGCGGCTGATGACGATGCCGAAGCGCTTTCCGTCGCCGCGGATCTGGCCGTGGTGTTCGATCAAGGGAGTGCGTGAGTGCGTAAGTGCTGGGTGCGTGAGTGCGACAAAAGAAAGTGCGCAGTGCTCAGGGCCAAGTGCCCGGTGCGCGCCGGCCACCGACGTACGCGCGGCGTTCGCTCGTACGGATACGTTCCTGGCGACGCGCCGTGTCCCTGCCGCGCCCGGCTGTAGGTGCGGCCCGCGCCAGATCCTTCAGCCCGCCAAGGCCGGCGCGCGGGACGGTCCGCTCGCCCGGGCCTCAGGATGACAATCCATGGGGTGCTGACGAGCGAGGTGCTTGGCCCCGCGCGATACTGGGGTGTGCCCCCTCTCCCACATCTGTTCGTGGGAGAGGGTGGCGAGCCTAAGCGAGCCGGGTGAGGGCCACAGCCGCGGCGCGTACCGGCCCTGTGTTTCCGCACGGGGCACTGGGCCCTGTGCACGGTCGCACCGCCGTCCCCGCACTCACGCACCCAGCACTTACGCACTTTCCCCTACGCCGCGTCGCCTTCCAGCGCCAGCATGTGCCCCATGCGGTCGCGCTTGGTGCGCAGGTAGCCGCTGTTGTACTCGTTCGGCTCCACCGTAAGCGGAATCTGCTCCACCACGCTCAGGCCGTAGCCGTCCATCCCCACGATCTTCTTGGGGTTGTTCGTCAGGATGCGCACCGACGACAGGCCCAGGTCGAGCAGGATCTGCGCCCCGATGCCGTACTCGCGCAGGTCCGCGCGAAAGCCCAGCGCCTCGTTGGCCTCCACGGTGTCCATCCCCTGGTCCTGCAGGTTGTACGCGCGAAGCTTCTGCACCAGGCCGATGCCGCGCCCCTCCTGCCGCAGGTACACGATGGCGCCGCGCCCCTCCTTGTCGATCTGCCGCATGGCGCAGTCCAGCTGCTCGCCGCAGTCGCAGCGCAGCGAGTGGAACACGTCGCCCGTCAAGCACTCGGAGTGCATCCGCACCATCACGTTCTCCACCCCCTCCACCTCGCCCTTGACCATGGCGACGTGCTCGAACTGGTCTACGTCGTTGCGGTACGCAATGATGCGCCAGTCGCCCATGGGGGTCGGAATGACGGCTTCCGCCTCGCGCCGCACCAGCCGCTCGCGCTTGAGGCGGTACGCCACGATCTGCGCCACGGTGATGAACTTGAGGTCGAACCGGGCCGCGAACTCCTCCAGCTGCGGCCGGCGCGCCATGGTGCCGTCCTCGTTCAGGATCTCGCAGATGACGCCCGCGGGCGGCAGCCCGGCCAGCCGCGCCAGATCCACCGACGCCTCCGTCTGCCCCACCCGCCGCAGCACCCCGCCGGCGCGCGCGCGCAGCGGAAAAATGTGCCCCGGGCGGCGCAGGTCCGACGGGCGCGTGGCCGGGTCCATGGCCACCTGAATGGTCTTCGCCCGGTCCGACGCGCTGATCCCGGTCGTGACCCCGAACTTCTGCGCGGCGTCTATGCTCACCGTGAACGCCGTCTGCAGCGCCTCGGTGTTGTTCTCGCTCATCTGCTTCAGTTCCAGCTCGTCCGCGCGTTCCGCGGTAAGCGCCAGGCAGATGAGGCCGCGGCCGTACGTGGCCATGAAGTTGATGATCTCCGGCGTGACGGCGCTGGCCGCGCACACGAGGTCGCCCTCGTTTTCGCGGTCCTCGTCGTCGGCCACGATCACCATCTTGCCCGCGCGGATGTCCTGCAGCGCGGCTTCTATCGTATCGAACGGCATGGCTGTCCCTGTCGCCGTATCCTGAAAATGCATCAGCGGGCGGAGTTTCCGCCCTGGGGCCCGCCGCGACGATCCGCGGCGAACCGGTTGTACACCGCACGCGCCGCAGCGGTGATGACCTTCTCCTGGTCCGCGTGCCGCTGGGCTCGGCTCCTCAGGCGTAGCCCCACGCCTGACGGATGGCGGCGGCGTCGGCCTGCAGCTCGCCGGGCACGGAGGTGCGGCCCGGCGCGCCCAGCAGGTTGCGGACGAACTTGCCGATCATGTCGCCCTCCACGTTCACCGCGGTGCCCTCGCGCAGGTCGCCGATGGAGGTGTGGTCCCACGTGTACGGGATGATGCTGACCTGGCAGATGCCCGGCGCGGGCAGGTCGTTCACCGTAAGGCTGATGCCGTTGAGGGTGATGGACCCGTGCAGCACCGTGACGCCGATGACTTCTTCCGGCAGGGTGAAGTCGATGAGCGTCAGCTCCTCGCGCGGGGCGATGCGCGTCACCTCTCCAACGCCGTCCACGTGGCCGGCTACCAGGTGCCCGCCCAGCCGCGCACCGAACGCCAGCGCGCGCTCCAGGTTCACCCGCTGCCCCACGCGAAAGCCGCCAAAGGTGGTGCGCTCCAGCGTGGTGCCGATGGCCTGCACGGTGAAGCCGCCCTCGATGATGGAGGTCACCGTGAGGCAGGCGCCTTCGATGGAGACGCTGTCGCCCAGCCCCATGCCGTCCAGCACGCGGCTGGCGTGGAGGGTAAAGATGACGCCGTTGCCGGCGGGCTCCACGGCCGCGATGGTGCCGACTTCTTCTACGATCCCGGTGAACACGAGCCTGGTCTCCTGCACGTAAAGGCGCCCGCGCGATGCCGCGCGGGCGCAAAGTTACCGCACGCGACGGACGATGGCGAGGGGGTCGCGCAGGAGGGCAGGCGCGTGGGGCCGGACACCGGCGCTAGTCGGGCGGGAGCATCGAACAGCGTGGGGTCATCAGCGGCATCAAGCGCGCTCCCCGGGCTACCCGCGCCCAAGGACGCTGAAACCCCGCCAGCCGGAGGTGTTCGCCCGGCCAACCTGGCGCGCAGCCATACCTTGAAGGCCAATGTGAGTGGACCGCCTCCGGCCAGGCCTTCGCCATGAGATCGGGTGGTGAGGGCTGACGCGCGTCCCTATCCCGCCAACCTCTTGTGCACCAGACAGGGTGGACATACATTTCGCGTCGCAGTTCATGGTGGCCGCTTTGTGCGGGGAGTTTTTATGGATTCTGGAGCATGTAATGAAGCGGTTCGGTACTGGAAGCGTTGCGACCATGTTGGCGGTCGTACTTGTGACGATGGCAGGATGCGAGCGGAATCCAACGCATTCGGAGACGCACGGAGCACCAGGTGCTGCACGCGCCGTTGCAGACGGCGCGCTCGCAAGCGGCAGCCTGAGCGTCGGTGAGCTCCACAATGCAGCGATGGATGCGGTGTTCCACGCGCTCACGCGCGCCAACCGAAACGGCACCCTCAGTCCCAGAGCCGGATGTGAGATCGCCCGTGCAGCCGTCGTGAATCATCTGCGCGAGTTCGGGCTGGGAAACCGACACGAACTCCTGATGGGCGACGGATTCAGCAAGGTCGGCTGCCGTCGTGCTTCGACCCGGAACACGGAACTGACGGTCCAGTCGTATGGGACCTCCTACACGTCGGAAATCATTGAGAGCAGCGGATTGTCATACGCCGCGAAGAATTCCCTGCATTCAATCAACGGAGCGGCGACTTCGGAGATCCTGTCTGTAGCTCAGGCTCAGGAGCAGATCTGGATGGTTGAGCAGCAAGCCTCGGCGGTGCTCGCACCCGCCGAGGCCGAGATTGTATCCGCGACGGCATCGGTGGCAGCCAGTTCGCTCCAATACTGGACCGACAACTTTCAGCTGTGGTATACCGCGAATGGGGGAGGCCTTGGAGGGCCGCCGGGAGACGATGTCCCCGTGAGTTGGATCACGGCCAGCAACGTTACCGTCATGGGCGGCGGCTGGGGGGGCTCCGTCAAACGGGTGGTTGCCGGTGATGTGGGTGGCGCCGTTGCAGGCGCGGTCGCAGGAGCCTTCGCCGGCGGTGTCGGTGCGGGCCCTGGCGCATTGGCCGGCGCCGCCGGTGGGTCCGCTGGTGCGGCAACACTGGAACTCCTTTCGCGGATCTTCTGAGGAAATTGTTATGAGGAACGAGAATCGTTCGGCAACCCCCGAGCCGACGATCGCGCGAATGGCAATGGTCGTTCTCGTGTTCGTGGGAGTCGGTGCCGGGGTCATGGCGCTGATGGGACAAGAGCCCTACTGGTCCGTGTTCACGGGGGTTGGAGTCGTGTTCGCACTGAGCATGCGTAGGCGCTCGCGCGACGCAAAGAGGCCCGCGGCCTGACATCGCGATCCGTAACGAGCAGCGGCCGGACGGGAATTCCGTCCGGTCGCTGCTCGTTCCTGCGCCAG
>NZ_DASVTX010000439.1:0-2149 GCF_036387355.1 Longimicrobium sp.
CGGCTCGGATGACAGCCCGGCCGTGCGCGTGGCCCGCCGCATCGTGGACCGCGCGCAGTACGTCTACATCGACCGCGACACGGTGCTGGGGCCGGACTTTCGCACCCCCGGCGACCTCGTCATCTACGACGCGGAAGTCAAGCTCCAGGGGAGCGTGGAAGGCTCCGTCGCCGTGCTGGGCGGCGACTTCTGGATCCGGCCGGGCGGGCGCGTGGGCGGCGCCATCGCGGTGCTGGACGGCGGCGTGTACCCGTCCGCGCTCGCCATCCTGCGGCGCGACAGCATCTTTCAGCAGGAGCCGCGCACGGGCGTGGCCACGCGCACCGTGCCCACGGGGGAGGGCGGCGGATACACGGCGGCCGTAACGGTCACCCCGCCGCCGCGCGCGCCGTTCTTTGCGCCGGGGTACGGGCCGCTCCCCAGCTACGACCGCGTGAACGGGGTCACGCTGTACGCCAGCGGCACCATCCGCCCCACGCGCGACGAGGAAGGGCCCAGCATCCGCGTCTTTGGCGCGTACCGCTTCCGCAACGAGAACCACCTGGGCGGCGGCGCGCGCTTTCGCGTTCCCCTCGGCACGCAGAACCTGGAGCTGGCGGGCGAAGTTTCTCGCCTGCACCGCACCAACGACGCCTGGATCCGCCCGGACTTCTCCAACACCGTGCGCGCCGCCGTCTTTGGCGACGACGAGCGGGACTACTGGGATTCCGACCTGCTGCGCGTGCAGGTGCAGCGCCCCGTGGGCATTCCGCTCATCACGGGCGAAAGCTGGGTGGGCCCGCGCGTAGGCTTCCAGGTTTCGCGCGACCGCAGCCTGGACGAGCGCGATCCGCCGTCGCTCTTTGGCGACGGGCTGAACCGCGCCAATCCGCCGGTGCTGGAGGGCACGATCGTTTCCGGACTGCTGGGGACGGAATACCACTGGCGCGGAACCACCTCGCGCGTGGACGGAAGCGCGGACCTGGAAGTGGCGCCGGGCGGGGTGGGGGACGCGAGCTTTTCGCAGGGCTTGGTGCAGGGGAGCTACCAGGCCGTGGCGCTGCGGACGCACACGATGCGCGTCTACTTTCGCGGCATGGCGCCGCTGAGCGGAGACGCGCCGCCTCAGCGCGAGGGCATTCTGGGCGGCGCCGCCACGCTGGCCACCGAGCCGACCGCATCGTTCCGCGGCGACCACCTGGTGTTCATCGAATCCAGCTACGCCGTCCCCATCAACCGCATCGTGCTGCCGTACGTCGGCTCGCCGAGCATCGAGGCGGTGCACATGGTGGGTGCGGCGTGGAGCGGCGACCACAGCCCGCCGTGGGTGCAGAACGCCGGCGTGGGCGTGGTGTTCACCCTGGTGCGCGCCCGGATCCTCATCAATCCCGCCAACGGCGGCACCGCGTTCGCCTTCGGCCTCTCGCTTCCGCAGCGGTGACGCACCCCGGCGAAGCGCTGGTCCGCAGTTGGACGGCCAACGCGGCCGCCTGGACCCGCGCCGTGCGCGACGGCGGCATCGAGAGCCGCCGCCTCGTCACGGATGACGCCATCGTCCGCACGGTGGAGGAACTGCGTCCCGGCCGCGTGCTGGACGTGGGATGCGGGGAGGGATGGCTGGCGCGTGCGCTCGCCGAGCGCGGGATGCGCGTCACGGGCGTGGATGCGTCGCCGGAGCTGGTGGAAGCGGCGCAGCAGGCAGGCGGGGGAGACTTCCACGCCGCCACCTACGACGAACTCGCCGCCGATCCGCTGCGGTTCGGGCGCGACTTCGACGCCGTGGTCTGCAACTTCTCTCTGCTGGACGACCGCCCCGCCGCGCTCCTCGCCGCGCTGCGTGAGGCAACGGCGCAGGATGGATCGCTCGTAATCCAGACGGTGCACCCGTGGGCTGCCGCGGGGGATGAAGGCTATGTGGATGGATGGCGGACGGAAACCTTCGCCGGCTTCGGCGGGGATTTCGCCGCGCCGATGCCGTGGTACTTCCGCACGATGGCGTCGTGGATGGACGTCATCGCGCAGGCCGGCTGGCGCCTCTTTCGCCTCGGCGAGCCCGTCCACCCGCAGACCGGCCGCCCCGCCTCGCTGCTGATCATCGCGGAACGGAGCTGATTCAGCGGCGGTGCGGATCGCGGGCCGCCACCGCGGCCCCCACCCGGGTTCGCATTAC
>NZ_DASVTX010000440.1:0-4786 GCF_036387355.1 Longimicrobium sp.
CGGACGCGATGGCGGCGATCCCCTTCGCCACGGCGGCGGATGCGTACACCGGCCCGCCCGTGCGCCGCGCCCACAGCCTGCGCCCATCGCTGGCGCGAAACGCGTACACGTGCCCGTCCGCGCTCCCCACGACGACGCGCCCGTCCGCCAGCACGGGCGACGAGTGGCAGTAGCCCTGCGTCGCCGCCGTCCAGCGCGGCGCGCCGTCCGCCGCGCGCAGCGCGTTCACCGAGCCGTCCATGGCGCTCACGTACAGCGTGTCATCCGCCAGCAGCAGGTGCGACATGACGCCGCCCGCCAGCCGCCGCCACCACCGGGGTTCCAGCTCCGGCACTTGCGGCGCGGGAAAGGCGGGCGCGGCGGATCGTGCTCCGGTGGCCGCCGCCGCGGCGGGCACGGCTCCCAGCGCGTAGACGGGCCGCTGGTCGCGCGAGGCGGCGAGCGGAACGTTCACCAGCAGCGTCTGCTCCGGCGCTTCCGCGGTGCGGCGGGAAAGGCGCACCTCGCCCCGGTCCGCATCCACCTCCACGCGCTGGTACGAGCCCTGGTACAGCCCCTTGTTCATCGTACACGCGAGGCCGTTCCACTCCCACAGCAGGTCCGCGTGCCCGTGGCCGTTGAACACCAGCTTGACGTTGTACGGCTCGATGACGCGATACAGCGCGTCCTGGTTGTCCACCATCACCGGCGCGCGGCCCACCCAGTGGTGCGTGAACAGAAGGACGGGCGTCGTTCGGCCCGCGCGGCGAAGGTCCGCCTCCAGCCAGCGGAGCTGCGCCGTCTCGTAGTGGCCGTAGTGGGAGAGGGGAACGGTGCTGTCCAGCAGGACAAAGTGCACGCCGGCGTGATCGAACGAGCGGAACGGCGGGCCCACGCGCTCGCGAAAGATCTGCAAGCCGCGCGGGGCCCAGCGCACGTCGTGGTTGCCGGGGACGTGGTGCACGGGAAAGCGGATGCCGGCCAGCACCTGGTCGTAGCCGTCGTACTCACCCGCCCAGCCGTAGTCCGTCACGTCGCCGCCGTTGATGGCCAGCCCCGGCCGCATCGCCTCCGCCATCTCCAGAACGAGCGTGCGGCACGCCTGCAGGTTGCGCCCCTCCAGCCCCAGGTGCGTGTCGCTGAAGAACGCAAACGTGAACGAGCGCGGGTCCGGCAGCCAATGGAGCGCGGGTGCCAGCCCCGTCGCCAGCCCCAGCTTCAGCAGGTCGCGGCGGGTGATGTACGGCTTCATGCGGATGGGGAGCGGGTGGTCAGGAGCAACGCGGTGGATGCGTGATACGCAGGATCAGGTGCTTGGACCCTGCTGCTTTCCAGCCTGCTCCGAGTTTTCAGGGCAACGTACATCGGCTCGAGGGCGATGCGCACACCTTCGCGTGCGGGGCGGCGCATCGCTCGCCCGGTGCGCTATCCCGGGTTGCCGTGGCTGGTCAGGCAGCGCAGCACGGGCTCCGGCACTTCGAGTGGCCACTGCAGGCCGGCGTTACGGAACCGGGTCTCGTCCGCGGGGCGCGCCGGAAGGATCTGGATGAGGTTGACGTGGCCGTACTGGCCGCTGGTGGTGGGATGCGCATGGAACGTCGGCACCACGCGCACGTCATCCGCTTCGGTGAACCGGGCGCCCCCCGTGCTGAACAGAAAGAAGTCCCTCTCGCCGATGCTGCCGACGACGCGGTACATCGGGCAGAAGCTGAACGCGTCGCTTCCCTGCGTCGCAAAGACCCGTTCCGTCTCGTACAGGGCGGCCGCCGCGCCGTCGTTGATGGTGGAGAGCTCCGCCGGCCACGCCTCCGTCGCGCCCACCGGCGCAAAGCTCCGGTTCTGGACAAAGTTGTGGTTGCGCTGGTACTCGGCCACTGAATCCGTCTCGTTCATCCCGCCGCACATGCGGGTGATGTCCGGCCTGCCAAAGCCGCGGACGGCCATGTAGAAGGCCAGAAGATTGGAGGGGAGGTCCTCCTGCGCAAAGGAAGAGGCGCCGATGAGGTCGGTCCAGAGCTGCTGCGTCTCGAACGCAATGGAAAGCGTCTTGAAGATGCTGAGCGCGACTTCGTGGACCTCGGTGGCGGAGAGCGGACGCAGCAGGCGCACACGCACGCTCGACGACGACAGGACGATCCCCGCCGCCCGGGCGGTCATGGCCGGCGTCGTCATCTGACCCGTCGTGGCCGTCGCTGCCGTGCCCGCGGCCCGGAGGGCGTCGGATGCCTGCTGCACCCGCTGGATCAGCTGCAGCGTCAGGCCGCTGTTCGCGTGGCCCCAGTCAATCCAGCCGCACCGCGTGGAAAAGGTGTAGCGGCCGTCGCGGGCCCCGGACTCGGTGGGAACGCGGGCGACCCGGGCCTCGGCTCCGGCGCTCTGCTGCACCACGTGCGTCAGCTCGTGCGCCAGCAGCCGGCGACCGTGGTCGGTGCCGGGCGCATACTGTCCCGGGGCGAACACCACGTGCGCGCCCACCGTGTAGGCACGGGCGCCCACGGCCTCGGCGGACGCCTCCGCGCGCGCGTCGGTGTGAATGCGCACGTCGCGGAAGTCCCGGCCGAACCGCGGCTCCAGGAACGCACGCGTGGGAGCGTCGAGCGACCTGCCGGGCGCGCCCAGCACGTCGCGCACGATGGCCGGCGCCACCGGGCCGGGCCCCGCCGTGGGCCCCGGCGCGGCAACCGCCCGCAGCAGCTGCGCGGGGCCGCCGTTCGGGGCGCCGGCCCCGCACTCCCCCGCGCCGCACGCGCCCGTCGGTCCGGGCGCGGGCATCCGCATCACCTGCTCGCTGATCTGGTCGGCTTCGCGCTCGGCGGGGTCGTGGGGGCTCGTGACCCGGAGCTTGGCGTGCATGCCGGCCGCGCGCGGGCGGATGGGCACGGCCGCGAATGCGAGGCGTTCGGCTACCGTGCCGAGCCCGCCCGCGGCGGGCCGAACGGGATCCCGGGCGGGCACTGCCACTGCCGGCGCGGGCCGCAGCGGGAGCGTGGAAGGGGCGGGCGCTCGTTGGGCGTACATCCGCTCCATGTCGTTCGCTTTCCGGCTTGGGGATTCGTGATCGAGGCGGGGCGGCGCGTCTGTTCACACCGGCACGCGGTCCGCGGCGCATCTCCCGTACCGCCGGAGCCCCCGAGAAGCGGGGGATGCGGAACGCAGGCGCGACAAGCGGTTTCACGTCATCCGGACGTCGGCTCGTCCGCTTGGGTTCGGGCCGTGGTGCGCGCGTGGGGCAGGCCCTGGGGCAGCGATGCCCACGCCCGGCGTCAGCGGGTTTCAGCCCTGCCCGCGGCCGGTTCATCCAGCGCGGAGATAGCGCTCTACCTCCTCGTTGGCGGAAAGGAGCTGCCTGAGGTCCGCGGTGCGCGCCTCGATGGCGGCGATCTCGTCCCGGCGGGCGATGGCGTCCAGCGACAGCGTTTCGGGAAGCGCGTCCGCCGCGTGGTTGGATTCGATCTCGATCTCCACCATCTTGAGCGTTCGGCTGTACGAGTGCAGCAGCTTGTCGTTCAGCGCGGCCTGCTCCTCCAGCAGCGGTAGCGCTCCGTCAATGCGGTCGATGCGCGTCTGGTACAGCTCGGAACCCACGTCCTGCATCTTGGCGCGCAGGCCGGCCAGCTGGTCGCGGATGGCGAGCTTCTCGCGCCGGTCGTTGGTGATCTCCAGGATGCGCTGCTCCAGCCCGGCCTTCTGCTGCAGCAGCGTCGCCGTCCGGCTGAACGCCGCCTGCTGCGAGGGCGTAACCTTGTGCCGCGGCTTCAGCTTCTCCTGCACGCCGAACGCGACGAGGGCAAAGACCAGCAGGCCGACCGCCATTGGAATGGCGCCGGGCACGCCCAGCCCGCTGAGCGCAAAAAGCGTCAGGATGCCGGCCATCGCGCCGATGATCAGCGAGCCCACCAGCGTGGTCTGCCCCGGGCGGCCGACCTCGGAAACGGTCCGGGTGGTCTGGTTGATGAACGCGACCGGGTTTTCGACCGTGTTGCCACGCATGGCAGACACGACGGCGACCACGTCGTTCGGCTTGGCGCTCAGCTGCTCCTCGCGCTGCGGGCGCCGAAGCGTGATCACCCGCAGCCCCTCCGGCTGTGCGAGCCGGAACTCGTATTCGCGCTCATATCTGCCGCGGTGCTGGTGGCCCTGCGGCCGGTGCGTGATCTGGCGCGAGTCGCTGCTCACCACGGTGCCCGCCGCGACGTGGTACTTGAACTGGCACTTCGCGCAGAACAGCGTCTGGTTTCCCGCGGTGGCGAGTTCGCCGAGAGACGTGCTGCAGACCGGGCAGTTGAAGATCATGAGCGCTGAACGTGATTGGGATTGTGCGGCCCGGGCTCGCGGCGGTGACACCCCGGAACATCGCCGGCTTCCGGACGCGTGCGAAGGATGACGCGAAACGTCGGATGCGGGTCGCGCGCCGGCCTCACGGGGCACGAGCGGAGGGAAGACCAATCTTCCCGGCGCCGCGGGCCCCCACAAGATGCATCGCGGCACCTGTATCCGCCCTCCGATTCCCGCGATCTGCACGTCGCGGAATCCGCGGCGGATGCACATACGGGATCGCGGGGCGGGAGGTTGCAAGGCTCTGCTCGTGCCCCGTGCTCGATGCAGTGTCGCAAGCTCCCGCCGGTGGATTGCGCCGGCGTTCCTCACATCGTGAAAAGACCATGACGCACCTGAGTACCGCACTGCTGCTTGTCCTCGTCCCGGCATGGCTGCACGCGCAGAAGCCGGAGGCGGGTCCCCTCGGGGTACCTGACCCCGGCCGCGTATCCGTGCGCGTGGTCGGCGACAGTGCCCTGGCCCGGGTCCT
>NZ_DASVTX010000441.1:0-23679 GCF_036387355.1 Longimicrobium sp.
GCGCTCCCCCCAGGCGCCGAGGTGGAGGCGAGCGGGGTTGCCGAGCATGCGCTCCCCCCAGGCGCCGAGGTGGAGGGCGAGCGGGGTTGCCGAACATGCGCTCCACCGGGGCGCCGAGGTGGACGGCGAGCGGGGTTGCCGAGCATGCGCTCCGCCCAGGCGCCGAGGTGGAGGGCGAGCGGGGTTGCGGGGCATGCTTTCCGCCCGGGCGCCGCGAGGGGCGGCGAGCGCCCAGGGGGGTTCCGGTGCGGGAGGGACGCGGTTCATCAGACGCCCGCGCCCCCGTGCACCGGAGGCGCTGTGCATCCGCGGAGCGCGTGTTACGTTGGTTGCCGGATTGCAGTAGAGCAGGGCAGGATCCGCTGAGCCTGGCAGGCGCCGGAGGGCGGACGGTCTGGCACCCATCGAGATGAAGACCAAGGGACCCACCTATCCCGCCGCGCGCGTCGTCGCGCCCATCGTGGCGGAGCAACTGCTGGAACACCTGGAGGCGCTGCGGCGGCGCGGGCTGGACGAACTGGCGCCCCAGCCCGTGCTGGGCCAGATCGAGGCCCTGATCGACGCGGCCTTCTGGGCCAGCCTGCGCAAGGAAGAGGGCCACGATCCCAAGATCTCCCTCGCCTTTCTGCCCCCCGACGGGGCGGGCCACTCCATGGTGTTCCACAAGCCGCTCCCCCTTTCCCCCGAGCCGCTGGCGCGCCTTGCGCCGGCCGTGGAGCGCGCGGGAATTCACCTGGGCGTGTGGCCGGACGGCGCCAAATTGCGCGTGTGGGGCACCACCCGCAGCGTGCCCAACCTCACCTTCGTTCTCGAGGTCGTAGAGCCCGGCGTCCTCGTCCTCAAGTACCGGCGCGGCGACGAGCTGGACAAGTTCGGCACCATCGCCGTGCTGCGCGGGGACCGCATCGAGGTGGTGGACGAGACCGCCGTAAGCCTTCCGGATTGCCCCCAGCTGCTGTCCACGCTACTGGGCTTCGGCGTGCCGCTCCCCGCCGCGGGGCCCACGGACGTCCTCATCCAACTGGCCGTGAGCATGCGCGCGCACGGCCGCGGCGGCTCGCTGCTGGTGGTGCCCGCCGGCCGCGACGCGTGGCGCGACTCGGCGCTGCAGCCCATCCCCTACCGCGTCACTCCCTTTGCCGACTTGGCCGAACTGCTCCGCGCGGACGAGGCCGAGCGCGCCCGCCCCGCGTGGCGCGAGGCGCTGCGCCGCTCCGTGGACGCCGTGGCGGGGTTGACGGCGGTGGATGGCGCCACGGTGGTGAACGAGCGCCACGAGGTGCTGGCGTTCGGCGTAAAGCTGGTGCGCAAGCGGGGGAGCGAGCGGGTGGAGCGGGTGACGGTGACCGCGCCGGTGCTGGGCAACGCGCCGGAAGTGGTGGACCCGTCGCGGCTGGGCGGCACGCGCCACCTGTCCGCGGCGCAGTTCGTCCACGACCAGCGCGACGCGCTGGCGCTGGTGGCGTCGCAGGACGGGCGCTTTACCGTGTTCGCCTGGTCGCCGTGCGAAGACATGGTGCACGCGCACCGTGTGGAAACGCTGCTGATGTAATGGCGCGCACGGCAAAGGCGCTGCGCGTGCTGGCGGGTCCGGACGCCCTGCGCATTCTGCGCGAGCGGGGGCTGCGGGCCCGGGACGTGGACGTGCTCCCCGGCGCGTCCGGCGGGCCCAAGTGGCTGGTGCTGGCGGGGCTGGACCGCTTTCTGTTCGGCGACTTCCTGCGCGCGCCGCGGGACCGGCCGCTGCACCTGATCGGCTCGTCCATCGGAAGCTGGCGCATGGCGTGCCTGGCGCAGCACGATCCCCTGGCCGCCCTGGCCCGCGGCCACGAGGCGTACATCGAGCAGCGCTACGAAGCGAAGCCCACGCCCGCCGAGGTGAGCCGCACCAGCGCCCGCATTCTGGACGACCTGCTGGGGCCGCGGGGCGGGGAGGAGATCCTGGCGCACCCGTGGGCGCGGCTGCACGTGATCACCTCCGAGTGCCGGGGCGCGGCCGCCAGCGAGCGCGCGTGGGTGCAGAGCGTCGCGCTGGCCGCGGCCGCGGCGGGCAACGCGCTGTCGCGCCGCACGCTGGCGCTGCACATGCGGCGCGTCATCTTTCACACCGCGGGCGACACCAGCCCCTTTCGCGAGCTGGCGGACTTTCCCACCCTGCACCTGCCGCTCACGCGCGACAACCTGCGCCCGGCGCTGCTGGCGTCCGCCTCCATTCCGCTGGTCCTGGCGGGCGTGCGCATCCCAGGCGCGCGGGGGATGCACCGCGACGGCGGGGTGATCGACTACCATCCGCACTTTCACTTCGGGGCCGGGGAGGGGCTGGTGCTGTACCCGCACTTCTTTCCGCACCTGGTGCCGGGATGGTTCGACAAGGGCCTGCCCTGGCGCCGCGCCCGGGGCATCCACTTTCGCCGCGCCGTGGTGCTGGCCCCGTCACCGGAGTTCGTGGCCACGCTGCCGGGCGGCAAGATCCCCGACCGCAACGACTTCTATACGGTGAAGGACGACGAGCGCATCCGCGCCTGGCGCACGGTGGCGGCCGCGAGCGAGCGTCTGGCGGATGATTTGCGCGAGGCGATGGCGGCGGGCACGCTGGCCGGCGCCGCGCTCCCCCTCTGACGCACCCGGGGAACCCGCGTTCCCCCTCACCACCCCAGCCCACGAGGCGCCATGAACCGTAGATCCTTTGTTCTTCTTTTCGCGGTACTGCTGGGCGCGGGCGGGTGCGGCCACAACTCGGAGGAGGGAGACGATCCCGCGCCGCGGCGCGGGCCGGTGCGGCTGGTGCTGGCCAACCAGAACTTTGCCGACATGAACATCTACGCCACCGAGGTGGGGCGCCGCACGCGGGTGGGGATGGTGACGGGGAACTCCACCGCGACGCTGGCCGTGAGCGGGTCGCTGTTCCCCACGGGGCAGCTGAACCTGATCGCGGTGCCCATCGGCGGGCGGGGGCGGGCGAGCACCGGGCCGCTGCTGGTGCGGGGCGGCGAAACGGTGTACTTCACCATCACGCCGCAGCTTTCCACCAGCTACGCCAGCGTGCAGTAGACGGGGTGCGTGGGCGGCGCGGCGGGCCGGGCTCCTCGCCCGGCCCGCCGCGTTGTTGTATCCTTGTGGCCGCATCGCGGGCCGCGCCCCGGTGAATGGAGGGAGCGCGGCGGGCGGGGCACTCACGAATCCGGACCTCGAGCGACACAGTTCAGATATGCAACCCTCCGAGCGCGACCAGGTGCTCCGCCGCGTGATGGCGGCCCTGTCGGCCATTCAGCATCCCACCTCCGGCGAAGACGTGGTGTCGTCGGGGCGCGTCCGCGAGCTGGACGTGCTGGAAGACGGCACCGTCCGCTTTCGCTTTGCCCTGCAGGCGGACGATCCCGGCACCCTGGTGCGGCAGGCGCGCGCCGCGGCCGAAAAGGTGGACGGGGTGCAGAAGGTCAAGATCGACATCAGCCTTCCCGCGGCCGGCGCGCCGCAGAAGAAGGGGCCGCTGCGGGCCGGCAACGTGCCCGCGCCCACGCCCAACGCCAACCTGCTGCCGGGGGTGTCGCGCATCGTGGCGGTGAGCTCCGGCAAGGGCGGGGTGGGCAAGAGCACGGTGGCGGTGAACCTGGCGGCCTCGCTGGCCCGGTCCGGGCAGCGCGTGGGGCTGCTGGACGCCGACATCTACGGCCCCAACGTGCCCATCATGTTCGGCGAGACGCGCAAGCCGCGGGTGGTGGGGGAGAAGGGAAAGGAAAAGATGGAGCCGCTGGATGCCTACGGCGTGCGGCTGATGAGCCTGGGCTTTCTGCTGGAAGACGAGCAGCCGGCCATCATGCGCGGGCCGATGATCGCGGGGATCCTGAAGCAGTTCCTGAGCGAGGTGGAGTGGGGCGAACTGGACGTGCTCGTGGTCGACATGCCGCCGGGCACGGGCGACGCGCAGCTTTCGCTGGTGCAGACCATTCGCCTGGACGGGGTGGTGATGGTGACCACGCCGCAGGACGTGAGCACGGGCGACGTGCTGCGCGGCATCAAGATGTTCGAGCGCACCAACACGCCGCTGCTGGGGATCGTGGAGAACATGGCGGGCTTCATCTGCCCGTGCTGCGGCCAGCGCTACGAGATCTTTGGGCGCGCGGGCGGGCAGCGGCTGGCGGGGCAGACCGGGGTGGAGTTCCTGGGCGAGGTGCCGCTGGAGATGATCGTGCGCGAGGGCGGCGACGAGGGCGTGCCCGTGGTCGTCGGCCAGCCGGAGTCGCCGTCCGCGGTGGCGCTGCGGGAGATCGCGGAGCGCGTGGCCGCCCGGCTTTCGCTCGCGGCGCCGGCCGCGGTGTAAAACGGGGGGAACGGATCATACGCTCCAAGGGATCAGGATGCGTATGATCCGGGGCGTGTCGCCTGGTGTCTCGATTCACGACCCGGCGGGCCGTCGTTCAGCCGCGTTGCGGGCACGCGGTGCTTACGATGCCGCCGCGATCTGATCCGTTTGCACGCTGCTCGCCGTTCTGCTGTTCCCCGCGACGCCGGCGCCCTCCGGGCGAGAGCGCCGTGAAAAAACGAAGGCGGCCTGGCGCCCACGGGGGGCACCAGGCCGCTTTCAGATGTACCGAAGGGGGGTCTCGAACCCGAGCCGGTCCCTTGCGAGTATCCGGCTGATACCATTCTCCGTCCGGCACCGTAATTCTAGTCCGGAGGAGAGGGTGCGTCAAGGGTCCTCAAACCACGTCTGGTTGTCCTGCATCACCCAGTCACCGCGCACCACAGTGACCGCCGAGCGGCCGCGGGCCATGGTTCCCGAGACGACCCACTGCCGGGGTGCGCGGT
Organism: Longimicrobium sp.; assembly: GCF_036387355.1. Classification (GTDB taxonomy): domain Bacteria; phylum Gemmatimonadota; class Gemmatimonadetes; order Longimicrobiales; family Longimicrobiaceae; genus Longimicrobium. Next base: position 4,810 of record NZ_DASVTX010000441.1, read on the forward strand.
ACTGGGGCGCGGGGTTCAACCCGCCGGCCAGCACGCCGTTGTCGGTCCCCATCGTCACGTTGTCACGCACCAGCACCTGCGGGCCGTACCAGCCGAACAGCTTGATTCCGTCCACGTTCTGCTGCCGTTCAATGTCGCGGAACGCGCGGTACACGAACACACGGTTGTGGTGCACCCGCACGTAGCGTGCGTTCCCCACAAAGATCCCGTGGCGGGCGCGTCCCACGTGATAGGTCATGCGCAGGGCCACCTCGTTCTCGGCCACGAGCACGGAGCCGGCCATCTCGCGCTCCGGGGTGTCGTTCCCGCTCACGGCCACGTGAATGCCCCGCAACGCGCCGTCCACCACGTTCCCGGTCACCCGCACGTCGTGGGCAAAGCTGCCCGCCACCACAATGCCCTGGTCCGCCACGTTGCGCAGCCACTGGTACCAGAACACGAACGCTGCCGGGTACTCCTCGCCCGGCTCGAACGTCTCCACCACGGGGGGAAGTTCGGGGCGGGGCGCATCCGCGGGAAGCCCGGCCGGCTCCGCGGCCGCCGTCTCCCCGGCCGGGGAGACGGCGCGGCCGGAGAGCGTACGGCGCACCCAGGTGAGCCCCCCGGACAAGCGCTCCGCAAGCGCATCCACGGAAAGCACCCGGCTGGTGCGCGCCACTGCGCCGGCCGGCACGCGCCGCGCGGGCGCCTGAATAATGCCGGGCGGAAAGGTGGACGGCGAAAACCATTCGCCGCTGGGGTCGTACTCGGGCGGATTCAGGCTCTTGATCATCCGGTCCAGATCGTCCGGCACCATCGCCCGCAGCCGGTTGAGTTCCTCGTAGACGGGAATCTCGCCGGGGTACGCGTCCACGCGCAGAACGTTGTTCTGAACCAGGGCGACGCCGACGTCGCGAAGCAGAAAGCCGATCTGCCGGAACCCGATCCACGCCTGGCAGTCGCGGATGCGGACGGTGGTGGTGGGTGAGCCCATGAACGGGGGGGCGCCCACGACGGTGATGCAGCTGGCGCGGCGGCGGCGGCGCGCGGCGCAGCGCAGAACGCATCCGGCGACTTCCACCTCCCTGCAGGACTTGAAGGTAAGCACGCCGTTCAGGCCCGTCATGTCGGTTTCGCCGCGGCCGCCCTCCACGTACAGCGACGACACGCGCGCCGTGGCGCACATCGCGAACGTGATCGCGTTTTCCTCGCCGGGGCACACCACTTCAGACTGGGGTCCCACGCCGGTGAGGGACACGTTGCCCTTTTCTTCGAAGTACAGCGGGCGGTCCAGTTCAAAGCGCCCTGCCCGAAAGAAGATGTCGACGTGGATGGACGCATTGACGTACGCGTCCAGCCGCTCGCGCCACCCCGGGTCGTCCGCGGAGAGGGTGAGGGTGTACGTGCCGCCCCCGGTGCCCTCGCCGGCCACGGTGGCGCTGAAGCGCTGCCGGTGCGGAACGCCCGCGCGCAGGTCTTCCGCCAGCTCCGCCTGCACCTCCTGGTACGGCGTGACGAAGTCCGGCGCCCACGTCAACGAGGCAACGCCGTCCTCGTCGGTGTCCACCAGGATCTCGGAGACGTCCGCCCCGTTCAGCGTGCCCGAGCCGCTGGCGCGCACGAAGCGGACGGCCTTTTCGCGCTTGGCCACGGGCCCGCAGTCGCTGGACACCAGCACCCGCAGCGGCTCCGGGGCGATCCCCGGGCCGGAGGGCTGCGCGTCGCCCGACAGCTTGCTAAGGCGCACCAGCCCGGCGATGCGCGACACGGCCTCCTGCACCGTCTGCACGCCGTCCAGCGCGCCGCAGCCCTCGGGGTCGTACTCCACCTGGTCCGCCGTGGCGAGCGTGAGCCCGAAGCGCACCTCGTACGGGTGCGCCCGCCGCTCGCCGCGGGCGGCCTGGAGCGTGGCGGTCACTTCCTGGCGGCGCGAGGTCGCGTCCGGCAGCCAGGTGATCGACGCAATGCCGTCCGCGTCGGTCTCGGCTTCCGCCGTCGCGGCGCCCTCCAGCGTGCCGCCGCCCGCCAGCACCTGGAACACGACGGTGCGCCCGGCCAGCGGCCCGCACGCGCTCGCTGCGCGCACCACCAGCGGCTGCGTATCCGCCGGCTGGGAGGGCATGATGACCTGCCCGTCGCCGGACACCACGCTCAGGCTGGCCAGCGAGGCGAGCCCGTCCACCGCCCCCTGCACGGTCTTTCGCCCCTGCAGCGCGCCGCAGTCGCCGGGGTCGTACGCCACCTGCGACGCGGTGCTCAGGGTGAAGCTGAAGCGCGCGGCCTGGAGCCCCGGAAGCTTCTCTCCCATCAACGTGGCGCTCACCTCCTGGTGCGGCGTCACGTCGTCGGGGAGCCACACCATCTCCGCGAGGCCATCCGCGTCCGTGGTGGCGCTGGCCTCCGTCGCGCCCCGGAGCGCGCCCCCGCCCGACTCTACCTTGAAGCGCACCTCGCGCCCGGCCAGCGGCCCGCACGCGCTGGCCACGCGCACGCGCAGGGGCTGCATGCGTGCCGGGATCTCCGCCGGCATCCACTCCTGCGCATCGCCCGAAACCAGAGACAGCCGCGCGGCCGCGGCGAGGTGGTCCACCGCGTCCTGCACGGTCGCCTGGCCCGCCATCCCCCCGCACGCGCCCGGTTCGTACGCCACCTGCGCCGCCGTGCTCAGCGTGAAGGAGAAGTGCGTTTCGTGCGGCTGCCCCAGCACCTCGGCGCCGTCCGCCAGCAGCGCGGCGTGCACCTCCTGGCGCGGCGTGGCCCCGTCGGGAAGCCACATGACCTCCGCGACCCCGTCCGCGTCCGTCGCCACGCTCGCCGCGGAGGCGGCGCCGTTCAGCGTGCCGCCGCCCGCCAGCACTTTGAAGCGCACCTCGCGCCCGGCCAGCGGTCCGCAGGTGCTGGCCACGCGGACGCGCAGCGGCTGCATGCGCGCCGCGATCTGCGCCGGCATCCACTCCTGCGCGTCCCCCGAAACCGGAAACAGGCGCGGCAGGGCGGCCAGGTGGTCCAGCGCGGCCTGCACCGTCTCCCGCCCCTGCAGCGCGCCGCACGCGCCGGGGTCGTACGACACCTGCGACGCGGTGCTCAGGGTGAAGGTGAAGCGCGTCCCGAAGGGGTGCTCCAGCACCTCTTCCCCGTTCGCCACCAGGGTGGCGCTCACCTCCTGGCGCGGCGTCTGGCCGTCCGGGCGCCACATGATCTCCGCGATGCCGTCCGCGTCCGTGGGCGCGGTCGCCGCGGCCGCCCCGCCCGCCAGCGTGCCGGTGCCGGCCTCGACCTGGAAGCGCACTTCGCGCCCGGCGAGCGGCCCGCAGGTGCTGGCCACGCGCACGCGGAGCGTTTCCATCCGCGCGTCGATCTCGTCCGGCATCCACTCCTGCCCGTCGCCCGAGACGGGGAACAGGCGCGGCAGGGCGGCGATGTGGTCCAGCGCCTGCTGCACGGTCACCCGGCCCGCCATCGCCCCGCAGGCACCGGGGTCGTACGCCACGCGCGAGGCCACGCTCAGGCTGGCCGTGAAGCCGATGGGGAGCTGCACCTCCCCATCCTCTTCCAGCAGCACCGCCTCCACCGTCTGGTCCAGCACCTGATCGGCGCGCGACCACCGCAGCCACCACCACACCGTGGCGCGGCCCTGCGCATCCATCTGCACGTCTGTGACGTCGCTGGCGTCCGTCCCCTCGCCGTCCCGCGCCAATAATCCCGCGCCCCCGGTGACGCGGAAGCGCACCCGCGTTCCCGCGCGGCACTGGCCGTTGGCCATCCCCACCACCAGCGGCAGGGGAAGGCGCACGTACTGCTCCTGGCGGGTGAGGTCGGCGAGCGCCTCCTGCCCCGTGCCGCTCACGTACGACAGCGCGTTCACCTCCGTGAGCGGGGTGAAGAGGCAGCGGCAGTCCGTCACCGGCGCGACGGTTCCGTCCGCCTCCACCCGCACGATGCCCAGCCGCGCGTAGCGGTGCACGGGGCCCATGGGCGGGCGGGCAGCGGGCACGCCGCCCTCGCGCGGCCACTCCACCGTCCCGGACTGCTGGTCGCCCGTGGCGGTGCGGGCGGGGATGTGCCAGAAGTCGCCGGTGTGCAGCGATCCGTCGTCCCACGCCAGCTGGATCCCCTGTTCCACCACCATCCAGGCGAAGGGCGAGGGGCCGCCCATGCGCACGGCAGCGAACCCGTCCCACCGGCGCACCCGCGGCGCCAGGCCGGAGCGCGCCTGGAAGTCCGGCTCGTTCAGCAGCGTGAGAGTGCGCGAGGCGGGGTTCACCGCCTTGACCTGCGCCATCACCCCGGGCGTGCCCTCCAGCTCCCGCTCCGCGTCCGTGAGCTCCACCCAGTCGCCGGGGTGAAAGTCCAGCACGTCGTCCAGCCCGGGCGCGTCCAGCGACACGTCCACGCCATCCACCTTGCGCACGCCGGCCACCACGATGCCGTTGTCGCGCGACCACTTGTACGTGGCCCCCGCCCGGCGCAGCCGCAGCCCCGAGGCGCCCGCCAGGGTGGGAAAGGCCGTGGTGAGGTGCAGCGTCTGCCCGTCCACCCGGGCCACGTGCGCGGTCACGGTGCCGGTGGGTCCGGACTCCGCCGGGTTCCACAGCTCCACCGCGTCGCCCCGCGTCCAGTCCCCGCCCGCGACCTGCACCGTGCCCTTGAGCGGCTGGGCGCCCATCACCGCGACGCCCTCGGCCTCCGCGGGCGCGGCCAGGCCGGCGCCCGCGTCGTGGATCTCCACGCGGTACAGCTGGTTTTCCAGCCCGCGGTAGCCGGCGCCCGCGGGGATCACGCAGGGGTCGGAGGCGCGCTCCTCCGCCTGGGCCCGGGCGCGCAGCCGCCCCGTGCCGGCGCGCGTGGCCTGCGCGAACGCCTCGTCCACCGCCGCGGACCGGCAGCCGGAGCCGCCCGTGCCGTCCAGCGGCGCGGTGCGCACCTGCCAGACGGTGCGGGTGCGGGTGGCGGTGTCGGGCCCGCCCAGCGCCGTTTCGCGGATCGCGGGCACCTCCAGCGCGGTCAGGTGCCGGTCCCACACGTCCAGGTACACCAGGTGGTCCCCGGCCTGCAGTGCGGGAAGGGGCGGGCGGTCCGGCTGCCCGCGGAAGGTGCGCGCGACCTCGCACCGGGCCAGCACGCCGTGCACGTAGTACGCGCCGGCGGAGATGCGGAAGTCGCCCCCCGTCCCCGCGCCCAGGGCAAAGCCGGCGTCGTGCAGGGGGGCGCCGCAGCCGCCCAGGGTGTGCAGCGTTTCCGTCTCCACCCGGTGCCGGGCGATGTCGGCCTGCTCGTTCCAGTCCGCGTCCAGCTGAACGCGGCCCTGCTGCATGCGGACCCCGCTGAAGTGGCGGGCGGGGTCAAAGGTTAGGCGGCTGAAGTCGCCCTTCATGGTTCCTCCGGAGGTGTGGCCGGCTGGGGTGGATCAGGGGATGAACGGCGCGCGGCGGATCACAGGATCCACGACACGCCCGCGTCCAGCCCGAAGCGCATGTATTCTCCCAGCCGCTGGCGCAGGTGCGCCTCGCGGCGGGGAAGGTGTAGGTCGTGGTGCACCCCCATCTCCGATTCGTCGTCCGCGCCGCGCCGGATGGCGGAGGGGGTGCCGGGGGGGAGCACCATGTACGCGGCGTCGGCGTAGCGGGTGCTCACCGGCGAGGGGCGCACGGTCACGTCGTCCCCGTCGCGGGCGGGGACGCACTGAAAGCGGCGCGGGGTGCGCGAGCCCGGGGGCACGTAGCTGAATCGAACGCACCCCTCCTGCGTGCGGCGCGACGCCACCGGGCCCGGCCATCCCGCCGGCGGCTCGCCGTTCATCCGCGCCAGCAGCAGGGAGTTGCTGACCAGGGGGAGCGCCTCCGCCCGCACCCACCCCACGACGGTGCACTCGCGCAGCGTGAGGGGCGCCCCCCAGGCGCCGGGGTCCGGCCCGTCGTAGGCGATGGATTCGTCGCCGCCCGCGTCTACGATGCAGGCCCGCATCTGCACGCCGGCGCCGGGATGCGCGCGCACGGGGCCCAGGATGCAGTGCTCCGCCGTGACCTCCGTGCCCGCCGACGACACCACCAGGCTGGGCACGCCGGGGTGCTCCGGCGTGCCGTCGGGCGTGAGCGTGTGGCCGGGGACCAGGGTGCAGTGCCGCAGCCGGAACCGCCCCAGCCCGTCGGCGCCGGCGCCCTCGGCCTCCACCACCACCTGCCCGCCGGCCAGCAGCACGCCGTCCAGCGTCACCGCGCTGTCCGGCCCGCCGCGCACCGTCATCCGCCCGTCGATCCACAGCGTGGGGCGGGCGCCGTCCACGGCGCGCACGGTGATGCGGCGGCCGTACGCGCCCAGCTCCTCCGGCGCCTGGTACCGGCCGCTGTCGCCGATCTCCACCACGCCGTCCTCGCCCGCATCGGCCAGCGCCTGGTCCAGCGCGCCGCCGCCGGTGACGCGCACCAGCGCGCCCACGTCGCCGGAGGGAGAGGGGCGGGCGTATTCACCGCCCCCCACCTCGGCCGCGGCGCCGTAGTAGAAGCTCACCAGCGGCGGCCGCTCCGGCCCCCGCCCAAAGGCGATGCGGCCGAGAGCGGGGTCCAGGGCCACGCGCCCCCAGGCGGGGAGGTCCCAGCCGGTGAGGTCGCAGACGTCGATCTGCTCCAGCGGCACCAGCCGCGGCCCGTCGTCCGTCAGCAGCTCGATGCGCAGGCTGGCGTCGGGGCCGTAGAACTCGCCGGGGCGCGCGTGCATGGCGCGGCGGGTGATGCGGCCGGGAACGTTGGCGGGCCCGGCCAGCTGCTCCGGCTCTTCCTCCGTCGCCGGAAGGCGCACCAGCGGCGTGTCGATCCCCAGCGGGTGGAAGTGGAAGCGCTGCGGGCGCGGGGGGAGCGGCCCCCCGTGGTGCGGACCGCCCGTCCCCGCGGGGGAGGCGGGGGAGCGGGTGAGCTGGTAGGCGCCCATGCGCCACAGAAAGACGCCCACCTGGTGCAGGTTGTAGCGCCCCCGGCGGCCGGGGCGGCGCACGTCCGCCGTGTGGGCCAGGTCCGGCGCCCCGTCCAGCCGCTCGAACGGGCCGCCCAGCGACTCCAGGCGCAGCGCGTCGCGCACGTCCACCCAGGCGCGGTTGCGGGGGCGGGGGTGGTTCACGTGCTGCGTGGTGGCGACCAGCTCAAAGAACTCCACGGCGCGCGCCGGAACGCCGCTCACGTCGCGCGCAATGCGCTCCAGCACGTGCGCCGTCCCCTTGCCGCGGCGCCACGCCAGGGTGTTGGCCACCTCGGCGCGGGCGTCCAGCGGGTCGCCGGGCACGTTTTCCACCCCCAGCAGGTCGCCCAGGTAGGGGAGCACCCAGGGCGCGGCGGTTTCCACGAACAGGTCGTCGTACAGCTGCTCCAGACTTTCCTCCAGCACCGCGTTCTGATCGGCGATCACCTCCAGCAGCGCGCGAAGGGGGCCGCCCTCCGCGGCGTCGCGGATGCGGTAGACGGCGGGAAGAAGGCCGAGCAGGCGGTCGGCGTCGTACGTCATGCGGTCACCGTCAGGTCGCCGGGGCGAAGCACCAGCGTCAGGAGTTCGGCGGGGCAGGCGGCCTCGGCCGGGCCCCCCTCGGGCGGAGTGTAGGCGGCGATCTCGTGGTTCAGCAGGGGCAGGCGCGCGTCCGCGGCGTGCAGGGTGTTCAGGTCCACCGCGCGCACGCCGGGGACGCCCTGAATGGCGGCCACCACCTCGCTCAGGTGCACGGACTGCCCGAACTCGCGTGCCTGAAAGCGGAAGCGCTCGCGCAGCGCTGCCTCCACCGCGGCGCGCACGTCGTCGTCCAGCCGCTCGCCGTCGCGGCGCACCACGGCGGTGAGGTGAAAGGGGATGGGCGTGTAGGGCAGCACGCGCACGGGGACGTGCGGATCGCCCGCGGCGGCCAGGGCGGCGGCCAGGGCGGCGGCCAGGCCGGTGGCCACGGCGCCGTCCGCGGGAGGCACCTCGCCCGACGCCCCGGCGATGGTGAGCACCACGCCGCGCCGGCCGCCGTGCCAGCTCCACACGGCGTGCGCGCGCCCCACGCCGCCGTAGTTGCGGGCGAACTCGCGGTAGTCGGCCAGCGACACCACGCGGTCCAGCGTCACCACCGTCCGCGGCGCGCTTCCCCGCGCGGCGTCCATGGTTTCCGGGTCCACGCCCCCCGTGGCGGGAAGCGGGTTGATGACGGCGCGCACCCCCAGCGGGCGGGTGAGCAGCTGCGAAAGCTGCCCGCCGCGCACGTTGCCGTCGCGCCCGATCCCTTTTCGATACACGGCGTCCACGTTTTCCCGCCCGGTGGGGAGGCGCGCGCCGGAGCGCCCGTCACCGAACTGCACCACCGTTTCGCCCGCCTCGCGGCGGCGGGTGACGTACACGCGGTCGCGCGGGCCCTGGCCGTGCAGCGTGGGCACCTCGCGCCACAGCAGCCCGTTCACCCGCACCTCCAGCGTCGTTTCCGCCCCCGCGGCGGTGGGGCGGGGGACGTAGGTCACGGGGGACTGCTTGAGCAGAAAGCGCTGGTACTCCGTCCCCGCGTCGCCGCCGCCCAGCCGCTCGCGCACCTCCTCGCCGTGCGTGGCCAGGAGCACGTTGGCGCGGATGCGCACGGAGCCGCGCTCGTAGCGGTTGCGCAGCGGCTGCTCGAAGACGATGGTCGGGTGATCCGCGTCGGCGCCCGTGCGGAAGTCGTAGACGGTGGCGATTTCCCCCGCCTCTTCCGTCACCGCCGCGGGGGCGCCGGCCGTGTCCGCGGCGGCTACGGACGGCCCCCGCGCGGCGCCGAAGATGGGCTGGCCGTCCTTCATGAACTCGCCCGTCAGCCCCTCGGCGGGGCCGAAGGGGCGCTCGCCCTCCCACACCTCCACGGCGCCGCGCCGCTCCTGGCAGCGCACCACGCCGTCCATCCCCACCATCTGCGGGGTGACGATGCGGCGGCCGGTCACCAGGACGCGGCGGGTGCGGTCCAGCCGGGACAGCGGGGCGGCCAGCTGCACCTCGTCCCCCTCCACCGGGTCGCCGATCTGCTCCTCGGCCAGGGCCAGCTCCTCCGTCCCCATCAGCACGACCGTTTCGCGCAGGGGAAAGAGCGTGTCGCCCTCCCCGTCGTTCCGCGGCGCCTCCGTCTTGCCCAGCGACGGCGCCGTCGTGCCGCCGGAGACGGGGGCGAGGGAGACGGGGGCGTCCGCGGGGCGGATGGGGGTGATGAGGCCCGGCCCGCCGCCGTCCAGGTGCGCGCCGTGGTCCAGCAGGAGCCGGGTGACGCGCGCGCTCAGCCCGAAGTCCGCGCGCCCCACGGCGGGGGCCCCGGCGGCGCGATACAGCGCCTGCACCCCGCCGCCCTGCATGAACACCCACGAGGGCGTCAGCAGCGCGGGGTAGAGCGCGTCCAGCTCCACCCCGTTGCCGGGGGAGAGGCGGGGATGGAAGTGCGGCCATTCGTTCGCCGTCGTGAGCGCCCGCGCCTCTTCCACGGTCAGGCCGGAGCCCAGAAAGCGCGCCTGCAGCTCCGCGGGCATCATCCGCCAGTCCGGCGCGCCCGCCCCGAACAGCGCCGCGCGCTGGCGAAAGACGAAGATCCGCGCGGCGGCGCCCACCCGTTCCAGGGCGCCCGCCCAACCCACGACGGTGCGCCCGGCCTCCGCGTCGGCATCCACCGACGCCACCTGCCGCACCTCCCATGCATCGCTTTCCGGATCCGCCTCCCGCGCGGCCTCCACGAACAGAAGCACGTCGCCGGGCACCAGGCGCGTGGCCACGCTGGCCAGCACCACGGACGTCGAGCCGGGGGCCAGCGTCGCGGGGCGGCGCATGCGCGGGCGCAGCTCGTTCCACTCCGGCCGCGCGGCGACGGTCTCCACCGTTTCAAAGGTCTGCGGGCGCTCGCCGGGGCCCGGTACGCTCTGCACCCGCGTGCCGGTGCCGATGACCACCTCCTCCGGCGCGCCGGGGACGTCTTCCAGCGTAAAGGCCAGGTGCGTGCTGGCAGCCACCCCGGGCGCCATCTCGTAGCCCACGGCGCGCGCCAGCTCGATGACGGAAAGCCGCTCCGTGGCCGTCCGCAGGTAGCTTTCGTTGGCGATGCGCTCCTGGTAGAAGGTGACCACGTCGCCCACCGTGGCCCACGCGTCCACCAGCGCCGCGGCAAAGTCGTTTTCGCGCGCGGTGAGCGCGGCCAGCGCGGGGCGGCTGGCGCTGCTGAGCCCCGCCTGCATGCTGGCGCGAAAGGTGGAGTGCGTCCCCACGCGGTAGTGCAGGGCGGGGAGCCCCGGGCGGTTGTGGATGCGCAGCGGGGTCTTCGGGCCCACCCCGCCGCAGCACCCGCACCCCTCGTCGTGGCCGCTCATCGGCCGCCCTCCATGCGCAGTCGCAGCGAGCCGCGCTCCGGGTGATTGGGATCGTCGTCCATGCGGGCCACCTCCAGCCGGTCCAGCGGGAGCTCGCCCGTGTCCATGGCCTCCGTTTCCGGCGCGTCCTGCCGGCGAAAGCGGAGCACGCGGGCCCAGCGCACGCCGGGAATGGCCTGCACGGCGGCGTAGAGCGGGCTCAGGAACACGCTCTGGCCAAAGGTGAAATTGTCGGGATGAAAGAGGCCGCGGCGGCCGTCCGGGAGCAGGCGCCGCCCCATGACCGCGCGGATGTCGCGCTCCACGTCGCCCCGGAAGTGGGCGCCGTCCACGCACACCTGAATGTCCAGCTCCACCGGCACGGAGCGCGGCGCGTCGATCTCCAGGTCGTGCCCCGCCATGCGATACGGCTCCAGGTGCGCCCGCATGGCCGCCTCGAACCCCGCGTCCACGTCGCGCCCGCCCACGCGGTCCACCGTGAGAAAGACCGTCCGCCAGCTCCCCGTCCACCGCAGCGTGGCCTGCGCGCGCTGCACTTCCGGATGCTCCTCCGCGGCGCGGGCGTAGTCTTCGGCCGTCACGGCGCGGCGGCGGTCGCGGAACGAGGCGGGCGCCGTCTGGCGCACGTGCTCCATCGTTTCCGGCTCCGTCCCCCCCGTGGCGGCCAGCGGGTTGCGCACCCAGGCGATGCGCCCCAGCACCGCGGGGTCGTGCGTGACCACGTGGGCGAGGGCGTCGGCGCCCACGTTGCCCGCCGTGCCGTTCCCCACCCGGTACACGGCGCGCAGCGGCACGCCGGGGGAGGGGCGCTGGCCGTGGCGGTCGTCGCCGAAGCGCAGCCAGGCGCGCCCGTCGTTTTCCGTCTCCACCACGAACTCGCGGCTGAACGGCCCGCTCCCCAGCAGGTCGCGCTGCGGCACCCACCGCTCGCCGGCCGCGTCGTGCAGGGTGATGACGGGGAGCACGCGGCGCATCTCCCAGCGCAGCGCCGACGCGGCGGAGCCCCGGGGGTCAAAGAAGGGGCGCTCGTCCGCGTCCAGCGCGCCCGCCGGCCGCCCGATGCGCGCGGCCTGCGTCACCGGCCCCGCCTGCAGCCGCGGGCGAAAGCGGGGCGGGGGCGCCGGCTCCTCATCGCACGAGCAGCCGCCGTCCACGGGGGCCAGCCGGCGGTCCGCCTGCCCGGGGGCGCCGAGCCACTCCGGCTCGTCCAGCAGGCGGATGCCGGCGGCCTCCGCCTCCTCGTCGGTGGGCAGCGCCTCGCCCCGCGCGCGCCGGTCCTCCGCCCGCAGCCCCACGGTGCGCCCGTGGTCCGCCAGCACCACGTTGCCCAGGGCAACGGACACGTCGGGAACGTGGCGGCTTCCGTGCTCCGCGTCCGTGGTGGCGGAGACGCACAGCTCCCAGGGGAGCGCGTCGCCGTCGTGCCAGGTGATGGCGGTCACCAGGGGGTGAAAGCGCTCCACCGCGCTCTCCGCCGCCTCCAGCGACCCCGCCAGCCCGTCCGCCGCGCGCACGCTCCACCGGCGCCCGCCCCCCGCGGCCGTGCCCTCGTGCGGGCCCAGGATCTCCAGCACGTCGCCGGGGCGCAGCTCGCGGAGCGGCGCGCCCTCGCGGCCGGTGATGCGCAGCCCTCCCGCCTTGACGCGCAGAAGCCAGACGCCGGGGTCCGCCTCCGCCACCCCCACCTCTGTCAGGCGGACGGGATGGCGGCGGGCGGGGTCGGCGTCGCCCGGCTCCCCCGTGCGCGGCCCGCGCACCTCCTGAAACACGAGGACGTCGCCGGCGCGCAGTTGCGGAAAGGCGCCGCGCAGGGTGGCGGCGGTGGCGCCTTCCGGGAGGCGGCAGTCGCGGGCGCCCCAGGTGTAGAAGGGGAGGGTGTTGTGCGCGGCGTGCAGCTGGATCTCGTGCAGCGTCTCAAAGACCTCGGGGCCGCGCGCCATGGCCTGGTCGTGGTCCGGGGTGTCGGGGCGCACCTCCACCCCCACCTCGGCCAGGCGGGTGAGCAGCGGCGTTCCGCGCGACAGGCGCACGCCCTCCTCCGGCGCGCCGGGGCGCAGCGCCACCTGCACCCATGCGCGGGCGTTGCAGCCGTCGTGCATCGCGTAGTCCAGCAGCCGGGCGTGGCGCCGCACGGAGACGCGGCGGCGCGCGGTGCCCAGGTACGCCTCGGTGGCCACGGCGTCCTGCTGGTAGCTCAGCCGGTCGCCCACGTACGCCAGCAGCTCCACCAGCGCCACGCCCAGGTCCGCGGGGTTGCGCTCGCGCCAGTCGGGAAAGACGAGCGACATGCGGTCCAGCATGAGCTGGCGAAAGCTGCCGTAGTCGCGGGCCAGGTAGTCGATCTCCGGCTCCGGCCCGGCGGGGGGCGCGCCGCCGTCGGGCGTCACGCAGTCGGCGTTGGTGGGGCAGAGCGCCTTGAAGCTGAACTCCACCTCGGAGAGCCGCGGGTCCATCCACGCGAGCGGCCCGCCGTCGCGCGCGTGCAGCCGCAGCGTGTAGGTGCTGAAGTCGCCCCGCTGGTCCACCCGCACCACCAGCTGCGCGGAGTCCGCCCCGCCCGTGGCCGAGGTGACCTCGATGCCGCGCACCCGGTCGCCACCGCGGATGGATACGTTTTCCGCGCGCAGCGGCTCGCGCGGCGGGGAAAGCAGGACCACGGTCAGCAGCCGCTGCTCGCCGCCGGGGACGCCGTCGTCGCCCACCTCCACGAAGTCGATGCCGTTGAGCCCGGCGTTGCGGGCCAGCGAGCGGCGGCGGTCGTCGCCGCAGCGAAACGCGCCGGCGCTCACCGCGACACCTGCCGGAGAAACGATTCCACCGTGCGCTGCTGCGAGCGCCGGATCACGTACTGCACCGTCACGCGCAGCTCCGCGTCCTGCATGCCCACCTGCACCGCCTCCACCTGAATCAGTTCGCCCAGCCACTGCTGCAGCGCGCCCTGCACGGTGAACTCGGCGGCGGCGGCCAGCGCGTCGCCGCCGGGGGCAAACACCAGGTCCAGCAGCCCGCTGCCGAAAGTCGGCCGGTTGACGCGTTCGCCGGGCGCGGTAAAGAGCACCTGCTCCACCAGGTCGCGCACGTGCTCGTCGTCGCTGGTGCCCGCGGTGCGGCCGCGGCCGTCCACGCGGAGCGGGTAGTCGAGGTTCATGTCGGAAAAGCAGTGCGTGAGTGCTGGGTGCGTTCGTGCGTTAGTGCCCAGTATCAAGTGCCCAGTCCCCAGTGCCCGGTGGACAGCCGGCCGCACCGCTCCTGGGTACTCGGCACTCGGCACTGGGCACTTTCTTCTTCCTCACATCCCCTTCACGCGAAGCTGCGCCATCACCACGTTCACGCCCGTGCCGTTGGGCACGCACACCGCCTGGCTGTCCTGCAGCAGCACGGGCTGGCCTCCCGCCTTTACGCGCAGGGCGCCCATTACCCACTGGGCCGTCACGCACGGCATGGGAGTGGGCCCCGCCATGAAGGGGCAGGCGGCCACGGTCCACGGCGCGGCCTGCAGCGTCACCGGCTGCCCGCCTACCTTCACCCGGGGGAACGGCGCCGTGGCCTGCGCCTGGCCGCCGTGCATGCACATCACCTGGGCGCCCGCCTGCAGCAGGTATCCGGGCATCAGATCACCTCCAGCGCGCCGTTGTTCACCTGCACCTGCGGGCCCTGCATCTTGAGCGAGGCGCCCTGCCCGTTGTCGATCTCGATCCCCTGCGCGGTGATGGCGATCTTGGCCCCCGTGGAGGTCTGCAGCGTGATGCCGCCCGCGCCCGGCGTGTCGTCCAGCTTGACCTTGTGCCCGCCCTTGGTCTCCAGCGTCAGGTGCGCGATCCCCGGCGAGTCGTCCAGCGTCACCTTGTGCCCGCCCTCCGTCACGATCATCACCTTCTTGTAGGGCGGCGCCAGGATGTCCGACGGCATCTCCGCCATCGACCCCCACCACACGCCGGCCCACACGGGGTAGTCCGGGTCGCCGTGCTCAAACTCGATCCACACCCCCGCGCCCTTCCTGGGGAGGGAGAAAAAGCCCGTCTGCTCCCCGCCGAAGGGGGCGCAGGGCATGGCCCAGCCGCTCTCGATGTCCCCCAGCACGTCGGGCACTTTGGCGCGGATGCGTCCCATCATGAGCGGGTCGTTCACGTCGCTCACGATGCCGCGGTACTTGCCCCAGAACGGCGCGCTCACGGCACCACCGCGGGCAGGAGCGACACGGTGCCCTCGCGGCTGAGGGAAAAGCTCTGCGTGTAGCTGCCGGCGGCGGGGCGCAGGGTGTGGGTCACCCGGCGCACGTAGTACATCCCCCCGTACGCCAGTCCCACCCCGCGCACCCCCACGATCCCCCGCGCGCGCAGCACGTGGCCGTAGCGCGCCGCGTTTACCTCGCCCTCCGCCGTCACCGGGTCCGGCGCGTTGGTGGATGCGGAGAGGACGGAGAGCGCGGCGCGGGCGGGGCTTTCCTGCCCGCTGCTGCGGGCGATGCGCGTCCGCCGCGGCATCACCGGCCGGGCGGCCAGCGGCGGCAGCTTGATGGGGGGGAGCCGGGGGATGGGGATGGGCGTGCGGCTGAGGGGCTCCACAAAGGCGCCCGACGCGCTCACCGGCGCCATGCCGTCCTGGCTGAAGTGGATGCCGTTCAGGTTGTCCGCCGAGCCCATCCCCACGGTGAGCGCCGGCTGCGGCGGCGCCACCCGGGTCTGCGGCCCCCAGTACGCCGTGTTGACGCCGAACGTC
Organism: Longimicrobium sp.; assembly: GCF_036387355.1. GTDB lineage: Bacteria > Gemmatimonadota > Gemmatimonadetes > Longimicrobiales > Longimicrobiaceae > Longimicrobium. Next base: position 19,830 of record NZ_DASVTX010000441.1, read on the forward strand.
ACCGGCTCCACGTAGAACACGTAGCCGTTGCGCTCCGCCATCCGCTTCAGGAACGCCAGGTCCGTTTCCGCCTGCCGCGGCACGCGCTGCAGCTGGATGGGGACGTCCGCGGTGGGCGTGGGCTTAGGGATTAGCCCGTACTGCGCGTACCGCCCGATGATGGTTGTCGCGATCACGAAGTCGGGCTGGTTGGGGTACTCCTCGTTCACCTCTTCCAGGTCCATCATCACGCTCACGTCGCGGCCGCTCACCGTGAGCGTGCTGTCGCCCGGGCGGTCGCCGGGGGTGAGCTGCTGGTGCGTGATGATGCCGTCGATGAGCACCTGCGGAACGGCGCCCATCATCACCCCCACGATCACGCGCTTGAACGGGTCCACGGCGCCGGAAAGCACCAGCGGATAGTCCACCAGCCCGCGCGCCAGCCGGAAGGTGAGCTGAAAGCCGTCGCCGCCCGCCGCGTCGCTGGTCACCTGCACCTGTTCCAGCGCCGAGACGAGCTCGGACGAGGCGGGGAGCGGCACGGTGTCGCCCACCAGCAGCATCAGCCGGATCCCCAGTTCTCCCGTGAGCACGGCGTCAGCGGCGGGGCAGGGTCACGCGAATGCGGCGGCCGGGCTCGTCGGTGAGCTCGTCGGGGCGCAGCACGGCGTTGGCGTCGGCGATGCGCCAGAACTGCAGCGGGTCGCCCAGGTAGCGCGCGGTCACGTTGTCCAGCCGGTCGCCTTCGGTCACGGAGTGCTCCAGCAGCGTCTCGCCTTCCTCCGCCGGCAGAAAGCGGCGGCGCAGGTGGCGCACCTCGCGCGGCTCTCCCCCCGGCCCGGTGGTCTGGTGCACCCGGGTTTCGATGGAGGCGTATCGGGATGTGGAGTCGAACATCGAGTGCGTGAGTGCGTGAGTGCTGGGTGCGTGAGTGCGAAAAAAAGTACGAAAGTACGAGAGTACGAGAGTACGAGAGTGGGCTCGCGCGGTGAGCCGGAACGTCGCGCGGAGGCCGGGGCACGCCCGCTGTCGTGAACGCCTGTCCAGCGGCCGGGACGCCCCGGCGCAGCGCCGTCGGAATGCCCCCATCACCCTGCCACTTCCAACGCTTCGGCCCCGGGGCGTCATTCTGAGGGAGCAGCATGCCGGGCCTTCCGCCACTCCGAATCCTGCGCGACCGAAGAATCCCGGACCGATCCTTTCGCGTGGCCGCTGGTTGCGTGGCTCGCTCCAGACTCGCCGCCGCGGCCGCCGCCTCGGGGCACGCCGCGGAACCGGTCGTGCATCCGGATGCGCCATGGCGGGATTCTTCAGTCGGCGCCCCGGTCTGAGCAGCCGGACAGTGCCGCGTGGCGCCTCCTTCAGAATGACACTCGCAGTCCCCGGCGCTTCTGATGCGTTGAGCCCCGCGGTGCCGCAGACGCTCGCGGACGGCTGTCCATCAGCGCAGTGAAAACGAGGCTGACGCGGAGACGCCGCCGGCGATGGCGCCTACGCCGCCCAGGGTGGCCATCACCTCCTTGGCCACCTGGTGCGCCATGAACAGCGCGCCCCCGGCCGAGGCCAGCCCCAGGTCCTGGTACGTCAGCACGCTCATGCTCATCTCCACCTTCGCCTGAATGGGGTTCAGGTCCGGGTCGAACGCCTGCTCCGTGATGCTCAGGCTGCTGATGCGCACCGGCACCACCCGCTTGAGCCCCCAGACAAAAAGCGTCAGCGGCGCGTCGTGCGGCACCACGCTCAGCACGCCGGCGTTGGAGAGCGAATAGTTCAGGATCATGTGCGCCGCCTTGGGATACAGCAGCATCTCCAGCGACGACAGCGTGGGGTACAGCCCCAGCGCCGAGGCCATGGCGTCGCCCCGCTCCAGCTGGTCCGCCAAGTCGATCTCCATCGCCAGCGAAATGGTTTCCCGCGGCGGGCCGTTGAAGCGCATGGGCTCCACCCGCGGCGCCGTGGGCGATTCCACCTGCCCCGTGCTGCCCTGCACCCTCCGGGTGAGGGTGTCGGGGTTGTACTGGAAGATGACGACGCTCGCGAGCGGGTTGAACTTGTCGACGCCGATGATGGCGCCCTTCATCAACCGCGGCGATCCGGGAAATGCGCTCATGGCGTGGCTGCGGGCGCGGGGCGCCGGACAAGGGATCGGTCACCGGACGCGGTCGTGCTCACACTGCCTCCACCGCGGCGACGGGAAGGTCGGCGCCTTCGCCCAGCCAGGCGCGGGGCACGGGGCGCAGCAGAAAGGCGAACAGCGCCAGCACTTCGTCCCGCGTGGGCGGGCGCGACTCCGCATCCCCGTACGCGCGGGCCACGTCCGCGAGCGCGGCGGCCAGGGCGTCGCGCAGGTCCGCGCCCGGCGCCGTTTCCGCGGCGGATGCGCCGCCCTCCGGCGCCACGGTGCGCAGCCGGCCGGCCTCCGCTCCGCCGCCGGACACCGTCTCCGCCGGGGCGGCGCGCAGCGCCTCGCCCAGCGCGCCCAGCGCCTCCGCCAGCGAGGGGCGCGGCGCCCCCGCCGCGGCGCGCGCCCGGGCAACGCCGTCCAGCGCCGTCCACAGCGCGTCGGCGGGGCGGTCGCCCAGCACGTTCGGTCCCGCCTTCCACCATCCCATCGCTTCGCCCTTTCGTTTCCGGATCAGCCGGGGCAGAGCCCGGCCTCGATCACGCGGGGATCGCGCGCCGCGGCCTCCGCCATCTCCCGCATCCGTACGTTGCGCGCCTGCTCGCGCCGGTTCATCACGTTGGCCTCGCCGCGGATCTGCACCTCGATGTCGATGTTGCGCTGCTCCACGTAGTCCGCGTACTCCACCGCCACCCCGCGCACCACCTCCACGATGGTCATGTTGCGCTTGAACTCGTAGAAGTCGCGCTGCGCCCCGCCGCCGCCCGGCTCCGCCAGCCCGTTGATCCCTTCCAGCCGGTGCTGCGCCTGCCGCTCGCCCAGGGTCTGCACCGTCTGGCCCACGTACACCTGGCCGGGAAAGGCCGGGTTGGTGCCCACGTAGATGGTCACCGGGCCCATGCCGTGGTTGGCGCTCCCCTGGTTGTGCACCAGCACGCCGGGCCCCACGAAGTACGTGGGCGTGTGCTCCACGCTCAGGTTGTACGTGGCCTCGTCCGCCGGGCGGCGCTCGGCCGCGTCCACCGCCACCGGCGATCCGTCCACCCCCAGCAGCGTCATTCCGGCGCGCAGCTCCGCGGCGTCCGTCCACCCCGCGCCGGGGCGCCAGAAGCGGTGGCGGCCCGTGGCGCGGATCTCCATGCCGCCCGCGCGCAGGTGGATCCAGTGCGCCGTCCGGGCGCGGTGCGCGGCGGTCACACGGCGGGGCCGCACCGCGCCGTTCTCCGGATCCGCGGAAAGCACCAGGTCGCCCTTCCGCAACGACTCGATCGGGCGCGGCCCGTCCGGGGTCCACACCGGGGTGCCCGCGGCAAAGCAGGGCAGGGCGCCGCGGCGGTCCGGGTTGGCGCGCAGGTCCGCCACTTCCAGCTCGCGGGTGGTGTCCGCCAACTCGCGCTCCAGCACCATGCGCTCCTGCTCCAGCGTGGTGCGGGTCTGCATGCGGTCCGTGGCTTCCTGCGTCGTCCGGGCGCGCTCCCGCCCGGTCTGGCGCGTGGCCCGCTCCAGGCGCTCCGTGATGGCCCGGGTGATGGAGCGGATGCGCGTGTTCAGCCCATCCACCCGCGCCCGCAGCGAGTCGCGCATGCGCTGCAGGACGGGGATGGCCTCCGCCGGGGGCCGGGCGCGCAGGTCGCGCAGCACCTCGCGCACGGGGCGGCCCTCGACCACCACCGGCTCCAGCGGCACGGGCGGCGCCCCCGGCACCGGCGCGGACTCCCCGGGCAGCGGCTCGCGCGGCACGGGGGCCGG
>NZ_DASVTX010000442.1:0-29597 GCF_036387355.1 Longimicrobium sp.
CGCATCGCCGACCTCATCAAGCCCGAGATCCCCAAGGGGCTGTGGGGCAAGATGCAGATGCTCCCCAAGCTGGTGGAACTGACGAAGGTGCCGCCGCGGCCGTTCAAGGGGAGCCCGCCCTGCCAGGAGGTGGTGCTGCACGAGGGCGAGTTCGACCTCACCAGGCTTCCGGTGCTCAAGACGTGGCCGGACGACGGCGGGCCGTTCATCACCCTGCCCATGGTCATCACCTCGGACCCGGAGACGGGGATCCAGAACATCGGCATGTACCGCATGCAGGTGTTCGGGCCCACGACCACCGGGATGCACTGGCAGCAGCACAAGGGCGGGGCGGGGCACTACCGGGCGTGGAAGCGCGGCCCGGGCGGGCGCATGCCGGTCGTCGTGGCCATCGGCGGCGACCCGGCCACCATGTACACGCCCAGCGCGCCCCTTCCGCCGGGGATCGACGAGTACCTGTTCGGCGGCTTTCTGCGCCGCGAGCCGGTGTACACCGCCAGGGCCGTCACCTGCGACCTCACCATCCCCGCGCAGGCGGAGATCGTGCTGGAGGGGTACGTGGATACGGACGAGGACCTGGCCATCGAGGGCCCGTTCGGCGACCACACCGGCTTTTACACGCTGGAGGACCGGTACCCCGTCTTTCACGTGACCACGGTGACCATGCGCGCCGATCCGGTGTATCCGGCCACGCTGGTGGGGCGCCCGCCGGTGGAGGACGTGTACCTGGGCGGCGCCACGGAGCGCATGTTCCTGCCCCTGGCGCGGCTCACGATCCCGGAGATCGTGGACTACCACATGCCGCCGGAGGGCGTGTTCCACAACCTGGTGTTCGTCAGCATCCGTAAGGAGTATCCGGGGCAGGCGTACAAGGTGATGAACGGGTTGTGGGGGCTGGGGCTCATGTCGCTGGCCAAGGTCATCGTGGTGGTGGACGAGTGGATCGACGTGCGCAACACGCAGGAGGCGTGGTGGTACGCGCTGGGAAACATCGATCCGGAGCGCGACGTGCGCTTTGGCAAGGGCCCGGTGGACGACCTGGACCACGCGTCGCAGATCCCGTCGTTCGGCAGCAAGATGGGGATTGACGGGACGCGGAAGTGGAAGGAAGAGGGTTTTGTGCGCGAGTGGCCGGAGATGATCGAGATGTCGCCCGAGATCAAGGCGCGCATCGACCGCCTCTGGCCCGCCCTGGGCATCCGCCCGGTGGACTGAGGCGGCGTTCCGCGCGCCATAGACGAGGAGTCGCATGTCGCTGAAACAGAGCCGGAGCGATTGGCCTGTCGTAAAGGGCCAAGTCGGAGATCTGGAGTCGAACCCGTACGAGCACCTCACTCCTGAGCAGCGGGTGGGGATGGTTTGGGAACTCACCCACGCTGCTTGGGCCTTCATGGGGCACCCGGATGTTGATCCAACACTACAGAGACATATTGCACGAGTTGTCCGTAGCGGAAGCTGAGTACCTGCTGGTAGGTGCGTATGCGGTTGCAACTCATGTGATTCCCAGGTCGACGGGAGATATCGATCTCTGGGTACGTCCTGAAATCGAGAACGCGCGGCGCGTACATCTGGCGCTCGCCCGTTTTGGTGCGCCGATCTCGAATCTGTCTCCGGAAGAACTGGCCAAGCCCGGCTTCATCTATCAGATCGGCGTTGCGCCGGTGCGCATCGACATCCTGACGGCCATCGACGGCGTGACTTTCGAGGAGGCTTGGCCGGATCGTGCACTGACCTCGCTGTTCGGAGTTCAGGTCCCGGTACTCAGCCGCAAGCACCTGTTGATGAACAAACGAGCTACTGGCCGCCTGAAGGATCTGGCGGATGTTGCGTTGCTGGAAGGAACGGAACCAGGTGAGCACACATAGACTGGAAGGGCAGCACATTCGGGGGCGGGGGCGGCTGGCGGACTACAGCAACCTGGTCAAGCTGCCGCACACCGTGTTCGCCATGCCGTTCGCGCTGGTGGGCGCCACGCTGGCCAGCTACCGCTACCCGGTAAAGGCGCTGGACATCGTGCTGATCCTGGTGGCGTTCACCTCCGCGCGCTTCGCCGCGATGGCGTTCAACCGCATCGTGGACCGCGGGATCGACGCCAGGAACCCGCGGACCGCCATGCGCGAGATCCCCGCCGGCAAGCTGTCGGTGGGGCAGGCGACCGCGTCGGTCATCGCGGCCAGCGCCATCTTCTTCGCCTGCGCGGCGATGCTCAACCGGCTGTGCCTGTACCTGGCGCCGCTCGCGCTGGGCATCATCCTGTTCTACTCGTACACCAAGCGTTTTACCCGCTACGCGCACCTGGTGCTGGGCTTTTCGCTCGCCATCGCGCCGGTGGGCGCGTACCTGGCCATCGCGGGCGCGTGGAGCCGGCCGGGGGGGGCGCTGCTGGCGCTGGCGGGGGGCGTGCTGTGCTGGGTGGCCGGGTTCGACATCCTGTACTCGCTGCAGGACATGGACTTCGACCGCGCGGAAGGGCTCAACTCCATCCCGGCTGCGATGGGTGCGCGCGGCGCGCTGGCGTTCTCGCGCGTGCTGCACCTGCTTTCCGCCGGGCTGTTCATCACGCTGGGGCTGCTGACGCCGGAACTGGGCGCGGCCTACTTTGTGGGATGCGCCGTGATCGCGCTCATGCTGGCGTACGAGCAGAGCCTGGTGCGCAGCGATGACTTTTCAAAGATCAACGCGGCCTTCTTCAACGTGAACGGGGCGATCTCGGTGGTGTTTCTGTTGATCGTGCTGGGCGAAAGGCTGTTTCGGTGAGAGTCGACGCCGACGCACCCATCACATTCGGCATCACCGGCGCGTCGGGGGCGCCGTACGCGGTACGCACCCTGCGCGCGCTGAACGAGGCCGGAGCCCGGGTGCGGCTGATCGTGAGCGGCTACGGGCTGCGGCTGCTCAAGGAGGAGTCGGGGATCGACGGCGTGGACGGGCTGCGCGCGGCGACGGGCGACTGGAGCAACGTGGAGTACTACGACGCGCTGGACCGCGGCGCCACGCCCGCCTCCGGCAGCGCCCCGTCGCGGGGCATGGTCGTCTGCCCCTGTTCGATGGGCACGCTGGCCAGCATCGCCGCGGGGACGTCGCGGAATCTGGTGGAGCGCTCCGCGGATGTGGCGCTCAAGGAGCGCCGCCCGCTGATCCTGGTGCCGCGCGAAACGCCGCTGTCGCTCATCCACCTGGAGAACATGACGCGGCTCACGCGGGCCGGCGCCACCATCCTTCCCGCGGCGCCGGGCTTCTACCATCGCCCGCAGAGCATCGACGACCTGGTGGACTTCGTCGCCGCGCGCATCCTGGACCACCTGGACGTGCCCCACACGCTCGGCGTCCGGTGGAAGAGCGGCGAGCGCCCGCCGCGCGAGGGCTGATCGCGGAGCAAACGGCAACAGAAGGGCCTCTAACAGAGACACAGAGCCGCAGAGAAAAGGGCGGGGAGGAGAACGTTCCGGTCATCCCCTCATCTTCCCCTCGTCTGTTCTCTGTGCCTCTGTGTCTCTGTTAGAGATTGTTCTTTTTTCCTTCGTTACCGGACTCGCGCTTTTTGCCCGTTCGCGTGTCATCATCCCGAACCCGCAGCCCCGTGACTCACCCGCGATGACAACGGCCCTCTCGTGAAGATCGGCATCATCAGCGACACGCACGGAATGCTGCGCGCGGAGGTGTTCACCGTGTTCGAGGGGGTGGACCACATCCTCCACGCCGGCGACATCGGCAAGCTGGACATCCTCACCGAACTCGAAGCTCTCGCGCCGGTCACGGCCGTGTGGGGCAACGTGGATACACTGGACATCCGCGCCCGCGTGCCGGAGGTGGCGCGGGTGGAGCTGGACGGCATCTCCGTCGTCGTCGTGCACGGCATGCAGTTCGGCTCGCCGTCACCGGAAAAGCTGGCCCGCGAGTATCCGGAAGCGGACCTCGTGGTGTTTGGCCACTCGCACCGGCCCGTCATTCAGCAGGTGGGGCACACGCTGGCGGTGAACCCCGGCAGCGCCGGCCGCCGCCGCTTCGGCGATCCCGTGGCAGTCGCGCTCGCGGAGATCGCGGATGGCACGGTCACGGCGCGCCTCGTTCACCTGGACCCGGACCGGCGCTGAGCCGTTCGACACCCATCTTCCGCCCGATCCGTCCGTGCGCCTTCGTCTGACCGCCGCCGCCGCGGCCCTGCTCGCCCTCGCCCCGACGGCCGCCTCCGCGCAGGGGCGCGACGCGGCCCGCGTGCTGCGCGCCATCCAGGAAGAAGGCACGTCCCGCTCGCAGCTTCAGCGGCTGGGGCAGGCGCTGATGGACTCCGTGGGCCCGCGGCTGACGGGGAGCCCGGGGCAGGCGGCGGCGCACCGGTGGGCGGTGGAGCAGTTCCGCGCGTGGAGCATCGACGCGCGCACCGAGCCGTACGGCACCTGGACCGGCTGGGAGCGCGGGACGCTCCACGCCGACCTCGTGGAGCCGCGCGTCCACTCGCTGCAGGCGCGTCTCCTGTCGTGGAGCCCGGGCACGAGCGGGCCGGTGACGGGCGAAGTCGTCGCCATCCCCCCGCTGCGGGACAGGGATGAGCTGCGGGCGTGGCTCCCCTCCATCCGCGGCCGGTTCGTGCTGGCCGGGGTGGAGCCCGCCACCTGCCGCCCGGTGGAGAACTGGCAGCAGTGGGCGCGTCCGGAAGGCCTGGCGGAGCTGGCGCAGCGTACGGCGCGTGCCGACAGCGCGTGGAACGGCGTCCTGCGGCGCATCGGCATCTCCGAAGGCGAACTGGTGAGCGGGCTTACGCAGTCCGGCGCGGCGGGCGTGCTCACCAGCGACTGGACGGGCGGATGGGGCACGCAGCGCGTCCACTACACCTTCGGCGCGCGGGCCCCGGTGCTGGACGTGACCTGCGAAGACTTCGGCCTGCTGTACCGGCTGGCGCTCCGCCGCCAGGGCCCGCGCATCCGCGTGGCCTCCACCGCGGCGTTCGCGGACAGCCCCGCGGTGACCGCGAACACCGTCGCCACGCTGCGCGGCCGCCAGCTTCCGGACGAGTACGTGGTCCTCAGCGCCCACTTTGACAGCTGGGACGCGGCCAGCGGCGCCACGGACAACGGGACGGGCGTGCTGACCATGATGGAAGCCGCGCGCATCCTGCGGACCGTGTACCCGCGGCCGCGGCGCACCATCGTCGTCGGCCTGTGGGGGAGCGAGGAGCAGGGGCTGAACGGCTCCCGCGCCTTTGCGGAAGACCACCCCGAGGTGGTGGACGGGCTGCAGGCGCTGCTGAACCAGGACACGGGGACGGGGCGCATCGAGCGCATCTCGCTGCAGGGGTTCAGCGGCGCGGGCCCGTTCTGGCGCCGGTGGCTGGCCGCCCTGCCGCGCGAGGTGGCGGAGGGGATCGAGCTGGACGACCCCGGGCTCCCCAGCGCGGGGTCCAGCGACCACTCGTCCTTCGTGTGCCGCGGCGCGCCGGGCTTCTGGCTGCTCTCCAGGTCGTGGGATTACGGGACGTACACCTGGCACACCGACCGCGACACGTACGACAAGGTGGCCTGGGACGACGTGCGCCGGAACGCCGTGCTGATCGCCATGCTCGCGTGGCAGGCGGCGGAAGACGGCCGCGTCCCCCGCACCCGGCGCGATCTGCCGGCCGGCGCCAACGGGCAGCCGGGGCAGTGGCCCGCGTGCCAGCCGCCCCGGCGCGAGCTGAAGTAGCGGTACCCATCCGCCGCCCCCGCGCGGCCCCGCCGGAACGTCCGGCATTCACCCTGGAGACGAGTTGATGAACAGAACCGTACTGGCCGCTCTGGGCGCCGCGGCGGTGATGGCCGCCCCGGCGGCCGCGCAGACGCAGCCCGCCGCCCCCGCGACGCCCCCGCCGCTGCCGCAGTGGACCAGCAACGACCGCGTGCTGCAGGCCATCTGGAACGAGGGGATGAACAACTCGCAGCTGCAGGCGCTGGGTCAGCCGTTCATGGACTCCATCGGCCCGCGGCTTACGGCCACGCCGGAGATGGAAGCCGCGCAGCGCTGGGCTGTCGCGCAGTACCAGCAGTGGGGCATTCCCGCGCGCGCCGAACGGTACGGCACCTGGCGCGGATGGAAGCGCGGCTACACGCACGTGGACCTGCTCACGCCGCGGGTGCGCTCGCTGGAAGGGCAGATGCTGGCGTGGAGCCCGGGCACGCAGGCGCCTGTCACCGGCGGCGTGGTGATGCTCCCCGAGCTTGCGGACAGCGCGGCGTTCGGCGCGTGGCTGCCCAGCGTGCGCGGCAAGTTCGTGATGATCTCGTTCCCGCAGCCCACCTGCCGCCCGGACGAGAACTGGCAGCGCTGGGCGGTGCCGGCGGACTTTGAGCGCATGCGCATCGAGCGCCAGGCGGCGCAGGCGGCGTGGAACAGCCGGCTGACCCGCGCGGGCGTGTCGTCGCGCGACCTGCCCGTGCGGCTGGAGCAGGCGGGCGCGGCGGGCGTGGTGACCAACCTGTGGTCGCAGGGGTGGGGCGTAGACAAGATCTTCAACGCCCGCACCCGCCAGGTGCCCACCATTGACCTGAGCTGCGAGGACTACGGCCTGGTGGCGCGCCTGGCCATGAACGGCGATGCCCCCACGCTGCGGCTGGACGCGCGCGCCGAGATGCTGGGCGACGAGGTGCCGGTGAGCAACGTGCTGGCCGAGGTGCGCGGCCGCCGCCGGCCCAACGAGTACATCATGCTCAGCGCCCACTTCGATTCGTGGGACGGCGGCACCGGCGCCACGGACAACGCCACCGGCACGCTGGTGATGATGGAAGCCATGCGCATCCTGCGGAAGGTGTATCCGCAGCCCAACCGCACCATCCTGAGCGGCCACTGGAGCGGCGAAGAGCAGGGGCTGGTGGGGTCGCGCGCCTTTGCGGCGGACCACCCGGAGGTGGTGCGCGGGCTGCACGTGCTGTTCAACCAGGACAACGGCACGGGGCGTGTGCGCAACATCGCCATGCAGGGCTTTACCGAGACTGCGCCCGCGTTCCGCCGCTGGCTGGCGGCCATGCCGGGCTTCGTGACCGACAGCGTGGTGGTGGATGACCCGGGGATGCCGGGCTCCGGCGGCACCGACAACGCCTCGTTCGTGTGCTACGGCGCGCCGGCGTTCGTGCTGAGCTCCACCTCGTGGGACTACGGCACGTACACCTGGCACACCAACCGCGACACGTACGACAAGATCGCGTGGGACGACGTGCGCCGGAACGCGCTGATGGTGGCCATGTTCGTGTACCTGGCCGACCAGGAGCAGAACCCGCTGCCGCGCACGCAGCGCACGGAGTTCCCGGTGAACCAGCAGACCGGCCAGCCCGGCGCCTGGCCCACCTGCCAGACCCCGCCGCGCTCCATCTCACAGTGGACCCGCTGACCGGCTGATCCTCGGATGACGAAGCCCCCGCCCGGCACAGCGCCGGGCGGGGGCTTTTTCGCATGTCGGGGACCGGAGGGGAAGTGATCCGTACGCGCCGTGTGCTCCGGCAACTCGTGCCGCAGCCGCTTGGGCACGCACTCGTCAAGCAGCACGCGCACCGGACACCAGCAAGTGCTTGGCTTCTTCCAGCACCGCGAGTGCCTGCTCGTGCGTCACACTCGGGAAATCCTCAAGGAAGTCCGCCAGCGGATGGCCGCCTCCGAGATAGTCAATCAGGCTCTGCACCGGCACACGCGTACCCACAAAAACCGGGGTGCCGCCCAGGATCTCTGGATCGCGATGGAACACGCTGCCCGGCCGCTGCATGTAGGACATGGCGCCTCTTTCAGCAAAGGACCCCAGCGAAGGTATACAGGAGGCAGACGGAGTGCCGGAGCGCGCCAGGGTGCCCGATGGACTGCGCGCGATTCAGCGGAGTTCGGTCGCGTTTCCTTGCTCCGCCACACGCAATCAACGAAGCCTCCGGGGACCGGATTCGACGATCTGCTCGACCCTGCCCTCCGTTTCGAGTTCACGAAGTAGAGCGACTACCCGATACTGCTGATTACTGGAGCTTGCTTTAGGGTAGTTTCCCCAGTCGAAGCCGCACGCCTTGAAGATTTCTGCCTGTTTGACACCTTCGCGGGAGGGCTGCGCCCGCGGAGTACTCGCCAGAAAAGCGAGAACGTGCGCCTTCGCTTCGGATCGGAGATGCTGGCCCCTTGCTTCAAAGCTGCTCATCGCGCGGCTCGCTGGTGAACGGAAACTCGCCCCTGCTGCGAGTCACCGCATGTGTTTCTTTGACCTGAGCGCTACAGGAGCCCTGCGTAGGCAAGACCCGCAACGAGAAGGAATGTGCCTGCAAGGGCACCGAAAAGAAGCGGCCGCCGGGCGGACACGCGCCGGACCAGTTCGGGTGTGAGCGCGACCTCGTGCTGGGTGCGCAGGCCCAGCGGGCGCAGCGCCAGAAACAGAACCGTGCCCACGATCGTCCAGACGAGACCTCCGGCCAGAGCCACCGCAGTACCTTGTCCGTGGTACCACAGCGTGATTGCTCGCTCCAGCCCAAAACCCACCGCGGCAGCCGGAAGCGCGTACCGGATCCCGAAGCGCACGACATCGCGTTGGCTACGGTTCACAGGTGCCGCATACTTCGGTTCGTACATGCACTCTCTCTAGCAAAACGTTTCTGGGCGACGACTCGCGTGGGCGAGCGCTGATCCGCCCAGGGCAGGGCAGCTGATCGCGCGGAGCGGCGAGCGGAAACGCCGCTCACCGCCGCTCGGACCCCACGGCGCCCACCTCATCGGAAGCTCGAAAACATGTCGTGCGCCGGGAATGACGTGGTCTTTGCGAGCGCATCCCAGAGCGTGGCGTCGAGTTCGGCGTCCAGGTTGCCCGTCCCGGAGCGGGCGTTGAACAGCGCGACCCACGAGAAGTTGTGGTACGAGCGTACGAGGAGCGCCGTCGTGCCGGGCAGCGATCCCCCGTGCCACCAGTTTGCGTCGGCCTGGGCCGGGCGCACCATCCATCCGCCCGCGTACTGGCAGGCACCGTTGGCACAGAGCGGAAAGCCGTTGCTGGTCATCTGCGCGACCAGTTCCGTGCTGAGGATGTCGGGGCGACTGGCGCGGCCATCCACGCCGGCCAGGAACCGCAGAAGGTCGACGGTCGACGAAACCCAGCCGCCGTGTGAATCCATCGCCTCGACGTAGAAGCCGCCGTAGTTGACGGGCACCATCCCCTCACCCGGGAACACGGACGGCACCATGGGCGCGGTCAGGCCCAGTCCGGGTTCCCCCGGCAGATAATACTTCACCTCGTCCGCGAGCGCACCGCTCATGCGCGTTCTGCCCTGGCGCGTGCGGATGGCGCCCACGGGCTGCAGCACGCGCGTGCGCACGTACTCCTCGTACGGCATGCCGCTCACACGCTCGATCACGCGGCCGAGAATGGCGTACCCGAAGTTGGAGTAGACGTGCTTCTCGCCGGGCGTGAAGTCCAGCGGCATCCCCTTCATGTAGCGGATGATCGTTTCGGCGGATGCGGGCGCGGGCGCGTTGACCGCGGCCGCGGCGATCGCCGGCCGGAACATCGGATCGAAGCCGCCGTTCGGCTTGTCGCGATCCCACCCCCCGGTGTGGTTGAGCAGCTGCCGGATGGTGATCTGCTCCCACCGCGGATCGACGGTCGCCCCCGGTGCGGGCGTGAGATGCGCGATGTGCGGCGCGACGCGGTCGTCCAGCTTGAGCTTGCCTTCTTCCACAAGCTTCATGATGGCGACGCCGGTGATCGGCTTTGACACGCTTGCGATCCGGAACAGCGCGTCAGGCTGCACCGGGATTTTGTTCTCTACGTCCGCGTAGCCAAAGCCGCGTGCGTAGATCAGCTTGCCATCGCGCAGCACGGCAACCGCGCCGCCGGGAACGGCGTACTTCCGCATCAGTGCGGCGATGTTCTGATCAAAGGACGCCATCCCCGGCACGGCGGCGCCGCTGATCGGGATCTCCGCCGGCTCCGTAACCGGAGGAGGCAACGATGACGGGTCCTTGGCGCACGCAGCGAGAGAGGCAGCTACGGCAAATCCGGTCACCAACGCTCTTGTCCTGATCATAAGCACTCTGGGATCACGGTAATGCGTGCGGAGCCCCTCAGGCTCTTCGGAATCCGGCACGACGGGGTGGGAGCAAGAGACTTCTCGCCCGTCTACGAGATGTTGAGCCAGGCTTCCGCTTCGCTCATCGTGCGGAAAGCGCGGTGCTCGAATCCGTTGATCTCGCTGATGATCTCCGCCATGCGGAACATCCCGTACAGTGCGTCCGCCGAGGCTACGAACGCAATGCGGACGCGCTGCGGGTTCCCCGTGGCGAGGTACTCCGCAAATGCGCGCATGGCGGCCGGGCTGGGCAGCTCCGCGAGTCCGCGTGCATCCATCAGGCGCCGGAAGGCGAGGCTGAAGCGCGGATCCGCATCCCGTCGCGCCAGGTAGTCCCGAAACTCCTGCTGGCTCAGGGATCCGCCGCAGGTTACACGAATCAGCTGCTGCTCGGCTACGATCTCGAACTCGATGCTCATCGAACGGGCGCTTCGTGTATCGGCGAGGGTTGCCGTGCCGGGAGGGGCAGGAACCGCGTGCCGACACAACGGTCACCGGCGCGGGGCCGCAGAGCAAGGGTTCTCTTCCGGCAGAAAACATGGGGCCTTCCTCACCGCCCGCGGCCGACCGTCAGCCGCCGCGCGGGGCTGCTTCCATCGGCGGTTGCCGGGCATGTTGGGCGGATGCGGAAACGGGGCCGAGAGCCCGGGCCCGATGTGCTTCACCGCGGGACAAAGAGGCGAGAGGGCCGGAACCTCCACGGAGCCGGGCCTATCACCGGTTCTACGAGCACCCGCGGAGCGCCATGCGTCAGGCCACTTCCTCCGACTCGCTCGCATCGCGCCCGGTGGTGCCGTGCGTGAACTGCTGATGAGCAATCCGCGTTCACCGAGGCGATCCCGGCGAGCCGTCCCGCATTCCCTGCGGCCGATGGTCAGGCGGAAGATACCGGCTTTTGCCAGACGAGCGAGTACCGCCACAACACGTGCCGACGCAGCACCGCCCCGGGCAGCATCCTTTCCGAAAGCTCGCGGATCTCCGCAATCCGGGGGTAGGCGTCCCCTTGGGCGTGTGCCGCCCATGCCCGCCGCACTTCTGGAGACTGGCGCCAGGTACCGAGATTGCGGCGGCGCAGAAGAAGGTTCGCCGGAACGGCGACACCGCTCAGCAGCCAGTCGGAGAGGGTGCTGGGTCTATACAGATCCAGAAGGAGGAGCACACCTCCAGGGCGAAGTGCCGCTCGGAGCTTGGCCCACGCCTCCCCGAGAGGAACATGATGCAGGGTAGCAATGGCCGCAATACAATCAAACGATTCGGCAGGGAAGCCGAAGCTGCGCAGGTCTGCCTGATGGTACTCGAGGTTCTGAATTCCTTGTGAGCGGTTGCGGGCGTGCCGCAGCATCTCGGGTGACAGGTCGACCGCGACAACGCGCCGGAAGTACGCCGCAAGGGCACGGGCGAAGGCGCCCGTCCCACATCCAACTTCGAGTGCCACATCCCTGCTTTGGGGAAGCTGCCGCAGCAGAAAGGGATGGTAGTGGCGGTTATGGTCCCAACGGCCGTCATCGAACGCCGCGAGGCGGTCGAAATCTTCTTGGATTTCCGATGAAGTAGCACGCATTCGGGCGGCAATGTAGGAGCGGCCTAACGAAGGGTCAGAGGTGGGGGGCCGCCGCCCAAGCCATTCGTGCGCCTGAAAAGATGCACGGCCGCATCCGCTGCAGCGGATTGTGAGGCCGTATACCAAGTCAGCGGTACTGCAGGAATGCGCCTACCGGTAGGCAACTGTCGGAGGCGGGCGAGAGGGAACGGCTCACTGACTCACCGGAATCGAATGGCGGGCCTTGGCTTCGGCGTAGCAAACAACGCACACGACGGCCATGCCGTTGAAGTCTCGAAAGGCATCCGTCATGTCTCCCTCCAGCTGAAACTTATCCTCACACTGATGACACCACGCCTGAAGGTCATTCAGATCGGTGCTGTTCTCAACAAATCCGGCAGGAGCAGGCCAGCCTTGCAACATGTGCTTGCAGACGACAGTAGAGACTCGCTCTCCGTGAGCCCCGCAGTTGATCAACATTGGCTCGGTTGTTGTCATGTGTCCGGTGCAGATGCAAGGCCCCGCATCCGCTGCAGCCGATTGTTAGGCCGCGATGGCGCGGTCGCTCGCGGGTCGCGTGAGCGCGATGAGTAGCGCCACGCCGGCGATGGCATCGAAGCACCGGACGCCCCAATCAGACGCATACCACATCGTTGCGCGGCGCTGCAGATCCGGATCCACGGAATCGCGGTACCCGACGGCAGCGATGTCGGCGAAGAGCGGTGATAGCACCGCACCCGTCACAATGCCGCTGATCACGAACGCCGCGAACGCGCCGAGCAGCAACGTCCGACGCCGACTCTTCCAGTTGGCGGCAATCGCAAGCAGAAAGAGCGCCCCTGTGATTGCCGGAGTAATCTGCCAGAACGCGCCGCTGTCGTATCCGTAGGCTCCGTCAAGCATGGCGAGCGACCGGGGCGGCGCGGCGCTGACTACGCGGCCAACAACGGCGAGGGCAAATACTCCAGCGCCGACCTGAACGAAGTAGCTGACTGCCAGCGCGATGAGGGTCAGGTTCGGCAGATGCTTCCCTCGCATGTCGACGCCTCTGGGTCGGAGAATCGGTTGAGTGTGTCGGCCAACCAAAATCATCCAGCAGCCTGACGACACAAGGGTCAGGGGTGCGGGGCCGACGCGCAAGACTTTCCTCCACCCGAAAGCATGCAACGCCCCGCATCCCCTGCAGCCGATTGTTAGGGCCGCAACTGCACCGGAATTTCACGCACGGGCGACGGTCTTAGCCGCCGCCGATGCGCTGCTGAGGACTTGAGCGCTTGAGTTCCTTGGGGAGGAACGCGTCTATCTCAGCATCTGAAAATGTCATGTCCCCCAGCTTCTTCAGCGCCTCCTGAGCTTTCTTGTACGCCTCGAAGCAATGCCGACTGGCCATTACCGATGTAATCGTCGTAACGCTTGTAAAGCGCACCAGGAAGCTCAAACACCATATCCAAATCGCTGAAGCCTTCAATCGCGGTACCGCGGCCGTAGGACCCCACGTAAAGACTATGTGAGGATTCAGACGACGTATTCCAGAAATCCGTATTCAGGCGCCTCGTGATGTTTTTGTACCGAAGGGAGATTGTCGCGCTCTTCGTAACTTGGATGTTCGTGTTGAACCGGCTGAACCACTCCGCGACTCCCATTGAGCAACCTCGCGTGTAGTGTGAGAGGCCTGGGCAAGCCCTGCCCACAAACCTCGACGGCCTGTGTCACCGCAACCGATTACTAGGCGGCGCTCGCGCCTAAGTCAAGCGACTGCTTCATTTCAGTTCAGAGGACGAACTACGTTAGGTTAGTTCCTCAAGTTCTTCTCTCAGCTTCAGCAACTCATTTGCACGTTCTCCTGCTAGGCGCGCCAGAGCGGGTGCCCATCCCTTCGGGGCTGGTCGATAGTTCCGCGTAGCCGGGTCAGCGCGCGTCCGGCGGATTGTATTAGTAGATACACCTGTTGCCGCCGCAATCTCGTCATCTGTCACAGCGCGTTTGAGGCGCTCCATCGCTTCAAGGAATTCCATGTGCACGGGTATTGTTAGAGTTGATAAAACAGGGCTGGTCAATCATATTAATACCCAGCAGGGATAAACGAAAGGCTGACCGCTCCTCCGGCAAGAAGACACGGCCAGCCTAACAACGGAAGGACCCGAAGGCCGCCCGCCCACCAAAACTGCCCTGCTGGACGGCCCGGGTCAAGAGGATCGGAGCGCACGATGTCTGACGACCCGAAGGACCCCACGCCCGCGGCCGCTGCGAACCCAGGCTACACCATCGTCAAGCAGACGAAGAGCCGCTGGTGGGAGGTGCGCGACCCGAACGACGAGCTGGTGTGCCTCACGGTATATCGGAAGGGCGCGAGAGAGGTTGTACGACGCCTCGCCGCCTGAGAGGAACCAAGCTGAAACACACGGCAGCCGCGGGGTGGTTTACCTGCGGCTGCCGCGACGCTTGCCCAGCGGCCTAACGACACAAGGGTCAGGGGTGCGGGGCCGGCGCGCAAAGACTTTCATCCGCCCGAAAGCATGCAAGGCCCCGCATACCCTGCAGCCGATTGTTAGGCTGTGGCCGCCGATTGGCTTCGGCCATCCGGCGGCAAGCAGGGGGAGAGCCGAGCTCCCCCCCCCTCGCCAGCACAGGTCAGTGGAGTGCTTGACTCGACCTCTGCTCGGTTTCGATGATGATGACATGGAGCCCACTGGCGTTCTGCTGATGCTTCCGCCCGTCCGCGATCGCAACCTGATCATCGTCCTGCCACTTCCCCCGCTTACCGCAGGTCTGACATACAAACCGGTGCCTGACCCGGTCCACCGAGAGCGAGTTCTTAGTCTTTGGCATTGCTAAATCTCCGGGCGAAATTTGATCGGGAAGGAGATACGCAGCCCTACTCCGCTTCTCCCGAATAGACTCTCCTCAGAGTCGCGGGCGTTGGTCAAGTCTGTCAGGTCGAGAAAGATCTCCGCGTTAACGGTGCTCGCCGCTTGAGCCGAGTTGCGGGCGCTCATCAGAAAGCCAAGGCCCAGGTTGTAGCTTGTCTTCTTGTCACTGTGTTCGGCGGATGGGTACACGTGCAGCGCGGCCTGATTCCGCTCGAAAAGGAACTGGAACACGTCTGCCGCGACTCGTATCTTAGTGAGTCCGCTCTTGTAGTCCCCTTGGTACGCGGTGTACTTGGTCTCTGCGAAGCGTGCGGCAGAGTCGGAGCCGAAAGTCCGGCGCTCCGTGATCTCGACTTTGTCTAGATCGCTCAGATTATGGGATTGCGAGACGCTGGCCGATACCGACCAGAAACGGGACTCAAAGGGCCAATTGGAGAAGTGATACCGCGAATAGCGCAGGCCGACAGAGTGCGTGGCGTAAGAGCCCTTGCTGACTTGGCTTTCTATTGCGGCGCCGGGGTCAAACAGGCGGAAGGCAGTGTTTTCAACCGAGTACTCCAGCGAGAGCCACGCTAAGGTGAAACCTGTCACGTCAAGGCTGTCCCGCGCCTGACGTCGCCGCGTGTCCAGCAGGCGCTCCAGGTCCATCCGGATCTGGGCGGTATCTGCGTCGGGTTCGGCGCTTCGGAGAGCAATTTCGTCGGTAATTTTGTCGAGTTCGACACCGAGGCTGTCCAGTCGAAGCTCATAGCTCCTGATCGGCAGCGTGTCTCGCGCGGCGGCAGGCTGCTGCTGCAGTGAGCCGCGTGTGGCGGTGAGCCGGCGCCGCAGCGAGTCCCGTGCCGCCTCCATTTCGCGTTTCCGTAGCACGAGTCGGTGGTTCTGTAGCGCACGCACCGCTGAGGGGAAATTCTGCCTCAACTCGACCATCCGCAGGTCGTGCGCGCGCTGGAGCGAGATCAACGTGTCTCGGTAGCGAAAGCAGGAGCCGCGGTCCCACCGTAGCTGCGTGCCGCCGCGCCGGAGCAGATGAAGCTGCGCGCCGGCAGCCAAGCGCGGGGTAAAGTCGTTGCCCCGAAGGATCGGCACAACCCCGTCACTCGCCCCGCCCGTAACACGTGTACCCAGCACCGCCCCACCAGAGAATATAGTGGTCCCTGCGAAGGTGGCGGTGCCGTCTTTAAGGTCTAGCGATGCGAAGTTGCCGAGCACCGCGCCCGTCTCGTTGCTGACCAAGCTCGCAAAGTGGCGACTAATCAGCGTCTCATAGTATTCCTTCGGCAATCCTTTGGATTTACACATCTCGGGATCGAGTTGCACCGAGAGATCCTGCGCGGCCACAGTCCCAGCTGTGGCCCAAATCATCATGACTACTACGGAGGAGCAGATCCACCGGATGAGTCTTCGGGAATCGTTCACGCTTCGCATAGAGCGCCTTTCCTTCCCCAATGAGGTTGCCATCCATCGCCCGCGGGATACGAGCGGATACTCCTACTTCTGAATCGCGACTCAGGCGCGCTGAGTGCCAAGTCCTGTGAGTTCGGTGGGAAATAGTTAGAGATGACTGAATTCCCCGTGCGAGGAACTACTCTCCGACGCTCACTCATTGATCCTGAGGCCAATGTGACCAGCAGACGCCTGCCCTGGTTTAGGGGTAGCGAAAATCTTGATAGAGCAGGCGCGGTCGCGGCACCTCTCCTCCACTGGTAGATGGACGAACAGCCGATATTTCCCGCGAGGCTGTTGCGCCCAGACCTCGATGATAGGTCTTCCAAGTTGCAGAGGATAATACCAGGGGTTAGGGAAGCGCGGCCTAACGACGCAAGGGTCAGGGGTGCGGGGCCGGCGCGCAAGACCTTCATCCCGCGCCGAAGCATGCAAGGCCCCGCATCCCCTGCAGCCGATTGTTAGGCTGCGCAATGCTGTTAGATAGCGCGCGAGTGGCGAACGAGCAGTTCATAGAACTGCTGGAATGTCGGATGCACCGACAGAAGTTTGGATAGGTCGACCTTGGCAGGCACCTGCGCTATCGCCTCCCACTTCCGCGGACTCCACCTTCTACGGTCTTCCAGCCGGATTGAGGGATCGTTAGCGAATGGAGCGAACCACGCTTCAAGCCCCGGATCGACTACGATGATGTCCGCTTGATCCTCCAGGTGCTCCGCGATCAGACGCTCAGTTCCGCGCGGGTCGTAATCACCGTCTGCTACCGCAGCAAACGCAGCTGTGTCCGATAAGGACCTCCTGATCGTGTTCAGCACTCGAGGAATCGAGTGCTTTCCCATTGCGACCACGAAACGTACGTCTCCCGCGCGATTCTCATGCTGGAGAATGCGCCCCGCGAGAATGGTGAGGGCGGCTTCATCTCGCGGTCCTTCGCAAATGATCACGAGGGATGTCGGACGATCGTCACTGGTGCCCGCGACCTCAACGGTGGCTTTTGGCTCGCTGCGGTCGGCTGCCGCCGCAACCGTCAACTGAGTCGAACTCACCGGGAAGTAGACAACTCCCTCCTCGGCTGCAGCGCGAAGCTTTGCCCTGAGTACCCCGCCGAATCCTGCTTCGCTCGCGAGCGCGGCGATAATATCGTCCCGGTCAGCAAGGATGACGTTTAGCGTCTTGCCGAGCGTTAAAGCTTCCACCGCGTCCACGCTGTACCCGGAAACCGATACAAACAGACCGAGCGTTCCTGCAAGCTTTCCGTCGACCTTCCCTTTGAACGCGTAGATCGCGGAAGCTGGCAACGGATCGCGATGCCACTTGGCTTCAAGCAGGTAAACGCGTCCCGCGAGCTCAAACGAACCATCGATTTCCTCTCCATCAGGACGATACCGCGTACGGGGTGCCAAGTCACTCGCCGCGAGGAGGCTATGGAGGAAGACCTCGAACTCCTGACCACGCTTCCGCTTTGCGGTCGCGGGAGCGTCCGCAGCGAGCGACTCTAAAGCTTGGAATTGGGCCGTAAGCTTGTCTCGAATGAGGCTCATCGTCGATGGATCTGCTGGTCGCGGGATCGATGCTGGAGTTCGGCAGCAACATGCGCGAGGCGCTGGATGACGCACGAGTGGGTCCGGGCGCGGGGGTAGCACCGCTTGCGTCAACATTGAACGGCAGCCGCGGGGGCGATCACCTGCGGCTGCCGCGAATCGCTTGACGAGCGGCCTAACGACGCAAGGGTCAGGGGTGCGGGGCCGGCGCGCAAGACTTTCATCGCGCCCGAAGCATGCAAGGCCCCGCATCCGCTGCAGCCGATTGTTCGGCGGCAGTTCTACGCGCCGGGACCAAACAGCGACTTCTTCACCGCCTCACTTGCGATGTCCACTAGAATTGATCGCATCCCATCATAAGCCTCGCGGCCCACCTTCTTCATGATGTTCTTGTACTTGGCCTCTGCTACTTTTGTGCGGGGCGTGTCACGCACAAGGTCGTCAAGGCTCTCCTTCAGCGAGGCTTTCTCCTCAGCCGAAATTGTGTCCAAGGTTTCTACGAGTTCCTTGGCAGCCTCCAAACCACGGAGCGTCCACGGAAAGGGCTTTCCGCATGAGTTGCAGAATGCCGGCGCCGAATAGTGGGACACTGCGATAACTCCAGGAACAAAGTAGTCTCCGCGGATGGGAGCATTACAGTTCTGGCACTGCGTGATCGTCGGTTCTCCGCACTCGGCACAGAATCGGGCGCTGATGTTGGAAGAGTTCGAGTGCTAGAATTGGTGACGTGCCCATTCAGACAGATTTGAGCCACATCGTAGTAGGAATCGTCGTACATCTGCTCGGATGGTAGGTTCGGGCGAAGAGTTCTGGCGGAGCTGTACATGCCGCCTAACGCCCAAGGGTCATTGGTGCGGGGCCGCCGCGCAAGCCTTTCGCGCGGCTGAAAACATGCGCGGCCCCGCATCCACTGCAGCCGATTGTTAGGCGCCGGATAGCCAGCCCAAACACTGAACCAGAACAACGCGCCGAGGGTGGTGGCGCCGACGGGCCGCGGAGCTGGTGCGCACCGGCGTGGCGCGCCTGGAACTCGCCTGTTCAAGCGGCCCGCATCAGCCCAGCCGCGCCACACCGGAGCTCGCCGGAGCGCGTCCCCGCTTGGTGCGCGGCGTTGACTCACGCCAGGGATGCCTCGGCCCGGAATTCCTCGCGCGGATGCCTGTCGCCGCGCCGAGTGCGCGGCACGAAGCCTGTCCCGGCGGCGCCTAACTGGTTGTTCAGTGGACGGCTTTCCGGCCAACACCACGGTTCGGGGCACATAGCCGAACCGCTCCAATCCAGATAATACTCATCCCATCGAACGTCAAGCGCCATTGAATCTCGGCTTGGCGAGTCGTTGCGTCATGCGTCGGCGTGGCCGCACGCGCAATACGTACGGGCGGTGGCAGGATAGCGCTCTTGTTGCGTGCGCTATCCCGAAGCAACATGCGCCGCATACATTCCGTCCACTCCGCACCTCTGTGAGCCGGTGCCCGAGCCCAAGCTCCTGGACCAGGTCCGGCATACCGCCCGGCTGAAGCGCTTCAGCCCGCGCCCCGAGTGGGCGTCACGCGCAGAGGGTGTACAGGTCATAGTGCACCACGGAAGCGGCACCTCACGCGAGCCGGGCGCGCTCGAATACTGAGCGTTCCCACGGCTGGCTCTCGGTGAGCGCGACATGGCCACCTCACGCAAACAAGCGCTCTGCGCGACGGTTGCTCAATCGCGAAGTACTGCGGATCGTTTTACCGCATCCGGAGAGTGCCCGAGCGACTGAGCGAACGCCGAAAGGGGCTGGCACCCGCACGGCGCCAGCCCCTGATCTCAAAATCCCGCTCAGCCGTCCAAGGCGCGCTACGCCTCTTCCTCCGCCTTGCTGGTGTCGCGCTTGGTGGTGTCGGGCGTGAACTGCTGGATGAGTGAGTCCACGTTCACCGGAGCGGGCGCGGACGCCGAATCGCGCTTTGCCGCGCCGCCCACGGGCCGCAGCGTGACCAGGGCCACCTCCGGCGGCGCGCCGAACCGTACGGGGACGAACGAGAATCCCACGCCGCAGGTGATGAACAGCGTGCTGCCGCGCACCCGGTAGATGCGGTTGGTGCCCACGCCCGTCTCCTGCGGAAACAGCTCCGTGTTCACCCAGCTGAGCCGCGGCGTGCCGGGCACCTCCAGCCCGCCGCAGAAGGTGTGGCCGGAGAGCATCGACGGATACTTACCGGTGGGCAGCGTGGCGGCGGAAACGGGCATGTGCGAGAGCATCACCGGTGTGCGCCCCCCGCCCGGGATGCCCCCGAACGTTTCGGCGCGGCGCCAGTCCGGCCGGCGCGCCGTGTACGGATCGATCCCCGCGATGTACGCCGTGTCGCCGTTGCGGCCAAAGGGAACGCGCTGGTTCATCAGCACGCGGACCCCATTGCGCTCCAGCGCCTGCCGGGTGAGGATGGCCATGCTGTCCGGCTCGCCCTCCGTGTTCTCGGCCATGTCCTCGTTGCCGAGCACCGCGAACACCGGCCGCCCCTTGAGCGGCGCCAGAACGCGGTCCAGCGCCGCGAAATCGCCGCCGCGCCCCACGTAGTCGCCCAGCAGCACCACCAAGTCCGGGCGCTCGGCCAGCGCGCGCTCCACCGCCGCGCGCGCCACGTTGGCGTTGTCGGGCCACATCCCCAGGTGAAAGTCGGAAAGCGCGGCGATGCGGATGCCGTTCCATCCCTCGGGCAGGTCGATGACCTCAATCTCCACCGGGGTGACGCGGACGATCTCGCCGCCCGTGGCGCCGTACGGCGACCGGGCAGCCGGCGCGGCGGCCGTGTCGTCGTCCACGGCCGTGGCTCCGGCCGTGGCGGAAGGGCCGCGATTGCAGGCACAGACCGCGAACGCGGTGGCAAACAGCAGGAAAGGGCGGATGGACCTCCGCATCAACGGCTCCGTCGGGGGTTGCGTGCGCGCGTGGTTCTGGGGCAGGTGCCCGCGCCCGGCGGGCGCAACGGCCATGCCACGCCCCGCGCGCCCCCTCAGGCGCTGAGCGGAAGCGCCTCCAGGCGGGCGGGGGGAACGGTGTTCTGCAACTCGTCGGGCCGGGCGCGGAACCACCGCGCAATCAGCAGGATTTCGTCCACCTGATGCCGCTGCACCAGCGTGGAGGTGGGCTCCGGCAGCCCGAAGTGCTCGTCGCACAGCCGCTCCAGCCGCCGCCTCTCCGCCGCCGAGCGGGGCGCGGTAACCGCCGCGCGCACGGTGCCGCGGCGCACCAGGTACACCCGGTCGTCCTGGTCCACGCCGGGGACGCGGTACAGAAAGGTGAGCCCGTCCAGCGCCTCGCGCAGCCGCGCGAACTCGTCGCGCAGCGCCTCCAGCCGCTGCAGCCGGTCGCGCAGCAGCCCGGCGTACTCGTACTCCCACCGGTCCGCCGCGGCCTGCATGCGCTCGCCCAGCCAGCGCAGCGGCTCGTCGGCCTTGCCGTCCAGAAAGGCCCGGGCGAGGTCCACCCGCCGCATGTACTCCGTCTCGGCGCACCGCCCCGCGCACGGCCCCAGGCACAGCTTGAGCTCAAAGCGGTGGCAGCGGGGCGCGTGCTCCCACGAGAACAGGTCCGGCTGGTCGGCAAAGCGGATGGGGGTGTTGACCGGGCAGTCGCGCAGCCCCAGCAGGTCGTTCAGCTCGCGCACGGCTTCCTGAATGCGCCGGCCGCCGCGGAACGGCCCGTAGTAGCTGGCCGCGTCGTCGGACACGGCGGTCACCACGTACAGCCGCGGCGCGCTGGCCCCGGCGATCTTGAGGAACGAGTACCGCCCGTCCCGCTTGTGCTGCACGTTCATGCGCGGGCGGAACCGCTTGATCATCTCCAGTTCCCGCAGCAGCGCGGCGAACTCGCTGGGCTCGTAGTCCCACGCCAGCGAATGCGCGCCCTCTACGATGCGGTGCTGCTTTTCGCCCCGCACGGCGCGAAAGTAGGTGAGCAGCCGCGTGCGCAGCGACTTGCTCTTGCCCACGTACAGAACCTCCCCGTCCGTTCCCAGCCAGCGGTACACGCCGGGAATGTTGCGGGCCTCGCGCGCCACGGTGCGCAGCGGATGAGCGGGGGTGGAGGACTTCACCTGCAGGAGGGGTGCGGCGGAGAACAAAAACCGAATCCCGCCCAACCTAGTCTGCGCGCCGCGCAAGCGAAAGGGCTGCATGCGGCTGCGCGCGGCCAGGCATGCCGCGCGGCAGACTGATCACGTATTTCGTATATTGGTGACGGAAAAAGAGAGTTATGGCGGACGCTCGCTCACGCGTGAGTGGCGGGATTGCTGGACCGAAAGGGGGGATTCCGGGCGCTCCGTCCATGGCTTTTCCCATGATGGGGCGAGGGAGGTCGCGAAGGGAGCGATATTGGTTGGATGAGGGCATAGTGAACACGCGCTCGAAGCATTACATTGCCTTCACCCCAACACCCATCCGCCCCATCCGCTTCAGGAGTTCACCAGATGAAGACGTTTCGAGTTCTGCTCGGCGCAACGCTGATAGCCGCGCTGGGCGCCTGCTCCAACGGCCCCACGGAGCCGGCCGCGGCTGCGGGCACGCGCGGAGCGCGCGCCGTCGTTCCCATGGCGGCCGACACCACCGCCATCCCGCCCGCTTCCACCAGCGTGGCGACCGATCCCGCACCCACCACGCCGGTGCTGCGCGACAACGGCCTCATCGGCTCGGGCGGCGGCTGACCCACGCGACGTCGGGATGCAGACAAAAGAAGGGCGGGGCCGCGAGGCCCCGCCCTTCTGCAATCCCGCAGCCCGCGGCTACGCGTGCACCGAAGTCAGCGTGCGCACCAGATCTTCGGCCAGCGCGGTACCGGCCTCGGGTGCCGAAGGCAGCCGGCGCCGCGTATCCACCACGCGGTGGTGCCGAACCGACTCCAGCAGGGCCTCGGCCGAGAGCCGCACCTTGCCCTCCTGGCGGCGCGCGCCGATCTCCAGCGCCTCGCGCGCGGCCGTTTCGGCCTTTTCCCACAGCGCCAGGCTGGCGGCGCCGTGTCCCAGGTCCAGCATGCCCTGCGCGGCCCGTTCGTCCACCTGCGCGTTGTCCAGCAGGTCGTGGCAGCCGTCCCACGCCTCGCGAAAGCCGGCCCGGTCGCCCAGGCCGCCGGCCGCGCGGGCCAGGTTGCCCAGCACCATCAGCCGGTCCGAAGGCTCCGGCAGGTGCGGCAGCAGCGAGGTGAGGACGGGGACCGCGCGGGCGAACTGCCCCTGCGTGATCCACCAGTACGCCACGTCCTGCGCCAGGCGAAGCTGCTTGGGGTTGCGCGGGCCGTACGCCTCAAAGGCCGCGCGGGCCAGCTGCTGCGCCTCGTCCGGGCGGTTGGCTTCCACCATTACGCCGAACAGGTCGTGCAGCGCCATCCCCTCGATGGTGTGCAGGCTGTTTCGCTGCGCCGCACGAACTGCGCGCAGAAGGAACCGGCGCGCGCCCGGCAGGTTGCCGCGCTGCATGTTCAACCGGCCCAGCCCCACGAAGGATTCGGCGTAGGTGGCCCAGTCGCCCACCTGCCGCGAGAGCGCCACGGAGCGGCGGAACCACGTTTCGGCGCGCGCGTACTCGGCGCGGCGGCGGGCCAGCTTGCCCACCGCGAAGGCGATCACCGCGTCGCCCGGCGTAACCGTGGAGGCCGCCTGGCTGAAGGAAAGGGCCGTGGTCAGCATCCCCTCGTCGTCGGCCCACTGCGCGATGCTGCGGCAGGCCAGGGCGACGGTTTCTTCGGGAATGCGGGTGGGCTCGCCCAGCATGCGGGCCAGCACGGTCAGCGCTTCTTCCAGCTGTTCGCCCGGATCGCAGGCCAGAACCATGGCCATGCGCTGCGACTCCGCTTCCGGCGCAAAGAGTGCGGCCCTTTCTTCTTCGGGCGCCTCCGCCCAGAGCAGTGCGTCACGTAGCGACTGCCACAGTACCAGTCCCCTCTCCCCCGAAACCTCGTCCAGAACACCCAGTCCCTCAAACACCTCGTCCCCGCGCTTGAGTGCGGGCGGAACACGCCAGCGGCGCTGGGTTTTGCGGCGCGGAACCCGGAATTTGCGTTCTTGCATGATGGTCTGGCGGGGGGGAGGGGAGGGTCGCCGAACGAAGATTTGTCCGAAGTATAATGTAGCAGTTCAAAAAAGCCAGTGATCCGGCTCACACGGTGGCGCGAAAGTAGTCGATGGGCGTCACGTCTGGCAGGCACCGCAGAAGAAAGTGGACCGTCCGCCCTGCACGATTCGTTCAAGAGGGGCGCCGCAGACGGGGCACGGTTCGCCCTCCTGGTCGTACACCTGCAGCCGTGCCGCAAAGCCGCCGCGCTCGCCGCGCGCATCGCGGTAGTCCAGAAAGGTGGTGCCGCGGTGCTCGATGGCGTCGGTCAGGACGCGTCGGACGCCTTCCACGATGCGGGGTGCCTCTTCCGCGGTAATGGAGTGGGCGGGGCGGCGCGGATCCACCCCGGCGCGGAACAATCCCTCGCTCGCGTAGATGTTGCCCACGCCCACCACGCGGGCCTGGTCCATCAGCCAGGTCTTGATGGCCACGCGCGAGCGCCCCGCCGCCTGCAGCAGCCACTCCGCCGTGAAGTCGTCCGAAAGCGGCTCCACCCCCAGCTCGCCGTCCCAGGCGCGCCACGCCTCCTCTCCCACGATCCACAGCCGGCCAAAGCGCCGCGCGTCGTGGTAGCGCAGTTCGCGCCCGCCGTCCAGCGCAATGCGCACGCCCAGGTGCCCCGTGTCCGGCTCGTCCGCGCGCGCCACGAGCAGGCGGCCCGTCATCCCCAGGTTCACCAGCAGGCGCTCGCCGCCCAGGTCGGTGACGATGTTCTTGGCGCGGCGCGTGACGCCGCGGATCCGCTTCCCTTTCAGGTGTTTCGCGAACGCCTCGGCCGCTTCGCCCTCGATCAGGTCCGGACGAAGTACCTCCACCTTTCCGATCCGCGCGCCGGGAAGCAGGTGCGACAGGTCGCGGACGATGGTCTCCACTTCCGGAAGCTCAGGCATGCGTCCCCTCCCGCGCGGCCTCGCGCCAGCCGATGTCGCGCCGCAGCAGGCGGCCCTGGAACTCGATGCTCTCCGCCGCGGCGCGGCTGCGGGCGGCCGCCTGGGCCACCGTGGGGGCGAGCGCGGTGACGGCCATCACCCGGCCGCCGGAGGTCACCAGCGCTCCATCCGCCTCGCGCCGCGTCCCCGCGTGAAACACGACGACGTCATCCATCCCCTCCACCTCGGGCGGAAGGTGGATGGGGAGGCCGGTGGCGTAGTCGCCGGGATAGCCGCCGCTGGCCAGCACCGTCGTGACCGCGGCGCCGGGGTGCCACTCCAGCGTCATTCCCGCGATGGATTCGCCCCGGGCGATGGCCAGCATGGGCTCCAGCAGCGACGAGCGGAGCAGGGGAAGCACCACCTGCGTTTCCGGATCGCCGAAGCGGCAGTTGAACTCCACCACGCGCGGCCCCGTGGGCGTCAGCATCAGCCCGGCGTACAGCAGCCCGCGAAAGGGGTGCCCCTCCCTGGCCATCGCCGCCACCGTGGGGCGCAGGATGTCGCGCTCCACCTGCTCCATCAGCGCCGGCGTGGCGGGGGAGACGGGGGCGTAGGCGCCCATCCCGCCGGTGTTTGGCCCCGTTTCGCCCTCGCCCACGCGCTTGTGGTCCTGCGCGGGGAGCATGGCGATCACGTTCTCCCCGTCCGTCAGGGCAAAGACGGAAAGCTCCTCGCCGGTCATCCGCTCCTCCACCACCACCTGCTCGCCCGCGGCCCCGAACGCGCCCCCGGCCATGGTGTCGCGCAGCGCGGCGGCCGCTTCCTCCGCGGTGTCGCACACCACCACGCCCTTGCCCGCCGCAAGGCCCGACGCCTTGACCACGACGGGGCCGCCCAACCCGCGCACGTGCGCCTCCGCCTCGCCCAGGCTTTCGAAGACGCGGAAGTCCGCGGTGGGGATGCCGTACTTCGCCATCAGCGTCTTGGCGAACGCCTTGGACGATTCGATGCGCGCGGCGTCCTTGCCGGGGCCGAACACGCGCAGGCCGTGGTTGGTCAGGTGGTCCGCAATCCCCTCGGCCAGCGGCGCCTCGGGGCCGATGATGGTGAGGTCGATGCCGTTCTGCTCCGCCCAGCCGGCCAGCGCCTGCATTTCTGCCGCGGCCAGGGGAACGGACTGCGCCAGCCCGTCGGTGCCGCCGTTGCCGCCGGTGACGAACAGCTCCGCGTGGGGCGCGTCGCGCCGCAGCTTCCAAAGGAGCGCGTGTTCGCGCCCGCCGTTTCCAACCACCAGGATCTTCAACCGTCGCGCCTGTCCGGGGTGCAAGCCAGAGGAGCGGGCAACGTACGCATCCCCCGCCCCGCGATCAACGGCGCGCCGCGCGGGACCGTGCGGAAAGGGCGGGGCGCCGGTTGACCAACGGCGTACCCCGCGATAGGTTTACGCGATTCCGCGCGCGCCACGATGGCGTGCGCGGAACTGTTTCGCGTCCATTCCGGGCACCGGCGGCACGCCGCGGTCCCGTCCTCCCAATCGACTCTGAGGGTCCCCGCATGGCTTCGTCCACCGCCGCCCGTTCCCGCCAGCTGCAGAACTCGCTGAACTCCGACGACGCCGCGGCCCTGCGCGCCGCGGAACTGGCGGCGTGGGCGCGGCGCAACGCGAAGGTGATTCTCACCGTCGCCGGGATCGTGGCCGTGCTGGCCATCGGCTACGTGTACTACCGCATGGACCGCGCGCGCCGCCACGAGGCGGCGGCCACGCAGTTCCTGGCGCTCAGCCAGAACCCCACCGTGGCGACCGCGGCGGGCGCCGGGCAGGTGGAGCAGTTCATCAAGCGCCACGACGGCACCACGGAGGCCGACCAGGCCCGCCTGCTGCTGGCCGAGATCCGCATGAACGCGGGCCAGCCGGGCGAGGCGGTCAAGGTGCTGCAGCCCATGTCGCAGAAGAGCGGCGCGCTGAGCGCGCAGGGCGCCATGATGCTGGGCTCCGCGCAGGCGCAGGCCGGCAACCGCGCCGCCGCCATCACGGCGTACAACCGCGCGGCGGAGCTCGCGGCGCTCCCGTACCAGCGCGTGGAAGCGCTGGGCCAGGCCGCGCTCATGCACGAGCAGAGCGGCGACTTCAAGGGCGCGGCGGCCATCTACACCCGGCTGCTGGCGGACGCCGAAGAGGGCTCGCCCCAGGCCACCGTGCTGCAGATGCGCCTGGCCGAAGTGCAGGCGCGGGCCGGGGGCCGCTGACCGCGGCCTCCTTCGCTCCCGTGAACGCGGCGGCCCTGCCGGGCCTGATCGAGATCCCGTATCCCTTCGTCGACCCGGTGGCGCTGCATCTGCCGTTCGGGTTCGCGATCCGGTGGTACGGGATCAGTTTCATGGTGGCGTTCGGCGCCGGGTACTGGCTCATGCGGCGCCTGGCCGCGCGCGGGTTCGTGAAGCTGACGGCGGACCAGGTGGGCGACCTGCTCTTTGCGCTCATCCTGGGGGTGATTCTGGGCGGGCGGCTGGGCTACGTGCTGTTCTACGAGTTCCCCAAGTTCGCCGCGAATCCGGCGGCCATCATCCGCATCTGGGAGGGCGGCCTGTCGTTTCACGGCGGGCTGGCCGGCGCGGTGGCGGCGCTGGCCTGGTTCGGGCGCAAGCACGGCGTTCCGCTGCTGCGGCTGGGAGACGGGCTGTCGCTGGTGGCCACCCCGGGAATCTTTTCCGTGCGGATGGCCAACTTCATCAACGGCGAGCTGTACGGCCGGGTCACGACGGACGCGGTGCCCTGGGCCATGCGCTTTCCCACGGACCCCGACGCCACGCGGCTGATCGGCGCGGCGGGGGCGCGGGGGCTGCGCGGCCGCGAGGAGGCCATCGCCGCGGCGCGGGAGTCCGGGCTGTGGGAGCAGGTGCGGCTGCAGGTGCCGCTGCGCCATCCCTCGCAGCTGTACGAGGGGCTGCTGGAAGGGCTGGTGCTGGGGCTGATTCTGTGGGGCGTGTACGGGTGGATGCGGCGCCGCGGCATCCGCCTTCCGGACGGGACCATCGGGGGGATGTTTCTGCTGGGGTACGGGCTGTTCCGCTCCTTCGTGGAGCTGTTCCGCCAGCCCGACGTGCAGTTCACCGACCAGGGCGACAAGCTGGGCACGGTGCTGGGGCCGCTCACCATGGGACAGACGCTGAGCATGGTGATGATCGGGCTGGGGCTGTTCCTGGTCATCCGCGGGGTGCGCCGGCTGCGGTCCGCGCCGCCGGGCGCGGCTCCGGTGTGATGGACTGCAGAGGCGCGCTCCGGCGCGCCTTTTTCGTTGGATGACGGAAACCGGCTGATTGGACCACGGGAATCGGCCCGCCAGACACCCCTTCTCTTTCGCGACACCGATGGGCGCGGGACACGATCACGGGCACGGACACCACCGGCACAGCCATGGCCATGCGGCCGGCGCCAACACGCGCCGGCTGAAGCTGACGCTCGCGCTGGCCGCCGGGTACCTGGTGGCCGAGGTGGTGGGCGGGATCATGGCCAACTCGCTCGCGCTGCTGGCCGACGCGGGGCACATGCTGAGCGACGTGGGCGCGCTGGGGCTTTCGCTCTTCGCCACGTGGATGGCGCAGAAGCCGGCCACCGCGCGGCGCACGTACGGCTACCACCGCACGGAGATCCTGGCGGCGCTGGCCAACTCGGCCACGCTGATCGGCGTGTCGCTGTTCATCTTTGCCGAAGCGGTGCAGCGGTTCCGCCATCCCGAGCCGGTGATGGGGTTGACGGTGATGGGGATCGCCGTGGGCGGGCTGGTGGTGAACCTGGCGGGGATGCTGATTCTGCACGGCGGGCGCGACGAGAGCCTGAACGTGCATGGGGCGTGGCTGCACCTGCTGACGGACGCGCTGGGGAGCGTGGGGGCCATCCTGGGCGGCGCGCTGATCTGGGGGTTCGGGTGGGCGTGGGCGGACCCGGCGGTGTCCATCGCCATTGCCGTGCTGGTGCTGTACTCGTCATGGGACCTGCTGAAGGAGAGCGTGTCGGTGCTGCTGGAGGGTGCGCCCGGGCACATTGACGTGGAGGCGGTGCGCGGGGCGATGATGGAGGTGGAGGGAGTGGAGGACGTGCACGACCTGCACGTGTGGACCATCACGAGCGGGCTGGATGCGCTGAGCGCGCACGCGGTGGTGGACGAGGTGCCGGGGCGGCGCGCGGCGTCGGAGGTGCTGTATGATCTGCACTGCATGCTGCACGACCGTTTTGGCCTGCACCACCTGACCATTCAGATTGAGCCGCGCCAGTTCGAGGAGCACCGGTGCGCGGCGCTCGCGGGGCGGTAGGGCGGGGGGTAAGGCGGGAGCAACCGCGGAGCGGTGTGGACGTAAAGGTCGCGGGGGCGGGCGGGTCTCCGCCCGGCGGTTGAAACCGCGCCTCGAAAGACACGAAGTCCGCCTCCGCGGACTGGACGGAGGGCGCGGAGGGGTCAGCGCGACCCCACGCGTTCCAGGGCGCGGCTCAGGCGGTTTTCGGCGTGATGTCGTTCCTGGTTGTGAATGTACGCGGAGACGGCCGGGACGTGCGTTCGGGAGATGGAGAACGCGCCGTAGCTCCCCTGCCACTTGAAGAAGGCGCCAGGCCGCAGCACCCTCGGTGCCAAGTGCGATGATCCACCCTTCATGCTCTTCACCACGTCGCCCACGCTGACCGCGGTCGACATCTGCACGAGGACGTGCACATGATCGGCGATGCCGCCCACCGCCATCGCCTCACATCCTGCACGGCGCGCCTGCTCGGCGATGGCTCGGTAGACGGGTGCGCGGATCTCCTCGTCGATCAGTGGGAGCCTGTCCCACGTCGCCCAGATCAGGTGCACGTACAACCGTGAATAGCGGTCGCGCATCGCAGACTCCTGAACTCACACCCGTCCCCAGCCGCAGTCCGCGAAGGCGGACTTTGTGTTTTGCGAGGCGCGGTTTCAACCGCCGGGTTTTACCCGGCGAGCAGCACCACATCCCGAATCCACTCGGCGAATCAGCCTGCCTCCCGCCGGCCCCGTCCGCAGCCGCAGTCCGCGAAGGCGCAATACCGTTGACTTTACAGCACTCCCGCGCCATTCTGGAGTTCATAACCTCTGCCCAGGAGAGTGGTTATGGCTCGCACCCGGATGGTCCGTCCGGAGCAGGATCTGAAGCTGACCGACCTGTTCACCCTCGGCGCG
>NZ_DASVTX010000443.1:0-17238 GCF_036387355.1 Longimicrobium sp.
TCAGCCGCGGCCCAGCCGGGCGAGTGCGCGGTCCGCGGCCGTTACGCCGTGGTGCTGGGCCTCCTCAAAGAGGGAAAGCCCGCTCAGGTCGGAGTGCGCGTAGAACACCGGCCCGCTCGCGTCGGCCAGGGCGCGGCGCACGGGATCGGCCAGAAACCCCGGTGTGGGGCGCACCATCGCGTGCCCCATGCGCATGATGTCCACGCGCGACACGCAGGCGCGGATGTCGGGGTGCGCGCGCTCCAGGTCCGCCAGGATCGCGTCCTTCCACTCGCCCCAGCCACGCCGCAGCAACAGCTGGCGAGCCTGGGCGGACGGCAGGTCCGAAAGTGCGTGGTAGTACGTCCACACCGTGCGCTCCGGCTGCACCGCGTACGTCTGGTGCGTCGCAACCACGTAGCCCAGCCCGGGCGAGCCGTGGATCACGTTGTCCCACGCGGGCTCAAAGCCGCGCTCCGCCGGCCAGCGCTCCAGCACCAGGTTGGCCGTAAGCCAGGGCGAGTAGTGGAACCGCACCCGCGGCGCGCCCTGCACCACGTACGAGGCCAGGAACGAGGGCGCGGCCCAGATCACCGCGTCCGCCAGGTACTCCGTGTCTCCCGCGAGCACCCGCACCCCGGATCCGCGCGTCTCCACCCGGTGCACGGGCGATCCGGTGCGCACGTGGCCGCCCACCCGCTCCAGCAGGCGCGCGGCGATCCATGCGTTCCCCTCCGGCCAGGTGAGCGGCCCGTGCTCGTCGTCGCTCACGGGGCGCGCGGCGAAGTAGTGAATGCCGGCCCAGGCCGAGGTGTCGGCCGCGCGGGAGCCGTAGTCGTCGCGGGTGGCGTAGTTCACGTACCACCGCAGCCCGGGGGAGCGAAACCCGCGCGCATCCATCCACGCCGTCATCGACATCGCGTCCAGCGGCGACGGGCGGGCGCCCCGCGCGGAGGGGATGGTGAACTGGCCCGTGGCGCGCAGGCCCGCCATCTCATCGCGAAAGCGGAGCATCTCGTCGCGGTCCGCCGCCGTCTCCACCAGGGCGTTCTCCATCCCCTCGTGCCACACCCCCCAGCGGTGGATGCGCTCGCGCGGCGACGACACCAGCGTGCGCTCATCCCACTTCCCGTCGCGCAGCACGCCGAGTTCCTCGAACAGTTCGCGGACCCGCGTGGCCCCGGCGTCGGGTACGGGGACGTAGTGCGCGGCCCAGGGGTAGGCGGACACCTGGTCCGCCCCGCCGCGCGCGTTCCCTCCCGCGCGGTCTTCCAGTTCCAGCAGCACGAAGTCGCCAAAGCCGCGCCTGCGCAGCCGCCACGCGGCGGACAGGCCGGCCATCCCTCCGCCCACGATCACCAGCGGAACGCGCTCCGTCCGGCGCACGGGCGGCTGGGCGGCCCGGTCGCGCAGGCGGTGGCCGCGCGCGCCGCCGTCGTCCACGAAGCCGCCGGCCACGGGGCGCTCCGTGCGCGGCGCGCACGCCACGAACGGCGCGGCGACGGCCGTAGCCGCCGCCGCGCCCAGAAACGCGCGGCGCGAAATGCCTACTGGGTGATCCGCTCCCACTCTTCGCTGTAGTAGCGCACCAGCACCTGGTCGTCCAGCCGGTTGGCGCGGACGGGAAGGCGCTGCATGTCGATGGGAAACTGAAACAGGGCGGGGATGGCGCCGGCGGTCAGGTAGCGCAGGCCGGCCGGGAGCCGCGCCGGCGCCTGATACTCGTCCGCGCCGGCGAGCACGAAGCCCCACTCGCCAAAGCTGGGGACGTACAGGTGATAGGGCCAGGTGCGCAGCCCGGCCTCGCGCAGGGTGGCGTCGATGCTCCAGAAGGCCGAGCGGGCAAAGAGCGGCGAGGTGCTCTGCACCACGATGCGCCCGCCGGGGTTCACGTGGCGGCGCAGCAGGCGGTAGAACGCGGTCGTGTACAGCTTGCCCACCGCGTAGTTGCTGGGGTCCGGAAAGTCGACGACCACAAAGTCGAAGCGCTCCGGGTTGGCGTCCAGCCAGCGCATGGCGTCGGCGTTGACGACGCGCACGCGGGGGGACGTGAGCGCGCCCCCGTTCAGCCGCACCATCTCGGCGTGCTCGCGAAACAGGCGCGTCATCTGCGCGTCCAGGTCCACCAGCGTCACGTGCACGCCCGGGTAGCGCAGGATCTCGCGCGCGGCCAGCCCGTCGCCGCCGCCCAGCACCAGCACGCTGCGCGCGGCGGGGAGCGAGGCCAGCCCGGGGTGCACCAGCGCCTCGTGGTAGCGGTACTCGTCGCGCGAGCTGAACTGCAGGTGCCCGTTCAGAAAGAGGCGCAGGTCGTCCTTCCACGCGGTGAGCACGATGCGCTGGTACGGCGAGTTGCGCGACAGCACCACGGGGTCCGCGTACAGGCTGCTTTCCGCCGTGCGCGTGATGCGCTCCGCCGCGGCGAAGCCGGCGATCAGCAGCGCGAGCGTCCCCACGCTTCCCGCCACCAGCGCGCGCCGATTCGGGAGCAGGTCGCGGAACAGCCAGGTGCTCCACAGCGCCACGGCCGCGTTCACGATGCCGAACGCCAGCGCGCTGCGCGCCATTCCCAGGTAAGGGACGAGGACAAGCGGAAACAGGAGCGAGGCCCCCAGCGCGCCCAGGTAGTCGAAGGTCAGCACGCTGCTCACCACGTCCTTGAACTCCAGCCGGTCGCGCAGCAGCCGCATGAGCAGCGGAATCTCCAGCCCCACCAGGATGCCGATGATCATCACCAGCACGTACAGCAGCACGCGGAACGCGTCCGTGTAGGCAAAGGCCAGAAAGAGCAGGGTGGACGAGAACCCGCCCACCAGCGCCACCATGAGCTCCGTGGCCACGAAGCGCGCGGCCACGCCGCGCACCACGAAGCGCGACAGCCAGCTCCCCACCCCCATGGCGAACAGGTAGGTGCCGATGATGGTGGAGAACTGCGTGACGCTGTCGCCCAGCAGGTAGCTGGCGAGCGCGCCGGCCACGAGCTCGTAGATGAGCCCGCAGGCGGCGATGAGCAGCACGGTAACGAACAGCGCCGCGTTCACCGCCGCGGCCCCGTACGGCGGCGCGCGCGGCGCGGCGGGGGCGGTGTCACCAGATCGCCGCGGCGATGACGATGGAGATGCCGATGGACATGGAGCCCACGACGATGGCGAGCGCCGTGTTGTGCTCGTCGATGATCTCCTTCCACAGCGATCCCGGCGTGAGCCGGTCCATCAGCATGAAGGCGACGACGAACAGCACGATGCCCAGCACCGCGTAGACCGCCGCGGCGCCCAGGTGGTTCAGCAGCTCTTCCACGGGTCTCCCGGGTTCACTTTCCGCCCACGTAGCGCCCGGTGCCGCCGTAGTGCGGCCGGTACGCGCCGGGGTTGTCGCGCACGGAGCGCGGCGCGGGCCGGCCTTCGCGCGCGCTCAGGGGGTTCCATCCGCGGTACTCGGCCAGGGCCAGCCCGCCCACCACGGCCAGGGCGTACAGCAGGTAGCCCGGATGCCAGCGCTTCATCTCAGTCCTCCGACGCGGGCGCGTAGTCGCTCTCCGCCCACCGCTGCCCCTCGAACGAGGCGCGGCGCAGGGCGGGAAAGATGGGGGGGATGAGCAGCAGGAGCATCGCCACCAGGTACAGCGATCCGGCGGGCACGTCGCGCCGCACCTCCACCCGGTAGGTGAAGGCGGTGGGCCCGTCCGGCGCCAGCACCAGCCGGTAGCGGCCCGGGGGAACGCTGGCGATGCGGATGCGCGTGGTCTGCGATCCCTCGCTCCAGCTTTCTCCCCCGTCCACGCCGTGGTAGTACGAGACCTCGCCGGTGAACTCGCGCGCGTCCCTCGTGGTGCCTTCGGGGACGAGCAGGACGCCGAACGCCGTCCACGAGTTGTCGATGGCGGCCGTGAGCTTTACGTGCAGGTTGGTGGTGCGCCCGCCCAGCTGGAACGGCTCGGAAACCAGCGGCCGCTCCTCCGCCGTGGCGGAGTCCAGCGGGGTGGCGCCGGGCGCCGGGGCGCCGGCCCGGTACTCCCCCCGCTCGCGCAGCACGGGGCGGTTGGCGTTCGCCAGGCGAAAGATCCACCCGCACGCCACCAGGGCGGCAAAGAGCAGCGCCAGCCTCCACATGCGGCCGGAGCCCGGGGGCGGCGGCTGGTTGGCGAACACGCCGCGCGGCGCGGGAGGCCGGTCCGCGACGCCGAACGCCTTGTAGATCGTCTCGGGCGCCGTGTACTCGCCCAGTGACCAGGTGACCTCCTGCCCCGTCTTTTCGCGCGACAGCAGCAGCGGCGGTGCCACGAAGTCGTCCACCTCGGCCTTGTCGCCGGCGCGCACCTGCCAGGGAAACTCGCCCAGCACGAACGTCGTCTCGGCCCGGGCGTGCTGAAAGTGCCGAAAGGTCTGCGTTCCGTGGCGCATCTTTCCGCCGCGCACCACGCCGCGCGTGAGCGGTTGGGGCACCGCGGTGAGCACTTCGATGTCGTTCCAGTGCCCCGCGTATTCCGACAGGTAGCGGAACCCGCGATCGGCGTTGTGCAGCAGGTACTCGCGCCAGGAGTACTCCGTCCCTTCCACCGTGATGGTGCGCTGCTGAAAGCCCAGCACCTCCCACTCCGCGTCGTGCAGCATCCCGCGCGCGCCCAGCGGAATGCGCGGCGGCACTTTTCGCCGCTCCTCGAAGCGCTGCAGCACGCGCAGCTGGCGCGAGTTGGTCACGTCCAGCACGCTCTGGCAGTACTCGCAGACCGCGTTCACCGACTGGCCGGGAAGGCGCAACGCCACCGTGCCGCCGCAGTGCGGGCAGTTAAGCGTGGCCGCCCCTTCGACGCGCCGTTCCGCCGGGTCCGCCAGTTCCTTGAGCTGCAGCGACTCCAGGGGGACGAACTCGCCCGTGTACAGCACCGGCTCCGCGCCGGAGTAGTCCACCGTGGCGAGCCCGCCTTCGCCGGAGCGCAGGTCCACGAAGACCGATTCCGCCCGGTCCGTCGTGGTGAACGGAAGCTCCCCCTCCGTTCCCGCGTACGCGGCGCGGGTGACGGCGCCGACCGTCCACCCGGTCTGCCGGGCGCCCAGCAGCACCACCTCGCCGGGGCGCAGCGCCTCCGCCGGGGGAATGGCGCCGGATTCCGCCTCGGCGAAGGTGACGGCGTACTCGTCCTGCGCGTCGCTCAGCCAGCCGGTGCGCCCATCGGCAAAGGACAGGTGCCACTCGCTCCACGCGCCGTTCTCCCACCGGTAGGCAATGCGCCCCACGACGGCGAAGCGCGCCCACTTGTAGCTCCCCGTGGTGCCGATGCGGATGCGCGAGGTGACGGGCGGGGGAAGCGACTCCACCCCGACCTTTTCCAGGTCCAGGTCGTGGCGCACCAGCACCGACTTGCAGCTCGCGCACACGGTCTGCACGGCCGCGGCGGACTGAAAGGCGACGGCGGCCCCGCAGCTGGGGCAGTTGGCGACGGTCGCGTTCATCGGGCGGCGGGCGCGGCGGCGTAGTCACGGTCCACGGCCCGCACCACCACGTGCGCGGCGCCCACCAGTTCACGCAGGCCGGCTTCCCAGTCCCATTCCGGGCGGGGGCGGCAGCAGAACAGGTTCAGGCAGAGCGACTCGTGTTCGGGAAAGGTGTGGCAGGCCAGGTGCGACTCCGCCAGCATGCAGAGCCCCGTGACGCCGCCCGGGCCGGGAAAGCGGTGCCACTGCGCGGGCGCCACGGGGTGCAGCCCCAGCTCCGCCACCAGCCGGTCGAACAGGCGCCGCAGCACCTCCACGTCCGCCAGGGCGTCCGGCCTGCAGCCGTGCGCTTCCACCAGCCATTCGCGACCGTTCATCCCGTCCATCAGCGTTGGATCAGCGGTTCACCACGTGCCGCGGGCGCGGCGGGAACGGAACGAGGGTACGGCGCGGGCGCCCCGGCGGTTTCGGCGCCGCGGGGACGGCGCGCAGAATATCCGCCCGGCTCCGCGGGCACAAGCGGAACCGGGCAGGCGGTCCGCGGCGCGGGTCAGGCGGCCAGGTAGCGCTCGCGCAGCAGGTGGACGTGGTGCGCCTCGTGCCCGGCGATGATCCACGCCAGCGCGCGGACGGACACGCCGGCGCCGCTGGCCACGCCCATGCGGCCGAGCGCCTCATCGTCCATCGGCCGGAAAAGGAGGATGGTGGCGCGCCGCACGGCCTGGTACTCCTCCATCAGGTCCGCCAGGGTGCGCTGGTCAAAGCGTCCGGCGGGGACGTACGCATTCTCGTCGAACGAGGCGAGCGGGGTGGCGTCGCCGCGGGCGATGCGCAGGGCGCGGTAGGCAAAGATGCGCTCCGCGTCCATGATGTGGCCCAGCACCTCGCGAATGCTCCACTTGTCCGGCGCGTAGCGGTGCCCGCCTCGCTCTTCGGGGAGTTCGCGGACGAGCGCCGCCACCTCGTCCATCTGGTTCTGCAGAACCTGCATGGCGTCGCCGCCCGGCACGCGGGCCACGTACTTTCCGTAATACTCCAGGAACTCGGATGCGTCGGGCTTGGGGATCATGATCGGGCGGAGCGGGGGGTCGCAGAGAATCAAGAATGAACGGCGTCTCTCACGGAGGGCACCGGGGTTCACGGAGTTCACGGTACGGATGCAGAGGACCAGAAGTGGAAACGCTCTTTTCCCCTTCCGTGACCTCCGTGCACCCTCCGTGAACTCCGTGAGAGACGCGGTTGGCGTGTTCGAGGAACCGCGCTCAGGCGCCGCCCATGAGCGTGGCCATGATGGCCTTCTGCACGTGCAGCCGGTTCTCCGCTTCGTCAAAGATGCGCGAGCGGGGGCCTTCCAGCACCCCCTCCGTGACCTCCTCGCCGCGGTGCGCGGGGAGGCAGTGCAGAAAGATGGAGCGCGCGCTGGCCGTCTCCATCACCTCCTCCGTGATGCAGTAGCCCTGGAAGTCCGCGGCGCGCTTGGCGGATTCGTCTTCCTGGCCCATGCTGGCCCACACGTCGGTGTTCACCACGTCCGCCCCCGCCACCGCCTCCGCCGGGTCATGGGTGGTGATGATGTTGGCCGCGCCGCGCGCCCGCTCCAGGATTTCCGCGTCGGGCTCGTACCCGGCGGGATACGCCAGCCGCAGCTCGAAGCCCAGCCGGTACGCGGCGTTCAGCCACGAATTGGCCATGTTGTTGCCGTCCCCCACCCACGCCACCTTTACCCCGCTCAGGTCCGCGCCGAAGTTTTCCTGGATGGTGAGCAGGTCCGCCATGATCTGGCACGGGTGCAGCAGGTCCGTGAGCCCGTTGATGACGGGAACCGTGCCCCAGGTGGCGAGCTCCACCAGGTCCTGCTGGTCATAGGTGCGGATCATGATGGCGTCCACGTAGCGCGACAGCACGCGCGCGGTGTCGCGGATGGGCTCGCCGCGCCCCAGCTGGATGTCGCGCGAGGACAGAAAGAGCGCGTGGCCGCCCAGCTGCCTCGTGCCCACCTCGAACGACACGCGGGTGCGCGTGCTGCTCTTGAGAAAGATCATCGCCAGCGTCTTGCCCGCCAGCGGCCGGTCCGTGTACGCGCCGCTCTTCATCCGCGCGGCAAGGTCCAGCGTGTCCAGCAGCTCCTGGCGGGTGAAGTCTGGAATCTGCAGAAAGTGGCGAACGGTGCGCTGGCTCATTCAGGGCCCCGGTTGACGAGTTGGAGTGGCGGGAGGGCGGGTTGCGTGCCCGGGCGCGTGCGGCGCGCAAGATAGCACCGCTCGCCACGCCTCACCACACCCGCGGAACCGCCGCTCTTGCCGCGAGTATAAACGTTTGTATAACAGCGACTTGCGTCTGCACGCGGCCCCTGCCGGCTTGGCTTTGGCCCCGCTCTTCCGTAGATTCGGAGCCTGCGCGCACCCCGCCCGTCCCGTGGGCGCCGCGCCGGCGTGAACGCGGTTTCATCCCTGTCCTGACGGTCCTGATGAAGCGCTTCTTCTTCGCCGGTCTGGCGCTGCTGCTGGCGGCGGCCGCCTGCGACAGTCCCTCTGGTTCGGGCCCGGACATCGCGTCGCTGGCCCTGACCCCCGACGACGAGACGGTCACGGTGGGCGACACCGTGCGCCTGAACGCCGTGGTGCGCGACGACGAGGGCGGCGCGGTGGACGCGCAGGTGCAGTGGACGTCGCTGAGCCCGCAGGTGGCCAGCGTGGACGGCAGCGGGCTGGTGCGCGCGCTCGCGCCCGGCACGGCGAAGGTGGTGGCGCAGGCGGAAGCGGTGGCGGACACGGCGCTCATCACCGTGCAGTCGCCGGTGCCGGTGGCCGACTGTTCGGCCGCCAACACGCCGCAGCTCGCCGTGGGCGGGTCGGTTACGCTTGCCGGCGCGCAGGCCGCCACGCTGTGCCTGGACGGCGCCGCGGCGGGCGCCGAGTACATGCTGATGCCGTTCTTTGCGTCGGAAGACATGGCGGCGGCCACCAGCGTGAGCCTGCAGGCGTCCGGCAACCTCACGGCCCCCGCCGGCCCGCCCAGCCCGTCCCTGGCGCTGTCCCGCGCGGCCGCTTCCGTCTCCGCGGCGGAAGGCACCGCGCTGGACGACGGCGGGTTTCACCAGCGGCTCAACCGCCGCGCGGCGCCGCACCTGTCCACGCTGGTGCCCGCGGCGCGCTCCCGCTTCGCCGCGGGTTCGGCGACCCGCCGCTCGGTGCAGCAGCAGACCCCCGCCGTGGGCACGCTGCTGAGCCTGAACGTGGGGCAGGACTTCTGCGCCCGCCCGGACTACCGCACCGGCCGCGTGGTGGCCGTGAGCCAGCGCGCCCTGGTGGTGGCCGACACGGCCAACCCGGTGGGCGGCTTTACCGACGCGGACTACCAGAACATCGCCGCCACCTTCGACACACTGGTGTATCCGGTGGAGAGCGCCAACTTCGGCGCGCCTGCCGACGTGGACGCCAACGGACGCTCGCTCATCTTCTACACCCGCGCGGTCAACGAGCTTACGCCGCGCAACGCGGGCTTCATCGTCGGCGGCTTCTTCTATGCGCGCGACCTGTTCCCCCGCACCCCCACTACCGGCTTCGGGGGCGCGTGCGAGGGGAGCAACTACGCGGAGATGTTCTACATGCTGGTGCCGGACCCCAACGGGGTGGTCAACGGCAACCGGCGGTCGACCGCGTCGGTGCGCGCCTCCACGGTGGGCGTGCTGGGGCACGAGTTTCAGCACCTGATCAACGCGTCGCGGCGGCTGTACCTGGTGCCCGGCGTGGACGGCACCGAGTGGGACGAGGAAGCGTTCCTGAACGAGGGGCTCAGCCACATCGCCGAGGAACTGCTCTTCTACCACCGCGCCGGGGTCGGGCCGCGCTCCAACCTGGGCGCACAGGTGACGTCGGACGCCCGCATCGCCGCCGCATTCGACCTGTTCGGCGAGGAGAACTACGGCCGGCTGAACGAGTGGATGCGCGACCCGGGCGCCAACAGCACGCACGACGCGCAGGACAACGATCCGTCGGACCTGGCCACGCGCGGCGCCATCTGGAGCTTTCTACGCTACGCCGCGGACCGGCGCAACGGCGACGACCAGACGCTCTGGTACAACCTGGTGAACAACAACCGCACCGGGTTCGCCAACCTGCGCGCGCAGCTGGGCGTGGAGCCGCTGGACTGGATCCGCGACTGGGCCGTGGGCGCCTACACCGACGACGCGGTCCCCGGCATCCCGGCGATCCTTACGCACCCCAGCTGGAACGAGCGCGCGGTGTTCGGCGCGCTCACGGGGAGCTATCCTCTGCGGGTGGAAACGCTGGCGGCGGGCGGCAGCCGAGAGGCCACGCTGGTGGCGGGCGGCTCCCGGTACTACCGCAGCGCCGTGGCGGCCGGGCAGCGCGGCTCCGTGCTGGTGCGCTCCGGGCCGTCGCTCCCCTCCGCGGCGGTGTCGGTGACGGTGGTGCGCACGCGATAGGTGCACCAAGCCCCTCCGGCGCCTGCCGGAGGGCGGCTGGTTCCGGGCGGCCGCGCCGGTGCGCG
Organism: Longimicrobium sp.; assembly: GCF_036387355.1. GTDB lineage: Bacteria > Gemmatimonadota > Gemmatimonadetes > Longimicrobiales > Longimicrobiaceae > Longimicrobium. Next base: position 9,924 of record NZ_DASVTX010000443.1, read on the forward strand.
CCGCGGGCGGGGCCGGGTGTCCCGACGCCCGGTGCCGCCGCGTTCTGTACTTCATGGCCCGCGCGCCGCGCGGCTCCCCTGTTCCCTCCGCCAGACTCGTTGATGAAGCGGCTGATTCTTTTTCCCCTCGCGGCGGCCCTGCTGGCCGGATGCCAGAGCGACGGCACGGGAGCCCGCGACAACGTCGCGCTCGTGCAGTTGATGCCCGGCGACCGCACGCTCGCCGTAGGCGAAACGCTCCCCCTGGAAGTGGTGGTGCGCCTGGAGTCCGGCGACACCCCCGATTCGCTGGAAGACGCCGACTTCCGCTCCAGCGCGCCGGGCGTGGCCACGGTGGACGCTACCGGCAAGGTGACCGGCGTGGCGCCCGGCACGGCGGAGATCACGGCCTCGCTGGAGGGCAGGACGGGCTCCGTGCTGGTGCGCGTGGCGCTCCCCCCGGGCCCCTGCACGCCGGGCTCGGCGCGTACGCTGGCGGTGGGCGAGGCGGTGGTGCTGGGCGGCGTGGCGGCGTCCACGGCGTGCGTGACCGGCGGCGCGGCGGGCGCGGACTTCGTGGCGGTGCCCTTTCACGGCGGCGGTCTGGACGACGACCCGTTGGGGCTGACGCTGACCGGGCAGTCGGTGCTGGCGCTGTCCGGCGCCACGCCGTCGCTGGCGGCGTTCCGCGCCACGGCCGGGCCCCGTCCCAATGAGGAGTTCCACATCCGCCTGCGCGAGCGCGCGGCGGGTGCCCTGGCGCCCCACTTTTCCACCGCGCTCTCCATGCGCGCCGCGGGTGAGGACGCGCGCGGCCCCCGGTTCACGCTGAACCTGCGCTCGCCCAGCGTGGGCGACCAGGTGCAGGTGAACACGCAGGTGGACGAGGCGTGCGAAGACGCCAAGATGTCCACCGGCCGCGTGGTGGCCATCAGCAACCGGGCCATCGTGCTGGCGGACGTGGCCAACCCGGCCAACGGGCTCACCACGGCGGACTACCAGTCGTTCGCGCTGCAGTTCGACACGCTGGTGTACCCCACGGTCACCAACGCCTTCGGGGTGCCGCAGGACGTGGACGAGAACGGCAAGGTGGTGATCTTCTACAGCCGCGCCGTGAACGAGCTCACCCCGCGCGGCTCCGGCTCGTACGTGGGCGGCTTCTTCTACTCGCGCGACCTGTTCCCCACGCGGGACCGCAAGGGGCTGTCGGCGTGCGCGGGGAGCAACTACGCCGAGCTGTTCTACATGCTGGTGCCGGACCCCACGGGCGTGGTGAACGGCAACGTGTTCTCGCGCAACCTGGTGGTCACCACCACGGTGGGCACGCTGGCGCACGAGTTTCAGCACCTGATCAACGCGTCGCGCAAGCTGTACGTCACCAAGACGGTGGACTGGAACGAGGACACGTGGCTCAACGAGGGGATGAGCCACATCACCGAGGAGCTGATGTTCTACCGCGCCTCGGGCAAGGGTCCGCGCCAGAACCTGACGTCGGGGCAGGCGGCGCCTCCGGGCGGAACCGGGCCCTACCTGTCGTACATGGACCAGAACATCCGGCGCTACGCGGAATACCTGGAAGACCCGGAGCACCAGTCGCCCTACGACAACGTGTCGGGCGAGGCGGACGACCTGGCCACGCGCGGCGCGGGGTGGGCGTTCCTGCGCTACGCCGCCGACCGCCGCGGCGGCGACGAGAACACGCTGTGGCGCGGGCTGGTGGACAGCAACCTGACCGGCTTCGGCAACCTGAAGCTGGTGCTGGGGGTGGACCCGCGGGAGTGGATCCGCGACTGGACGACCTCCGTGTACACGGACGACCTGGTGGCCACCGAAGCGCGCTTTCAGCAGCCGAGCTGGAACTTCCGCAGCTTCTTTGGCACGTACCCGCTGGCGGTCCGCTCGCTGAACGGCGCGCAGAACCTGCTGCTTTCCAGCGGCAGCGGCGCGTTCGTCCGCTTCAGCGTGGGGCCGGCGCTCACGGGCGCGGTGAACCTGCGCAGCGGCGGGAGCAATCCCCCGAGTCAGGCGTTCATGACGGTGGTCCGCACCCGCTGAGCCGGTTGGGCGGATGAACGGAAGAGGCCCCGCCGCGAGATGCGGCGGGGCCTCTTTTCTATCGCGCCCCGGCGGACGAGCCTTTCCGCCATGCCGGAGGGGAACTCCGACAGCGACATCCGACCGCCGTCCGCGACCGATCAGGGCGCGACTTCGACCTCGATGACGTACGGGCGGGTGCCTCCGCCGTGCAGGGACCGGAACGTCCCTTCCACCGAGGCGGCGTAGGTGCCGGTGTCGCGCAGCCGAACCCGCAGGGCGCGGCCGGTGGGTACGTGGCGCACGCTCATCCGGTAGCGGCCAAAGGGCACGTCGCCTACGCCCCAGCCCGATCCGGTGTTGACGCCGGTGCGGGTGATGGTCTGCCCGGCCGTGCCATCCGCCAGCGGACCAACCGGCTCGAGCGTGTACTCCAGGTCACGATCATTGAACCGGAAGTCGGCATTCGGATTGCCGTAGAACCACACGGAGTTTCCGTACACGCCGGCCCCCTCGGGGCGCTCGCCCGACAGCTTCCACTGGAAGTTGCGGACACCGCCGTCCACGCCGGGGAACGCGGCGTTGTTGCCGGGGTGCATGTCAAACCGGATCTGCTCGCCGTCCACCGTGCGCGTGATGGACGCGCTCATGCGCCAGCTGGTCGCGTCGTTGGGGAGCGTGATCCGGTAGCGGCCCTGCGCGTCCGTGGTGCCCTGCACGTTGGAGTTGTACACCAGGACGTTGTCCGCATTCACCTGCACACCCGGCACGGGCGCGCCCTTGGAGTCGAGCACCTGCCCGGTCGCCACGAACGCGGTGGGCGTGGACGAAGGCTGGCCGGGTCCCGTGCCCGGGTTGCTGTCCGCGGACTCGGTGCACGCCGCCCCGGCAAGGGTCACTGCCAGCAGCGCCGGAAGCAGCGCGCACTTCAGCGCGAGCGGCGCAACACGGCGGGACGGGGCCTGCGCCGCCGGAGCGGCCACCTGATGATGATTCATTGCAACACTCGTGTAAGAGTGGGATGGGTTGTGTGAAGGCGTGTCGTGCGCCTCGTTGATGGAATCTGGCCCGGGCGGGTGCGGGGCGGCATCGGTCGGTTGACCGGATCGAGGCGGGAAAGAAACCACGAGGCCCCGCCGCATGGTGCGGCGGGGCCTTCTTTCGAAGCATGATCGGGCGCGTGCAGCCCGCTGTTGATGGTGCTCCGAGTTCCAGCTGTCTTACGCGAAGATGCGGGACCTCCGGTGTTCGCCTCGGCTCGTGCGCGGCAGGCGTCTCAGGCGAAGCGCAGACGGGAGGGAGTGCAGGGAGGGATCACACGGATTCTCCATGGGTGACAATCAGAGAAGCGCATCGGCGAGCAGTTGATACGAGCGGACGCGCGCTTCCCAGGAGTGCGTCACGGTGACGACCATCACCTCATCCACGCCGTACCGCGCCGCTACGCGCAGCAGTTCGTCGCGCACCTGGCCCGGGTCGCCGGCGATCATCCGCGATCCGTCCGTGCCCAGCGGAGGCGGCGCCCACCCCGGCTCCAGCTCTGCCAGCGCGTCATCCACCGAAGGAATGCCGCGGTCCTGCCCGCGCATGATGCGGCGCCCCCACAATTCCATGCTGCCCGCCAGCCGTCGCGCCTCCTGCGCCGTGTCCGCGCAGATCACGCCGAGCGCCACGTTGCCCCGCGGCGCGGGATTGCGCGCATCGGGCTGAAAATGTTCGTGGTAGCGGCGCATCATGGGCGCACCGTCCTGACCGCTGATGAACTGCGCGAACGAGTAGCCGGCGGAAAGCTGCGCCGCGTAGGCTCCGGTGCTGCCGCCGGAGCCCAGCATCCACAGCTCCGGAACGGAGGCGGCGCGCGGCATGGCGCGCACACGCCGCCAGGGGTGCGGCTCCTGGAATCCGTCCGTCAGCCAGCCGACGAGGTGCTCCACCTGCGCGGGATACTGATCGACCCCGATCCCGCCACGCCCGTACTGCAGCGCGAGCGCCGTCCGCCCGTCCCCGCCCGGCGCGCGGCCCACGCCCAGGTCGATGCGGCCCGGGAACATCGTCTCCAGCAGACGGAAGTTTTCCGCCACCTGCAGGGGCGAGTAGTGTGACAGCATCACGCCGCCGGAGCCGACCCGGATGCGCTCCGTGACCGAAGCGACGCGCGGGATCAGCACGGCGGGCGAGGAGCCGGCGAACGAGTTGGTGCTGTGGTGCTCCGCCAGCCAATAGCGCGAGTATCCCAGATCCTCGGTAATGCGGGCCAGCTGCAGCGTTTCGGCGATGGCGTCGGCCGCCGTTCCGCCGTTGCGCACCGGCGACTGGTCCACCACGCCCAGCTTCAGCTTCATCCCCGCTCCTGCGATCATCGTGACCATCATCTCGCCGCTGGCCGAAAAGGTATCGCGCCGCCGGTCCCCGTGCGACGGGATGCAATAAGCAGAGTGCCCGGCCGCGTCGGCGGCCGGGCACTTTCGTCATCCCCTCCGGCGGACGATCAGGGATGGATGGCGGGCTCGTCCGGAGCCGTCGCCTTGAGGCGCTCGCGCCGGATGGCTTCGCGGTACTCCGCGTCGCGGGCCAGCTCGCGGCGGCGGATCCACCTCCACCCGCGCCACGCGAAGTAGAGCGCGATGGAGAGCGGAATCAGCCATCCCAGCGTGGCGATGAGCCCCGCGATCAGCCCCACGAAGTTGCGCCAGGCGCTCACGAAGGCGTCGCGGATGGGGCGCTCGCCCGGCGCGCCGATCACCGTCTGCGGCTCGTGCAGCGTCACCGTGAGCGTGCTGATGGAGGCGCGCGTCTGCAGGTAGCGCAGCCGTCCGTCCATCCGCTCGATCTCCTCGCGAACGCGGGCCACTTCGCGCTCCATGTTGAGCACTTCCTCCAGCCGCCCATTGCGCGTTTCCAGCAGTTCCAGCAATCTGGCCTCCAACCGGCGCGCGTTGGCCACACGGGCGGTGACGTCGGTGAACTCCTCGCCCACGTCTTCGGCGGTGACGTTCGCGGACTCCACCTTGCCGATGGGCGACAGGCCGTTGACCGCCTCGTCAAAGCGCGCGCTGGGGATGCGCAGCTCCACTGTCGCCTGGCGCGTCTCGTCGGACCCCGCGGTCATGGTGGTGTTGCCGACCAGGCCGCCCATCCGCGCCGCAAGCTGCCGCAGCCGCGCGATGCCCCGCTCCAGCGAATCCACCTGCACGATGGCGGTTCCCGTGCGGATCAGCATGGGGTTGAGCGTGACCGCGGCCGGCTGGGCGTAGGCCGCCGGGGCCGCCGTCGTGCCCTGCGCCGCCTCCGTGGGCGCCGCGCCCTGGCCAATGACGCCCTGCGCGCCGCGCGTCTGTGATCCGCCCTGCGCCGCGCGCCGGTCCAGCACGCCCGGTGCCGCGGCGGGGGCGGATGCGGGGGCGGATGCGGGGGCGGATTCCGCGGAGGTGGTGGCCGCGTCCACGGCAGCGGCTCCCTCGCCGTATTGTTCTCCAGCGCCGCAGGCGACGAGGGCAAATGCGAGGGCCGGGCCGGCGGCGTGCAGACGGATGCTCATGAGCGGGCAGGGTTCGGGTGAGGTCGATCCCATCGGCCTGCAACAGGGCAGACGGCGTTCCGTGCCGGCAGGCGTGACCGGGCCGCGCGCAAGTGGTTGTGGTTACAGGGCTTGGCGCTGCATCGGCCTGCGGCCGCGCGGCGCGGCGCATGCGTTCCGCCGTTCAGTGAACAGCCGTTCCGCGCCGCCGGGCCGTTCAATGAACGGCGCCGGCGACGGTTCTCTGACGCCTGTCGGGACGCGGCTCCGCCCGTCCCGGGTTCCTCCTTTCCCTTGCAGCAGACGATGACAATTCCCCGCATCTCCGCCGCGGCGGTGCTGGCCATGGCGGCGGCCGCCTGCACGCCGGGCACGCCCGTCACCACGCGGCCCGTTCCGGCGGCGAACCCCCGTCCGGCGGCGGTGACCGTGCTGCAGTCCGCGCGGCCGGAGGCGGCGGGATTTGCGCCGGGGCTGGGCGCCACGCTGGACTCCATCGCCCGCGCGGCCGTGGCGGACCGCGCCGCGCCGGCCATTGCCATCGCGGTGGGGCGGCACGGGCGCCTGGTGCACCTGGCCGGCTACGGCGCGGTGGACTGGGCGCCCGGCTCCGCGCCGGTGACGGACAGCACCCTGTTCGACATGGCGTCCGTCACCAAGGTGGTCGCCACGACCACGCTGGCGATGATGCTGGAAGAGGAGGGGCGGCTGGACCTGGACCGCACGGTGTCGAGCTACCTGCCCGAGTTTTCGGACAGCGCCAAGGCCGGCATCACCGTGCGCATGCTGCTGACGCACCGGGGCGGGCTGGAGGCGGGGGCGCCGCTGGCCCGGCAGTACCGCGGCCGCGAGCAGTACCTGCAGCAGATCAACGCCCGCCCGCTGCGCTTTGCGCCCGGCACGCGCACCGTGTACAGCGACTGGGATCTGGTGCTGATGCAGCTGATCATGGAGCGTGTGACGGGGCAGACGCTGGACGTGCTGACGCGCGACCGCGTCTTTGCGCCGCTGGGGATGCGAGAGACGGGATACCTGCCGCTTCCCGGGACGCCGCGCTCGCGGATTGCCGCCACGGAGGTGGCCGCGGACCGCGGCGGGCTGATCTGGGGCGAGGTGCACGATCCCAACGCGTGGGCGCTGGGCGGGGTGGCGGGGCACGCGGGACTGTTCTCCAGCGCGCGCGACATGGCGGTGTTCGCGCAGATGCTGCTGAACGGCGGAGAGTACGGCGCCGTCCGCATCCTCCGTCCGCAGACCCTGGCCCGGTGGACGGCGCCGCAGGGCCCGGGCGCCAGCCGTTCGCTGGGGTGGGACACGCCTTCGGGGGAGAGCAGCGCCGGGCGCTACTTTTCGCCGCGCAGCTTTGGGCACACGGGGTACACGGGCACGTCGGTGTGGATCGATCCGGAGCGCTCGCTGTTCATCGTGCTGCTCACGACGCGGGTGAACCCTACGGCAGAGAACCAGAGGCATGTGGGGCTGCGCCGCGCCGTCGCGGATGCCGTGCAGGCCGCCATCACCGACGCGCCGCTGATCGACTGGGAAGCCCGCCGCAAAGCCGCGGAACCGGCTTCTGCTCCGTAAAAGGGCCGGGACGAAAGCGTCGCGGCTGTGGCGGATTCGGAGTAATCTGGACGGAGGGGGCGGGGCTGGATTAGCTTTGTGCGCCGGCAACGGTGCCCGAAGGACCCTGCGAGTCAGGTGCGCTCGGGCGGGTTCCGGCGCCGCCGGAGAGGCCCCCTCCCCCCAGCCCCCTCCACCCGCTCCGCGGGAGAGGGGGAGCCG
>NZ_DASVTX010000444.1:0-2150 GCF_036387355.1 Longimicrobium sp.
CGGCATCTTTCCTCTGGTCCTGATCGTCGCGTGCCCGCTATCCCGATCTCACGCGTCGATCTCCTCTTCATCCGCTGCCCGATGCGCCGGCGTGCTCCATCCCGGCGGATCCATCCCACCCGATCCACCGCACCGCCATGCTGAACCGCATCCTCCTCGCACTCGTGTTCTGCGCCCTGTTCGTCTCCGGCGCGGCGGCGGCGCAGGGCGAGCGTGCACAGCTCACCGTGCTCATCGGCGATACGCTCAACCAGCCGGTGGTGGGCGCGCGCGTGGCCATCAGCGGCGTGACGGTGACGGGGATCACGGACAGCACGGGGATCGCGGTCATTCCCGGCGTGCCGCTGGGCTCGCGGCTGGTGATCATGCAGCACCCGGGCTTTGCGCGGGAGGAGGCGCTGGTGGAGTTCCCCACGGCGGCCAACTACGGCCTGCGCGTGCGGATGACGCCCGCCGCCATCGTGCTGGACACCGTGACGGCGACGGCGAAGCGCTTCAACCTGGCGCTGCACCAGAACGGGTTCTACGAGCGGCAGCGGCAGGGGCTCGGGCGGTACATGACGTCGGAAGAACTGGACGAGATCAACCGCTCGTCACAGGACCTGTCGCGCGCCTTCGACCGGATGCCCGGGTTTCGCGTGGACCGCGGCACCGTGGGCGTTCCCTTCGTGCTGCGCTCGGTGCGGGGCGGCGGCGGGCTGGAAGGGAACTGCGTCCCCGGGGTGCGGGTGGATGGGATGCCGGCGGACATGGAGCTTCTGGCCACGCTGTCGCCGTCGCAGGTGGAGGCGATCGAGGTGTACCCCAGCCCCGCGAGTGTCCCCGCGGAGTACAACGATGCCGGCAGCCACTGCGGGATGGTGATCATCTGGACAAGGCGCTAGGCGGGGCTGAGCGACTGAAGTCGCCGCAACAACGGCGGAAAGTCCCCCCGAACGGACGGGGGGACTTCACCTGCACGGGGCGGATGTTGCCGGTGTGCGCGGCCGGATAGCGGCGACGCGGCCGGCCTGAGCGGATGAATCCGCCGCTCCAGAAGCGGTAAGCCCCGACTCGTGGCCGCTGTCGCGTCCACGATCGCGGCTTCAACCGACCCGGCGGACAGCCCGGCGCGCCACACGCACCGATGCCGCCGACGCAGTCCGCGAAGGCGGACTTTGCGCCGTTGTTGCCGCGACTTCAGTCGCCCGTCTGTGCCCGAGCCGCCGCCCAGATCCTCCGCCGCACCGCCCGGTCATTCTGTGGCCGTTCAAGCGTTGACCATCCGGCGCCGCGCTCCGCGGCGCGTGCAGGGTCCTTCCACCCGAGGCCGCACATGACCCACATCCGTCTGGCGCTCGCCGCCGCGCTCGCCGCCCTTCCGGCCGCCGCGCAGGCACCCGTCATCTCCACCGCAGCCGACAGCCGCGACGTATCGCTCACCATCTACAACGGCGGATACGCCATTCTCCGCGAGCAGCGGCAGGTCACCCTCTCGCCGGGGATGAACACCATCCGCTACGAGGACGTCGCGCAGACCATCCAGCCCGCCACCGTCAGCGTGTCCGGACGCGCCGGGCCCATCCGCGTCCGCGAGCAGAACTACCAGTTCGACCTCATCAGCCCGCAGGCCATCCTGGAAAAGTCCGTCGGCCGTACCGTCCGCTTTCGCCGGGCGCGCCCGGGCGGCGACGTGGAGGTGGTGGAAGGGACGCTGCTCAGCACGGGGAACGGCGGCACCGTTCTGCGGACGACCGACGGCCGCCTGATCCTGAATCCGCAGGGCGAAGTGGAAGTCACGGAGCTTCCCTCCGGCCTCATCTCGCGCCCCTCGCTGCTGTGGATGCTGGACTCGGACCGCGCGGGCCGGCAGCCGCTGGAGGTGTCGTATCTCGCCAACGGGCTGGGATGGTCCGCGGACTACGTGGCCGTGTTCGACTCCGCAGACGGCCGGGTAGACCTCACCGGCTGGGTGACGCTCACCAACCGCAGCGGCACCACGTGGCGCAACGCGCAGCTGCAGTTGATGGCGGGCGACGTGCGGCGGGTCACCCCCATCCAGGGCAGGGTCGCCGGCTATGCGGCGGCCGACCAGACCATGGCCAGAGCGGCCGCCCCGGCGTTCTCGGAAGAGGGCTTCTTTGAATACCACCTGTACACGCTGGACGGCC
>NZ_DASVTX010000445.1:0-3160 GCF_036387355.1 Longimicrobium sp.
CTCCATCGCGGGAATCTTTCGCCGTGCGGGGCTGCGTCCCGCCGGGGACTCCGGCTCGTACCTGCAGCGATTCACCTTTGCCGCCGTGGACGTACCCGCGGCGGAGCGCCGCTTCACCATGGACGCAGGCGGACGGCAAACCGCGTGGACGTACGGCGCGGACTACTTCAGCTTCGCCGCCCAGACCGCGGCGGAGGGCGAGGCCGTGTACGTGGGCCCGGCGCTTCCGCAGCCGTCCGAACTCGGCGAGGGCGCGCGCGGCCGCATCGCCGTCTTTCACCTGGGCGGCAGCCCGGTGGACGGCGTGGGGGCGATGACCGGCGCCGTAGTTTCGGCGATGCGCGCCGGCTCCAGCGGCGTGCTCCTGGTGCTGGATCCCGCCATCGACGCGGACAGCGTCGAGTGGTTCGCGCACCAGATGGAGGGCGCGAACCCCACGGCGCCGCTCCCGGTGTTCGGCATCCGCACGGAGGTGGCGCAGTCCGTCTTTCGCGCCGGCGGACAGGACGATGCGGCCCTGCGCGCCCGCTCGGCCACCCTGCCGCTGCCGTTGCCGGGCGTGCGGATTTCCATGGCCGCCCCCGCGCGCCCCGTCCAGGTGAGCGCGCCCAACGTGGTGGCGGTGCTCCCCGGCTCCGATCCCGTGCTGCGCGACCAGTACGTCGTGCTGACCGCGCACTTCGACCACGTGGGCGTGGCGCACGGCGCGGACGGCGACTCCATCTACAACGGCGCGGATGACAACGCGTCAGGCACCGCCGCGCTGCTCGCCGCGGCGGAAGCGTTCGGCCGGCTGCGCAGGGCGCCCGCGCGCTCCGTCGTCTTTCTTGCCGTGAGCGCCGAAGAGCGCAACCTGCAGGGTTCGCAGTACTGGGTGGCGCACCCCAGTGTGCCGCGCGAGCGCATCGTGGCGAACATCAACCTGGACATGGTGGGCCGCAACGCGCCCGACACGCTGACCGTCCTTGGGCAGGAGTACTCGTCGCTCGGCGAACTGGTGGCCCGGGTAAACGCCGCGCACCCGGAGCTCCGATTCCACCTGCAGTCGCAAGTGGACCCGGCGCTGCGCTGGTTCGGCCGGAGCGACCAGGCCAGCTTTGTGGCGGCCGGGGTGCCCGCGCTCTTCTTTTCCACAATGCAGCACCCCGACTACCACCGCGTGACGGACAGCCCGGCGAACCTGAACACGGAAAAGCTGGCCCGCGTGGCGCGGCTGCTGTTCTACACGGCCCACGCGGCCGCCTCGGACCCGGCGCGCCCCGCCTGGCTCCCGGGCGGGCAGGCCCGGGCCCGGGCGGCGATTCAGTAGGGCAGTGCGGAGTGCGGAGTGCTGAGTGCGGGAGCTCAAAGGTGCGAAAGTGCGAAGGTGCCGGCATACCGAAACCGCGGGGCGCTGATTCTGGGCTGAGTCACTCAGCACTCAGCACTCCGCACTCAGCACTCCGCACTCCCGCACTCCCATTCAGTCCTTGTACGGATCGATCTCCCCCGCGCCCGCCATCACCACGATGAGCGGGCGCAGCACGTGCTCGATGTGGATCGTTCCGCCCTGCGCCTCCAGCACCTTGGGCAGGCGGCGATACGCCTGCGGCGCCTCGTCCAGGCCACCGCCGCGCAGAATGACGCCGCGCTTCCCCAGCCAGTCTCCCACCATCTCGCGCGAGATGCGCCCGGGCCGGATCACCTTGCCCGACTTGCGGTTCACCTTGCCCGCGGCCTCGGTGCGCGACATCACGCGCCCGGCGCCGTGCACCGTGCTGAACATCGCCTCGCGCTGCGCCGCCGCCGTCTCCTCGTCCGGCGCTTCCGCCCCGCGCACGATCACCGCGTCGTCGCCCATCGAGCCGCCGATGAAGCCCTTCTGGCCCGGAAAGGCTGGCGTGGCGCCCTTGCGCACCACCACCATCTCGGCGGTCTCGCCCGTCTTCGCCACGGTCTGCTGCTCCTTCCAGGCGAAGTTGTGGTGGTTGTGCACCAGCTCCAGCTCCCTTCCGCCCAGCATCTGCACCACCTTGCGCGCCACCCACTCGCGCCCCGCGTAGGCGTAGCGCCCGGCGAGCTCCATGAGCTGCCAGTAGTCGTGCCCCAGCGGCTGGGTCAGGTCCAGCAGCACCTCGGCCTCCTTGGCCCGCTGGCCCCAGTCGCCGCCCTGGCTGAGCGACAGAAAGTCCGACGCGATGGTGTGCCCCAGCCCGCGGCTGCCGAAGTGCACGCCCACCCACACCGCACCCGCCTCGTCGGCGAACACGTCGACGTAGTGGTTGCCGCTCCCAACCGTGCCCAGCTGGCGGCGGGCCTTGTCGCGCAGGGTGTCGCGGTAGCCGCCCGTGTTGGGGATGGCGTACCAGGCCGGGTCCAGGAACAGCGGATCGTCCACCGGCGCGTCGTCCGCGTTGTTCTTGCGCCCGATACCGAACGAGATCGCCGACTGAATCTCGTCCGCCAGGCTCCGCGCGTCGCGGTCCTCGGCCAGGCGGTGCGGGTTCCGCTGTACCTCCGGCAGCGTGAGCCCGCGGGTGATGTCGCCCATCGTGAGGTCCGTGCGGATCGCCGCGTTTCCGCAGTTGTGCACGGCCACGCCCCCGGCCAGAAAGCACGCAGCCGGATCGCCGGTCACCACGTCGTAGACGGCGGCCGCTCCCCCAGGCTCCACCGCCTCCACTGGAACCCAGCAGATCTCGCCCTCGCTCTCCGGCTGCGTCGCCTCGCCGGGAAGCCGGCGCGAACGCCCGCGGTCATCGTACATCGAGTGGTACACGAACCCCGGCGACACGCCGAACTCGGACGCCACCTCGGCCATCACCGTGCGCCACCCCGCGCCCGCCGTCTTGCGGGCGCGCGCCTCGTGCCTGGCCGCGTCGCGGTTGCGTAGGTACTTCTCGCCCTGCCAGGCCACGCTGAAGGCGGCCGCCGCCCGCACCCGCTTTTCCGCCGAGCGGCAGAAGCCGACCTCGGCAAAATAGCGCACCTGCTCCGCCTGGCCGCCCAGTACCTGGAGCACCGAGGTGATCCGGTCGCCGCGGCGGGGCCCGCTCTCCGCGACGGAGACCTGAAAGCCCAGCGACTCCAAGAGCCGCGCAAAGAAGCGGATCGCGTTCTGGTGCGTTCCTGACTGCTTGAGCTGCAGGTTGGGGATGGTGCCGGTGCGGTGCACGCGCGG
>NZ_DASVTX010000446.1:0-5003 GCF_036387355.1 Longimicrobium sp.
GTTGCACATGCGCATGGCCTCCTCGTTCCGCGCCCTGCTGCTGCTCGGCGGGCTCCTTTCCCTCCCGCTCGCCGCCTGCGACACGCCGTCCGGCATTCCGCGCGCCGCCGCGGCGGACGGACCGGCGCGCGTCGTCGTTCCGGCGAAGGGCACGGCATCCACGCTGGACGTGGGGAGCTGGAACATCGAGTGGTTCGGCGACGCGGCCAACGGCCCGGCCAACGAGACGCTGCAGCTGAGCAACGCCAAGGACGTGATCGGCGGCGCGGACCTGGACATCTGGGGCGTGGCGGAGATCGTGAGCCAGACGCAGTTCAACACCCTCAAGTCGCAGCTTCCCGGCTACAGCGGCTTCCTGGCCAGCGAGGCGACCGTCACCAACGGCTCCACCTATTACGCCGCATCCGAGCAGAAGGTGGGCATTCTGTACCGCAGCAGCATCGCCACGCTGCTGGGCGCCAAGGTGATCCTGACGGCCAACGACACCGACTTCGCGGGTCGTCCGCCGCTGGAGGCCCGGCTGCGCGTCACGCTGAACGGCACCACGGAAGACGTCGTCATCATCGTGCTGCACATGAAGGCGTTCAGCGACCTGGCGGGGTGGACGCGGCGGCAGGCGGCCAGCACGGCGCTCAAGTCGTACCTGGACGCCACCTGGCCCACGCAGAAGGTGATCGTGGTGGGCGACTGGAACGACGACGTGGACACCTCCATCACCTCCGGGCAGTCGTCGCCCTACCAGAACTTCGTGAGCGACGCGGCGGGCTACCTGTTTCCGACACGCGCGCTCTCGCTGGCCGGCGTGTCGTCCACCACCAGCTATTCGGACATGATCGACCATCACCTGGCCACCAACGATCTGAGCGCCACCTATGTGGCCAACTCGGCGGAGGTGTACCGGGTGGACCAGTACATCACGAGTTACGCGTCCAGCACCAGCGACCACTATCCGGTGCTGAGCCGCTACACCTTCGGCGGCGGCGTGGCGGCAAGCGTGAGCGTCACCGCGCCCAACGGCGGAGAAAGCTGGGCGGCGGGGAGCGCGCAGTCCATCACCTGGACGTCGTCGGGCGTGACCAACGTGAAGCTGGAGTACACGCTGGACGGCACCACGTGGACGCAGATCACCGCCAGCACTCCCGCGTCCGCCGGCAGCTACGCGTGGACGGTGCCCGCCAGCGCGTCCACGGCGGCAAAGGTGCGCGTGACGGATGCGGCGAACGCGGCGGTGACGGACGCGAGCAACGCGGCGTTCACCATCACCGCGGCCCCCGCCTCGCCCGCCAACGTGACCGTGAACGAAATCCTGGCCAACGAGCCGGGAAGCACCACCGCCGCCGAGTTCGTGGAGATCATCAACACGGGCGGCACCAGCGCCTCCATCGGCGGATGGACGGTCAGCGACGCGGCCGGGGTAAAGCACACCTTTGCCGCCGGCACCACGCTGGCGCCGGGCAAGGCGATCGTCGTGTTCGGCGGCGCGTCCGCCATTCCCGCGGGAATGACCAACGCGGTTGCCGCCTCCACCGGCACGCTGGCGCTGGGCAACAGCGGCGACAGCGTGATCCTCAAGGACGGCGGGGGCGTGGTGAAGTTCAGCTACGCGTATCCCTCGTCGCTGGCGGGAACTGATGGCGAGTCGATGAACCGCAGCCCGGACGCCAGCGCCACGGGAAGCTGGGTGCTGCACACGGCCGTCAGCACGCTCTCCTCCTCCGCCGGCACCCGCGCGACCGGCGCCGCGTTCTGATCGGGGCGGACGAAACAGCCCCGGATCCGCACGGGTCCGGGGCTTTTTCGCGCCCATTTCCGTCCGCCGGACGCGCGGAGCATTGGACGGCACCCGCGCGGCATGTAGATTTGACGCCGCTCCACCCATCCACCTCCCGCCCGCCGGACCGATGCGCCGCTCCGCTCTGATCGCCCTCCTCGCCTGCGCCCCCGCCGCGCTGCACGCCCAGCATGAGGGCGGGCACGGCACCGCGCCCGCCACGCAGCCCGCCGCCGCGGATTCCACCGTCACGCTGTTTCGCGAGGCGCTGGGCACCTTTCACTGGCCGGTGCGCACCGCTTCGGCGCAGGCGCAGGCGTACTTTGACCAGGGCGCGCGGCTCATGTTCGCCTTCGCCCCGGCGGAGGCGCGGCGGTCGTTCGCGGAGGCGCGGCGGCTGGACCCCACCTGCGCCATGTGCTGGTGGGGCGAGGCGTGGTCGGTGGCGCCGTACCTGAACGGCCCCATGCGCGCCGCGGACGCGCCCGACGCCGTGGCCGCCTCGCGGCGTGCACGCGAGCTGGCGGCAGAGGGCGGGACGCCGGCCGAGCGCGCGCTCACGGAGGCGATGGCGGGGCGGTTCGAGGATCCGCACACGCGCGAGGGCCGGCTGCGGCTGGACTCCGCCTACGCCAACGCCATGGCCGCCGCGTACGAACGGTTTCCGCGGGACGCGCAGGTGGCGACCATGTACGCGGAAGCGCTGATGCTGCTGGAGCCGCGGCGCGGGATCTGGCCGCTTTCCAAGCCGTCCATCCCGCGCATTCTGGACGTGCTGTCCGGGGTGCTGGCGGCGGACCTGGGGCATCCGGGCGCGTGCCACCTGTTCATCCACGCCACGGAAACCACGCCGCGGGTGGCCGAGGCGGCGGCGTGCGGCGACCTGCTCTCCGCGTCCATGCCGCGGGCGAGCCACATCAACCACATGCCGTCACACACGTTCAACCGCATCGGCCGGTGGAGCGACGCGGTGCGGGTGAACCAGATTGCCGTGCGCTCCGATTCCGCGGCGCGCACGGGGGACGGCATCTCCGTCTACGCCGCGCACAACCAGATGATGCTGGCGTACGCGGCGGCGGTGGACGGCCAGTCGGCGGTGTCCCTTCACGCCTCCGACGGGTTCGCGGAGCTGGTGCCGGACGGGGACGGCGCCTCGCTGCAGGCCACGGTAGCCGTGCGGTTCGGGCGGTGGAACGAGGCGCTGGCGCTCACCGCCGCGCCGTCGCACCCGGTGCACCGCGGGCTGTGGGCGTTCGGGCGCGGCTACGCGCACCTGCGCACGGGGCGGGCAGACAGCGCGGCGTGGTACCTGGCCCGGGTGGACTCGCTGGCGGCCCACACGCCGGAAAGCATGATGGTACGCGTCCATTCCCCGGCGCGGCTGCTGGGCGTGGTCGCGAACATCCTGCGCGGCGAGATCGCGCGGTCCGCGGGGCGGCGCGACGAGGCCGTCGCCGCGTTCCGCCGCGCGGTGGAGCTGGAGGATGAGCTGCAGTACGACGAGCCGGAGCCGCTGCCCTTCGCCGCGCGCGACTGGCTGGGCGCGGCGCTGCTGGAGGCGGGGCAGGCGCGCGAAGCGGCGGAGGTGTACGCCTTTGCGGTGGAGGACCGGCCGGGGAATGGATGGAGTCTGTGGGGGCTGGAACGTGCCCTTCGCGCCGCGGGCCGCACGGCGGACGCGGATGCCGCCCGCGCCCGGCTGGCCGCCGCATGGGTCCGCGCCGACGTGCAGCTCCCCTCGTCGCGCTTCTGACCGCGCGTTGCATCGCCAACCCCGGGGCGATTAGGTTGGGCGCCACGCTGGGGTAAACAGAAGGTCGGCGAACGGGCCGGGAGAGGAACAGGGGAATGAATCAGGCGCAGAAGGACGAGGTCGAGCGGCACCTGCACGCGGCCCGCAAGATCATGCTGGAAACCATGAAGGACTTTCGGGAGGAGCAGTTGAATCCCGCCGCGGTGGCGCAGGTGCTGGGCGAGAACGCCGTGCAGCTCATGATCCGCAACTACGGGCCGGATGCCGGCCGCGCGTACTGCAAGAGCCTTACGGAAGAGGCCGTGCGCCTCGCCCACTACTATCGCACGCAGGTCGCCCCGACGGAGCAGGAGTAACGCTTCGCAGGCGGAAAAAGAACCGGGTCCCGGCACGCGCCGGGACCCGGTTCTGCGTCCGCCGGGCCTCGCCGCCTCACGGACGGGCTCGCGGGGACGCTTCACGCCGCGCCCGCCACCAGACCCACAGCGCCGCGGCGGTGATCAGGACCTCGAGGGCGAAGGTCCAGTGCATCACGAAGTTGCCGATCCAGAAGCCGTACCGGGCCGTCGGGGCGCTGAGCGCAAACTCGTGGCCCGACATCGGCCACGCCCACCGGATTCCGCCAGCGACGGTGTCCAGCAGCAGGTGGAGCATCACGTTCACCGCCACGATCGCGCCCGCGATCCACGCCTGCCGCCGTGCACGCGCCAGGCGCAGAACGAGCGCGGCGATGGCGAACGCGACGAGGCAGGCGAGCGGGATGTGCGTGAGGTACGCGTGGTGCACCTGCCGCCGGTGATCCACGAAGTGCCACCAGAGCAGGTCCGCGTCCGGCAACACGCTCGCGGCCACCCCGACCATCATCAGCCTGCGCCGGGCATGGGCCGGGACGGAAAGGCGGCGCAGAAGGGCGCGCGTGGCCAGGTAGCCGGCGGGGATGTGGGCGATGAACATCAGTCCTCGCGCGGAAGGTCGTGGGGGACCCGCCGGCGCAGGTCATCACTCAGGGTGGGCGACACGGGAGAGGGCGGACGGGGATCAGCGGAGTTCCGGGAGCACCCACGGGTCGCGGCTGGTGCGGCGCCACGTGCCCGCGAGCACCACGCCGGGCGGGAACCCGCACGCCTCCGCGGAGCCCGGCTGCGTGACGACTGCGGTTGATCCGCGAAAGTGGAAGCGAAGCTCGCACGGCGCGCCGAAGTCGTCCATGCGAACCACTGCCTTGCCGTCATCCACCGCGGCCATGGTGACCAGATCGCCCTTGGTCTGCGCCGCGCCGGGTGCCGTGCACTGCACTTCCAGGTGCACCGCCCGCGGCTCGTCCAGGCGGGCGCCCAGGACGCACCCCGCGCCCCCGCTGCGGTCCAGCAGGTACGTTCCCGACACGTCGTCGCGCGTGCCGCCGCACGCCCCGCACGCCAGCAGCGCGAACAGCGGCAATGCATTGCGACGCATCCGCATCCGGTGCATCATCGAGCG
>NZ_DASVTX010000447.1:0-3710 GCF_036387355.1 Longimicrobium sp.
CCTGGCGAACGTGGAGCGCCGCAAGACCATCATCAAGGACGAGCTGACCGAGGTGGCCGACAAGTACGGCGACGAGCGGCGGACGGACATCCTTGGCGACGCGGGGAGCCTCAGCATCGAGGACCTGATCCCCGACGAGGAGATGGTCATTACGGTGAGCCACGCCGGGTACATCAAGCGCGTGCCCAGCGACACCTACCGCGCCCAGGCGCGCGGCGGGCGCGGCATCGAGGGGATGAAGACCAAGGAAGAAGACTGGGTGGAGCACCTGTTCCTGGCCAACACCCACGACTACCTGATGTTCTTTACCCGCGACGGCCAGTGCTACTGGCTCAAGGTGCACGAGATCCCCGTGGGCTCGCGCAACAGCCGCGGCAAGCCGGTGGTGAACCTCATCAACATGGGGAGCGACGAAAAGATCGCGGCGCTGGTCCCCGTGCGGACCTTCTCGCACGACCGGTCGCTGATATTTGCCACGCGCAACGGCGTGGTGAAAAAGACGTCGCTGGCGGCGTACGGCAATCCGCGCCGGGTGGGGATCAACGCCATGAACGTGCTGGACGGCGACGAGCTCATCAGCGTGCAGCTGGCCGACGGCAGCTGCGACGTGGTGCTGGCCACCCGCGACGGCATGGCCATCCGCTTCGAAGAGTCCGACACGCGCGAGATGGGACGCGCCACCACGGGCGTGCGCGGCATCAGCCTGCGCAAGGGCGACCTGGTGATCGGCATGGTGGTCACCAAGGCCGGCAGCACGCTGCTGGTGGTGACGGAAAAGGGATTCGGCAAGCGCACCCCGCTGGAAGACTACCGTTGCCAGAACCGCGGCGGCATGGGGGTGATCAACGTGCGCACCACCGACAAGACGGGGCGCGTGGTGGCCATGAAGGAGGTGCACCCGGGCGACGAGCTGATGGTGATTACCCGCGAGGGCATCATCATCCGCACTCCGGTGGACGGCATCCGGGTCATCGGCCGTGCCACGCAGGGCGTCAAGATCATCAACCTGGGTGCCAAGGACTCGGTGATGGACGTGGCCCGCGTGGTGAGCGAGGACGAGGAGCCGCTCCCCATTCTGGACGGGGGCGACGGGTCCGCGCAGGAGGTGGTGGATTCGGTGGCGCTGGAAGAAACGCTGGGGATCGATCCGGACGACGGTGACGACGCGGGTGTAAACCTGGACACCCCCGCGGACGAAGAGCCCGAGGAAGATTCGCTGGACGAACTGCGCGCCGACGACGATTTCTGATCGTCGCCACGCGAAAAGAGAACGGGGCGGCCGCTGCATGCGGCCGCCCCGTTTTCTTGCTCGGGCGTACGGTTCGGCTTGGCGGGTCCAACGATGCCTGGTGTCTCGGAGATGATCGGGCGCCTGCTACTTCGCACGCCGCGGTTCCAGTTCCCAACGTACACGCCGTGCCAGCCGCGCCGCCGCGTACCAGACCTCGCGCGGCTCTCCCTCGCGGTCAGAGGCGATGCGCTCCAGCACAGCCAGAACCTCGGGCCCGATCTCGCTTCCGACGGCCTGAGTTCCTTGTGTCTGGTAGTCTCTGGTGGTTGATCCCAGCGGCACTCGAACGTGTTCGATCGTGTCCGGCGGCTCCAGATCGGAGGGCCGGATCGAACTCGACGGGATCACGTACTTTACGAGTATCAGCATCGCGTGCGTGCGAACGCGCACGGGCCGATCTCGCGAACCAGCGACGGCCAGCGCCTGGTCGTAGATGCGCCGGTCCCGGATGTACATGGTAGACGCGGTGAGGCTGCTCAGACCGGGCTCCGCACCCGACACCGTATCCCACAGGGCGACGAGGGCTGGCGGGCCATCCTCTGGACACGCCTGCGCATATTCCAGCGCCCACTGAGCACGGGTGTGCGGCTGGTCGCTCGACAGGATCTGCGCAGCAAGGCGACAATCGGTCCGGTGCTGCACAGTCGCCGCCTGCGGGTCAGCCTGCGCGGACGCCGACCTAACCGTCAGAGTCGCTAGCACGCCAGCACAGGTCAGCTTCCGCCCGAACGATCTCACCAGTTGAGGTGCCACTTGGTGCGGTTGGGTCATTCACGTGTGGCCTTGGCGTCAAAGCTCGCGCGTGCTGCACAGTACGGCTCCGGCAGATGCTCGATGTAAGACGGAACGCGCTTGGCGAGCACGATGCCGGGTTGTCTGCGCACGGCCACCGTACGGGCCTCAAGGAGTGGGAAGGTGCTCAGTGTCGAAACGCACCCGCTTGGCCAGCATTCCCGCTGCATACCAGACTTCGCGCGGCTGGCCCGATCGATCCGCCGCAATCCGCTCAAGAAGTGCGAGAATCTGCGGCGAAATGCCCGTCGGCATGGGAACGTGGCCTTGAGCGTATGACGTGTAGGTCGTTGATCCCAAAGCCATGGGAATGCGGCGTATGGAATCCGGCGGCACGAGGTCCGTGAGCCACACGCCAGTGCCGGGATTCACGTATTTCGACAGAACAAGCATGGCGGCGACGCGCACCCTCGCCGGCCGCGCGGGGTCGCCCGCGATGCCGAGCAACGCCGAATAAAGTTCGCCGTCCCGAACCTTCATGCTGGCGCGCGTCAGGTCGTCGAACTCGGCGGGGCCGTCGGGAACCGCACGCCACCAACCCGCGAGCGCCTGCGGCCCACTTGCAGGACAGAAGGGCGCAAGCTCGGCCGCCCACTGCAGCTTCGTTGCCGGATGCCGCGCGCGGAGCACCTGCGATGCCAGCCGGCACTCGTTGCGTATCCTGGCCTCGACCCCAGCATCGCGCGAGTTCTGCTGGGCAGCGCACGGCATCTCTGAACCAAGGATCAGAATCGCCAGCACGCCTGCGCCGATCAGCTTTGGGTCCAACGAGATCATTCGCGTTCTGATCACCGGTTGTCTCCGCACCAGACGTTGATCCGCCACGCGTTCTTACGGCTCAGGCGTGTCCGCAAGATCCGCCCGTACGCGCTTGGCGAGCATGCCGGCCGCATACCAGACTTCGCGCGGCTGTCCGGCACGGTCCGCGGTCAGTTGCTCGAGAAGCGCGAGTATCTGCAGCCGATATCCGGGCGGCATCGCGACCGTGCCGTGCCCACGAGACGCGTGCGTTGTCGATCCCAGAGCCATTGGAATCCGGCGAATCGTGTCTGGCGGAGTGAGGAACGACAGAGGGATCGAGAGCCCGGGGTTCGTGAGTTTTGCGAGCGCCAGCATCGTCGCCACGCGAACCTGCGGCGGGCGCGAGCCATCCTCCGCTACGGCGAGCAGGTCAGTAAAGAGCGCTCCGTCGCGCACCCGCATGGTAGCGAGAGTAAGTGCTTCGAGATCGTCGGCGTTCCCGCCGATCATGCGCCACCGCCTGCCAAGAGCCGCTGGCCCTACGTCGGTGCACTCGGGAATGCGCTCGGCAGCCCAGGTGAGACGGGGTGCGGGCCGGCCGGTGCGGATGATCCGTGCCGCCCGCCGGCACTCGTTGCGTAGTCTTGCGTGGATCGCTGCTTCTGCGGAACTCTGCTGGGCTGCGCACGAAATCCCGGAACTCAAAACCAGGGCTAACAGGATCCCAGGCCGGATTCGCTTTCGTTCAATAGTGGTCATCAGGGGCTTACGTCGTTGAACCAATCTGCGTGACGTACCAGGGCGTCCCGTCCGTCAACGTGTCAAGTCACCGACACCGCAGCATCTCCGCTGTGTAGCTACCCCTTCCTCACAGGCGCCTCGTGTT
>NZ_DASVTX010000448.1:0-1669 GCF_036387355.1 Longimicrobium sp.
GCAGCCGCGCGAACTGGCCGTGCGGATCGCGCAGGGCACGCGCCGAGCGAATCATCCCCATCATCCAGTCCGCGCCGCCTGTGCCGGTGAGCCACGCCTGCTCGCGGTCCGCGGTCACGCCGGGCAGCAGGCAGACGATGGCCGTGGGGATGCCGAGCGATTCGGTGGAGAACTGCATCTCGCGTCGCAAGCCATCATCCACCAGCAGAACGTCGATGTCGCTCTTCGCCGTGTGCGTGCCCGCGGCGACGGAGCCGGCCAGCGCCAGCCCCGCGCGCGGAAACTCGGCCGCGAGCCGTTCCACCATCTCCGCGGCGGCGCGAGGGTGGCGGTCCCCGTCGTGGATGGGACGGCATGGCCGTCCAGGGCGCATGGGCGGCAGCCGGAGTGCTGCCGCGGTGTACGCCACGGAGCACCCCGCCCGGGCAGGGCGCGCGTGGCCATGATTCTGATGATGCCGGTCCTTGCGCATTGGTTGCAAGGCCAACGTTATGCTTTTTGTCGGTAAACGCGGCAGCGGGGGTGATGCGTGGGTTGTGCGGATGGGTACGAACGCAGGCGGAGCGGGGTTTCACGGCGTGGGTCGCAGGTGTCCATGTTGTACAATTCCGGCGGATAGGGTGCGGTGCGCCGGCCTTTTCGCGCGCGGTGGGGACCAGAGACGAGAGGTTGGCGGAGACCGGGGACGGGGAGCGGCGGAGGGGGGAGCCGCAGGCGCGCGGATCGTTGCCAGAAGTTGCTGTCCTGATTAGCTTTGGGCATCCCCGATGCAGGCACGCCGCAGGACCGGCGGCACGGAATTCCGCGCCCGCTCCGCATCAAGACGCCTCGATCTCATCCGTCAGGTCCGGCACCCTTCCAGGCTGCCTCCCGGCAAGCCACCTCGTCGTATACGCACGTTTCCCTCGCATGACCATTCTTCGGATCGCCGGCGCGCTCGCCGCCGCCGCGCTGCTGGCCGCTGCCCCCGTTTCTGCGCAGCGCCCCCAGCCTGACTATCGCTTGGCGGATTCCGTGGCCCTGGCCGCCCCGTCCACCGCGGCTTCCGTGCAGGAGATCGCCGCGCGCGTTACGGCCGGCCTGCAGACGGACCGCGACAAGGCGCGCGCCATCTACCGCTGGATCACGCACAACATCGAATACGATGCGGCTGCGTTCTACGGCAGCCGCCTCGCCGTCCCCGTGCAGACGCCGCCCGCCGTGCTGCGCCGCAAGCGCGCCGTATGTGACGGCTTTGCCTTTCTGTACATGGCCATGGCGCACGCCGCGGGGCTCGAGGCGGGCGTGGTGGAGGGCTTCGCCAAGGCGGCCACGGGCGATCCGCGCAATCCCGTTTCACGCCAGCGGCACGCCTGGAACGTGGTGCGCATCGACGGCGCGTGGCAGCCGGTGGACGCAAGCTGGGGCGCGGGCGACGTGGTGGGGCGCGGGTTCGTGCGGCGCTTTCGCGACTTCTACTTCTTTCCGGATCCGGAAAAGTTCATCTACTCGCACATGGCGGCCGACCCGGTGCTGCAGGGGCTGGAACACCCTGTGAGCGTGAGCGAGTTCGACCGCATGCCCACGCTGCAGCGCGACTTCTGGGAGCTTGGATTCACGCCGGCGGACGTGCGCGGCGCATCGGGGCAGGAGTTCGTGGGGGTCTTTCCCGTGGCGCGGCACCCCATTC
>NZ_DASVTX010000449.1:0-15925 GCF_036387355.1 Longimicrobium sp.
GGCGCGCGGCGCTGGCCTCGTCGCTGAGCGCGCGGGGAATCACCTATTCGCCGGGCGAGAACCCCGCCGCGCCGGAGCCGTTTCCGCTGGCCATCGCCAGCAACGTGCCCGTGCGGGGCGAGGTGGACAGCCGGCGGTCGCGGCGCGCCAACCTGTACACCTCGTCCGCGCACTACGCGTTCACCCTCACGGAAACGCGCGACGTGAGCATCACGCTCAAGATCGTGGAGGCGCGCGACCCGGCGCACGCGGACCTGGATCTGCTGGTGTTCAACGAAAAGGGCGATGCCGTGGAGCAGTCGGTGGACATCAACGGGGTGGGCGGCGTGGAGCGGGTGGATGCGCGGCTTCCCCCCGGCCGCTACCGCATCGAGGTGCGCAGCTGGAGCAACTCCGAAGACGCCGCCCTCACCAGCCAGACGGCCAACCAGGGCACCTACACCCTCTTTGCCCGCTACTGAAGCCGTAGTGCGCACGAAGAGGCCGCCATCCCGAACCGGGAGGCGGCCTCTCTCATTGTATCCGCGGATCCAGTGCACGGGCGGAATCGCCGTGCAGCCGCCCCGAATTCAGTGCCCCCGGCGTGACTCGAACACGCGGCCTGCGGTTTAGGAAACCGTCGCTCTATCCACCTGAGCTACGGGGGCATCCCCGCCCGCGCATGGGCGGGCGAGCCCGAAAAGGTAAGCACTGGGTGGATTCCGGTCAACGGAGCGCGGCCGGAGATTGGGGATCGGGGCTGCGTCGGCTGCATCAGTGTGGAGGGCGTAGATCGGCGCGTCCGCCTGTCCAGAGCGAATGAATTCGCCGCTGGAAAAGCACGAAGTCCGCCTTCGCGGACTGCGGCGGCGGCATTGGCGCGGGCCGCATACAACGAGCCGTCCGCCGGGTTGGTTGAATCCCCGGGCGTGGGCGCGCCAGCGGCCGAAAGGTCGGGGCGTACCGCTTCAGGGCGGCGGATATCATCCGCTCAGGACACCATCCGCGATGCAACCCGCCGCGACGCATCGGGCGATCCACCGCGCGCAGGTGAAGTCCGCCCGTTCTCCTGTCTACCCCGCGTTTCGCCCCAGCACCGCCGCCACGCGCGCCGCCAGCTCCGAGGGCGAGAACGGCTTGGCGATCAGGTCCGCGTCGCGGCCCAGCCCCAACTCTTCCATCGCCTCGCCCGGATAGCCCGACATGAACAGCACCCGCAGCCCGGGATACCGGTCCGAGAGCTGCCGCGCCACCGTGTATCCGCTCCCGCCCGGCATCACCACGTCGGTGAGCAGCAGGTCCAGCGTGGGCTCGCGGCTCGCCACGTCCACCGCCGCCGCCGCGGACCGCGCCTCCAGCACCCGCATCCCCGCCCGCTCCAGCGCGCGCCGGGCGAGGGTGCGCACCGAGTCCTCGTCTTCCACGATCAGCACCGTGCCGCGCGAGCCCGCCATCGCCCGCGTGGCGGAGGACGCGGCCAGCGAGCCCCCCTCCGCCGGCGCATCCACGATGGGGAGCAGCACGATGAAGCGGCTCCCCGACCCCGGCTCGCTTTCGGCCCACACGTACCCGCCGCTCTGCTTCACGATGCCGTAGACGGTGGAAAGCCCCAGCCCCGTCCCCTTTCCCGCCGGCTTGGTGGTAAAGAAGGGCTCGAACAGGTGCTCCATCACCTGCGGGTCCATCCCCGTCCCCGTGTCGCTCACCGACAGGCGCACGTACCGCCCCGGCGACACGTACGAGGGCACCCCCGGGCGCCCGGCCTCCACGGTCTGCTCCCCCGTGGACACGGTAATCTGCCCGCCCGGCGCCGTGGCGTCGCGCGCGTTCACCACCAGGTTCACGATCACCTGCTCCATCTGCCCCGGGTCCGCGCGCACGCTGGGCACCCGCGGCGCCAGGGCCACAACGAGGTCCACGTCCGCGGAAATCAGCCGCGCCAGCATGCGCTGCATGTCGCGCACGGCGGCGTTCGGGTCCAGCACCCGCGGCTGCAGCACCTGCCGGCGCGAAAAGGCCAGCAGCTGCCGCGTGAGCTCCGCCGCGCGCACCGCCGCCCGGTCGATCTCCGCCACGTCCTCCCGCAGGATGTCGCCTTCCGGAAGGTCCGCCAGCAGCAGCGCGGCGTTGCCACGGATGGCGGTGAGCAGGTTGTTGAAGTCGTGCGCCACCCCGCCCGCCAGCCGCCCGACGGCTTCCATCTTCTGCGCGGCCCGCAGCTGCTCCTCCAGCCGCCGCTGCCCGGTGATGTCGCGCGTCACGGTGGAGATCCCCGTGATGCGCCCCTCCGAATCCGGAAAGGGAGACACCGTCACCGAAACGCGCAGCACCCGGCCGTCGCGGCACAGGCGGTCCGTCTCAAAGTGGTTCACCATCTCGCCGGCGGCGGCGCGCGCCAGCACCGCCCGCTCCTCGCCGTGCAGCTCCGGCGGCACCACCCGCAGGACGCTGGCGCCCACCATCTCCGCCTCCGTCCACCCCAACATGCGCTCCGCGGCGGGGTTCCAGCTCAGCACCGTTCCGTCCAGCGACTTGCTGATGATCGCGTCGCTGGTGGAGCGCACGATTTCCGCCATCCGCCGGGCTTCCTCCTCCTGCCGGCGCCGGTCCGTCGCGTCGCGCGAGGTAACGACGATCCCCACCACCGCGGGATGGTCCAGAAGGCTGGTGACCACGCCCTCGTGCACCTGGAACTCCCCCGTGCGGCTGCGGAACCGGGCCTCCGCCGCGCAGGGGAGCCCCGGGTCGCCGATGGAGGCGCGCAGGATTCCCCGGAAGTACTCCAGGTCGTCCGGGTGCACCAGGTCCAGGCAGCTCGTCCCCACCAGCTCCCCCACCTCCCACCCCATCAACGCCGTGACGGACGGGCTGATGTCGCGGATGACGTAGTCCTCGTCCAGCACGGTGAAGATGTCGGTGGACTGGCGGATCAGGGCGCGGTGGTACTGCTCGCTGTCGCGCAGCGCGATCTCCGCCCGCGTGCGCTCCGTGACGTCTTCGGCAATCCCCACCAGGCGCACCACACCGTCCGCGCCGCGGACCGGAAAGGAGCGGTCGCGCACCCAGCGCGTTTGCCCGTCCGGGCGGATGATGCGGTACTCGCGCGTGGTTTCCCCCGCCAGCCGCTCCTCCAGCGGGCGCCGCGCCTGCGCCACGTCTTCGGGGTGCAGCAGCTCCGCGAAGCGCAGCGGGTGGGCGATGAGGGTGTCGGCCGGCACGCCGAAGATGCGTTCGAACGCGGGGCTCACGTACAGCAGTTCGCCCGTGGGCGAGGCCGTCCAGAAGATGTCGCGGACGTTTTCGGCGATGTCGCGGAAGCGGCGCTCGCTTTCGCGCACGGCCCGCAGGGCGTCGTGCGCCTCCGTGACGTCCTCCACCATCACGATCAGGTACTGCACCGCCCCGTCGTCGCCGCGCACGGCGGAGGCGGTGAGCCGGGCCCGCACCTCGGTGCCGTCCGGGCGCAGGCAGCGCTTCTCCAGCGTGGAATGGTCCGCCTCGCCGTGCGCCACGGCCTGCAGCCGCGCCAGGCTTTCGTCCACGTCGGCGGGATGGGTGAAGGCGGCGAAGCTCATTCCGCGCAGGTCGCCGGGGGTGCGGCCCAGCATGGCGGCCATGGCGGGGTTGCACTCCATCACCCGCACGTCCGGCGCGATGACGCAGATGCCGATGGCGCTGTTCTGGAACATCGCCCGGAACCGGGCCTCGCTCTGGCGCAGCGCTTCCTCGGCCCGGCTGCGCTCGGTGACGTCGCGCTCGGCGGCGATCATCCCCACCAGCGCGCCTTCGTCGTCGCGAAGCCCCACCACCGTGGCGTCCGCCAGCCCCGGCGTGCCGTCCGGGCGGGTGTAGGGGAGCTCGCCGTGCCAGCGGTCCTCGGCGCTCAACGCCTCCAGCAGCCGGCCCGTCACGTCGTCCATCACCTCGGCGCCGTGCACGGCCGCCACCATGCGCCCCAGCATCTCGCCGCGCGACCGGCCGAACATGCGCTCCGCCGCGGGGTTCCAGTCCGCGATGCGCCCCTCGCGGTCGGCCAGGTACACCGCGTCGCTGATGGCCTGAAAGGTGAGGTCGCGGCTGCGGATGGACTGTTCCAGCGCACGCTGCTCGGTCACGTCCTGCAGGCGCGCCACCACGCGGTCGGGCGGCACGAAGCCCAGGGTAACGACCACGCGGGTGCGCGGCCCGGTGCCGCCGGCGCGGAATTCCGTTTCGCGGCGCATGGCCTGCCCGGTGGCGGCGCACTGGCGAATGGCGGCGGCGATCTGCGGCGCGTGGGCAAAGATCGCCTCGGCGTCGCGCCCCAGCAGCTCGTCGCCGTGGCCCGGCGCGCGCGCGGCCTGGTTCAGCGCCTCCAGCACCACGCCGCCGGGCTGCACGTGAAAGACGTAGGCGGGGAGCGGGTCCAGGTCAAAGAGGGAAAGCAGGCGGGCCCGCGCGTGGTCCGCGTCGCGCTCGGCGGCGCGGCGGCGGCTCACGTCGCGCACGATGGCCTGCACCGATCCGTCGGCGAGCACGCGGGCGCTGACCTCCACCTCCGCCGTGCCGCCGTCCCGCCGGCGGATGATCCGCTCGCCCAGCACCGTTTCGCCGCGCGGAAGCGCGTCCAGCGCCAGGGGGCGCTCGGCGAGCTGGTCCGCGTCCAGGATGTCGGAAAGGGTCAGGCCGCGCAGGTCGCCGCCAAAGATTTCCGCGGCGCGGGCGTTGAACTCGCTTACCCGCCCGCGGGCCATGACCACGATGCCGTCCGGCGCCTGGTCCAGCAGCTCGCGGCGGGCGTCCCGCAGCGCGGCGTCGTCCGGATTGCGCATCACCGCGGCGCGCATGCGCCCGGGGCCCGCGCCCTCGCCGCGCTCGCGCACGCGAAGCAGGCGGCCGTCCGCGTGGCGCGCCGTGTACTGCACCGCGTAGCCGTCGCCCTGGCGGGCGGCGCGCAGGCGCACGGCGTCCAGCGCGGCGGCCGCTTCCGGCTCCGCGCCCGCGTCCGGCCGGGCGGACCAGTGCTCCGGCGCGTGGCCCAGGACGGTGCGCACCGCCGCGCCCGCGTACGTCACGCGCACCGCGCCGTCCGCCAGTTCCCCTTCCCAGGCGAACCCCCGCGCCGTTTCGGCCAGCAGACGCTCGCGTGCCGCGGCGCCGTCCGGCGCTTCCCCCTGCTGAATCGGCATTGTTCTCCCGCCGTGCGTGCTCCGGCCGCGCCCACCCCTCCGGCGCGCGTCCGCAACCGAATCTAGCGCGTCGCGGGCCCCGCGTACAATCGCGCCATACCATGCATCCGGCACCGCCGTCCGCCTTGTCCTCTCCCCGGGCCGGCGGCGCGCGCCCCGGTCCCGCGCTCCCCGTCCCCTTCGGCCGGCGCCATCCCCGCGCTGGGGCGCCCGGCCCCGGGCAGTGAGGATGAATCGGCGACTTTGTTCACTTCACGCCAATCGCTGCAAGTTGGCCTGCACCATTTGTTTCGCGCCATGTCATGATACGAGCGCGGCATGGCGGTGTCATCCCCTCACTGGCGCAAACGGCAACAAAGCACCATGCTTGTGTCATGATGACCATGACGAGGGAACCGACGACGCTGGTGGAGCGCACCATGACCGATCCCCGGCCGGGGGCCACGATTCTGGTGGTGGACGACGACGACGGGGTGCGGCGGGTGACCCGCCGCATTCTGGAGCGGCGCGGCTACCGGGTGGTGGAGGCGGCCAGCGGGCCCGAGGCGCTGGACGTGGCCTCGGAGTTCGAGGGCCCCATCGACCTGGTGAT
The DNA here is from genome assembly GCF_036387355.1 of Longimicrobium sp. Taxonomy (GTDB): domain Bacteria; phylum Gemmatimonadota; class Gemmatimonadetes; order Longimicrobiales; family Longimicrobiaceae; genus Longimicrobium. Next base: position 5,740 of record NZ_DASVTX010000449.1, read on the forward strand.
CATGGACATCATGATGCCGGGAATGACGGGGAACCAGACTTCGTATCACCTGGCGGAGATCCGGCCGGGGACGCCGCTGCTGTGCGTCTCCGGCCGTCCGGACGCGGCCGAGGTGCGGCTGGGTGTGGCCTCGCGCGCTGCATTCCTTCCCAAGCCGTTCACCCCCGACGAGCTTGCGGACGCGGTGCAGACGGTGCTGCTGGGCGGCGCCGCCTGACGCGCGATCCGCCGGCCGGCCCGCGATTGGCGCGCTCCCCGCACCGGGGGGGCGCGCTTTTTTGTTGTGTGCGTCGGAGGAGGCTGGGTGATTTCGCCCCAACAACGGCGCAAGGCCGCCCCAGACAAACGGGGACTTCACCTGCACGCGGCGGCGGGTTCCGGGGCGGGTGGCGGGGATGGGCTCCGGATCGGTTGAGCGAGTAAACTCGCCGCAACAACAGCTGAAAGCCTCACGGTACGGCTGTGAGGCTGCACTCGCGCGAGGGACGGGCCGGCGCCGACGTTTGGCCCCGCGCCGAACGGCTCCCCCTCTCCCGCGGAGCGGGTGGAGGGGGTTGGGGGGAGGGGGCCTCTCCGAACGCGCCTCGACTGGGCAGAACCGCACCGTTCCGCAGTTCTCCCCTCTCCGCATTTCGCTTCCTGCCAGGAGGAGAGCGGTGAGGGGCCCGGGGGGCCACGGACGGAGCGCGTCCGCAGCCTCCCTGAGCGGATGAATCCGCCGCTCGGACAGCGGTAAGCCCCGACCCGTGGCCGCTGTCGCGTCCACGATCGGGGCTTCAACCAACCCGGCGGACACCCCGGCGTGTGCGGCTCACACCGATGCTGCCGCCGCAGTCCGCGCAGGCGGACTTCGTGCTGTTCCAGCGGCGAATTCATTCGCTCTGGACAGGCCGCCACGCCGGGCTTCGCATCCCACGCCGATGCATCCGCCGCAGTCCGCAAAGGCGGACTTGCGCGCCGTTGTTGCCGCGGCGCCGCGGCTTCAGTCCCACCCTGCACTCCGCAGCAACCGTATCAGCCACACGCCTGGCGGGAACCCCTGTTCCCCCCGGATGCCGGGATTTGCGGGGGGAGGCGCGGTCCGGAATTCACCGCTTTTCCCCGCCTGACCATGACGACCTTGTGCCGGCTCCGCCCTCCCGGAGAGCCGCGACCCGTGGAGGGCGCCGGCGGCCCCGTGCTGCTGGACGACCGCCTGCGTACGGTGCTGTCGCCCCATGCGCGCCTGCTGTCCCTGTACGACCAGGGCATCTTCTGCGAGGGCCCGGTGTGGTGGGCCGCGCGCAACGTGCTGGTGTGGAGCGACATCGAGGGCCGCCGCGTGATGGCGTGGCGGCCCGACGGCGCCGTGGACGTGCTCATCGACGCAACGCCGTTCATCAACGGAAACGCTGTGGACCGCGACGGCACGCTGCTGCACTGCGAGCATGGCCGCCGCGCCGTCACCTGGTGGCCGGGAACGGGGCATCCGGTGATCCTCGTGTCGCACTACCAGGGCCGGCGCCTCAACTCGCCGAACGACCTCGTCGTGGGGCCGGATGGCGCCATCTGGTTTACCGATCCCACGTTCGGCATCCGCAACCCCCGGCAGGGCTGCCCCGCCGAGCCGGAACTGGACCATCGCAGCGTGTACCGCTACGACCCGCGCGGCAACACGCTCACCCGCATGGCGGACCTGGAGCAGCCGAACGGCCTCGCGTTTTCGCCGGACGGGCGCACGCTGTACGTCTCCGACACGGCGGACGGCTCCGGCGGAAGCACGCACGAGATCGTGGCATTTGACGTAGGCGCGGACGGCGCGCTGACCGGCCGCCGCGTGTTCCGCGTGATCGAGCCCGGCGTGCCGGACGGCTTCTGCGTGGATGCGCGGGGCTGGGTGTGGACGAGTTCCGGCAACGCCGTGCAGATCTTTTCCGCCGAAGGTGAGCCGCTGGGCACCATTCCCACGCCGCACACCTGCTCCAACGTGGCGTTTGGCGGGGCGGATGGCCGGCGCCTGTTCATCACCGGCGAAGAAAGCCTCTGGGCCATCGACCTGCTGGGATAACGGACGCGCGGCGGGTCGGTGATTCGCCGCCCCGGCGCCCTCCCGCACGGGAGACGAATCGAACGACATGCAGTTGAAGCCCCGAACGGCGCCTGTGGGCGTCGTGTCGGGGCTTTCCGCTGTCCGAGCGGCGGATTCATCCGCTCAGGGAGGCCGGGGATGCGTATCGGTGCGGTTCTGCCTGGTCGAGACGCGTTCGGAGAGGCCCCCTCCCCCAACCCCCTCCACCCGCTCCGCGGGAGAGGGGGAGCCGTTCGGCGCGGGGGCCGGCGTCGGTGTGCGCCCAGCCGCCGAAGGCCCCACCCCCGGCCTCCCGCTCCCCTTCTGGCGCAAGCGAAACGCGGAGGAGCGAGAATTCCCACCGGATTCGCCGCCGCGCAGGTGCAGCCTCACAGCAGTACCGTGAGGCTTTCAGCCGTTGTTGCGGCGAGTTCACTCGCTCAGCGAGGCCCCTCCCCGTGCAAACTGCGCACGAAGAGGGGAGAACGACATCGGAACCCTCCGCCGGGTGCAGGTGAAGTCCCCCCGTCCGTTTGGGGGGACTTTCCGCCGCTGTTGCGGCGAATTCACTCGCTCAGCCTCTCCCAGTTCCCCCAGGCTCCCCCAGCGTCCCTCAGCCTCCCCCACCTGCCCTCTGTCGAATTTCCGAACGCCCCTGCACTGTCCGGAAATCCTACACATCCCTGAAAGCATCAGCAATCATGCGGCTTTCCCGCGAGCCGCCCATCCCCCGTGTACGAAATCCGCACAATCTCCACCCCCCGCCGGAAACACATCATCACCCGCAACCATCGACCAGACAACGACTTACGAAAGGAAGTGCATCGGGTACGCCCTTCGCCTTGGGGGAGGCCGTGAGAACGCGGCCTCTGCGCCGCGAGAGATGTCCCTCCGCAAGCAGGAGAAACTCCCGATGAGCAAGCACCAGAAGAAGGCCGCCCTTCGCACCGCGCTGCAGGCCCTCACGGCCACCATGACCTGCGTGGCCGCGGCGTACGCCGGCCTGCTGCTCTGATCCACCGGCAACGCCCGCGCACCGGCTCCGCATCATGCGCAGTCTTTTCGCAGCCGCCATCGCGGGCGCACTTGCCGCCGCCGCACCGGCCTCCGCCCAGAGCGGAAGCATCGGGGTGTCGCTGACCATCGTACAGCCCGCCGCCGCGGAGATCGCGCCCGCGCTGCGGCTGCGCTCCGGCCGTGACGGCCTGGACGTGAGCGCCGACCTGCGCATCCGCGGCGCCGCCGTGGTGGGCATTGCCGCCCCGGCGACGGAGGCGGCGGACGGGGCCTGCTCCGCCTGGCGCGCCGAACCCGTGCGGACGGGCGCCACGGACGCCGTTTCGGTGCGCACCCGCTGCGCGCCTCAGGCCGGCTCCGCCCCGCGCACCACGCGTGCGCCCATGGTCATTACGCTCGCCACCAACTGAACGCCCCTCCCGGCACACTCACCAGATCTGATCATGATGTTCACCGGACGCATCCTCGTCGTCAGCGACCGCCCCGAAGTGGTGGACGAACTGGAGCCCATCATCCGCGGCGCCTCGCACCTGGCCAGCGTGGTGCCCGACGGCGGGCAGGCCATGCACGTGCTGGAGGAGGGGCTGGTGCCCGACGTAGTCATCACCGATCTGGGGTGTGAGCGCTCGTTCGAGGAAATTGGCTACATCCGCCGCTTTCGCGACCTGAACCGCGCCGGCTGCCACATCGTGGTCACCGAGCCGGGCGCGCCGTTCAGCCGCGGGGGCATCGCGGGCGACGACCGTTTTTCAGTCATGCCGAGGCCCTTTGACGCGGAGACCGTCCGGGTGCAGATCAAGGAGGCGGTAAGCCGCGTGGAGCGCGAGATCAGCGCGCTGCGCTCGGAGACGTGGCGCTCGATGGACCGTCTGCGTCGCGAAGTGAGTGACGCCCGGGGCGAGATGATCCAGGCGCTGGCGCTCACCATCGCCGCGCGCGACCGGTACATGTACGGGCACTGCCAGCGCGTGGCTGACATGTGCGACAAGATGGCCATCGTCCTGAAGCTTTCGGACGAGAAGCGGCGCCTGCTGGAGTCGGCCGCGCAGCTGCATGAGATCGGCAAGATCTCCGTGCCCATTGAACTGCTGCAGAAGACGACGCCGCTGAACGACGAGGAGCTGCAGACCATTCGCGCGCACGCCCGCGTGGGCGCGGAGATCGTGCGGGGCGTGCCCTCGCTCAAGCCGCTGGCGGCCATGATCGAGCACCAGGGCACCAACCACGAGGACCTGTGCGCCATCGTGCCGCCCACCGCGCCCGATCACCTGCTCATCGCGGTGCTGCGCGTGGTGGACGCGTGGGACGCCATGACGTCGGAGAGGTCGTACCGCGGGGCCATGCCGCGCGAGTACTGGGAGCCGTTCCTGCGCAACGGCGCGGGGACGCGCTTTCACCCGGCGGTCGTCCACGCGCTGTTCCGGGTGCTGGGTGAGGAGTAGGCGTGGAGAGGGTGGAGGAAGTTGCGGGCACTGGGCCCTGAGCACCGGGCACTTCCGTTCCACTTTCGTACTTTCGTACTTTCGTACTGCTTTTCGGGCGTGCCCCTCCGCTGCGCTCCGGGTCGGGCTTCGCGCGCCGTAAGGCACGATACAACTGTGCCTAACGGCGCCGAGCCCCCTCCGTTCCGGGGCAACGATACGGCTGTTGCCCCTCCACTCCGGGCTCTCGGCCCTCCGGGCGCGAATCCCTCACGCAACCGCGGCATCCGCCGCTAACAAACGAGCCCCGCGCCGTCGCGCGGGGCTCGTTCTGTTTCGCACGCCGCATTCGGCACCGGACTTCATCGCGTCCGCCAAGGGCAGCCTCACCGCAGAATCGTGAGGCTTTCAGCCGTTCTTGCGGCGGCTTCAGTCGCTCCGCAGGCCGCGGACGATGCGGGCGGTGGTGACGGCCTGGCCGGTGTGGCGCTGCGTGTGCTCCGCGGCGTGAAACAGCAGGCCCAGCACGTTGCTGGGAAGCTGCTTGCGCCCGATGCCGCGGTACTCCAGCAGCCAACCGAGCGGCGTGGCGCGGATCTGCGCCAGCGCCCGCTCCACCTGCGCGTACAGGTGCGCGAGCAGCGCCGCGGCGTCTCTGGGCGGATCGCCGGGCTCCTGCTCGGCGGAGAGATACGCGAACTGCTCCGGCGACAGCGCTTCGTTGCGTGCGTAGGTCAGCAGCCGGTCCAGGCTTCCCGCCGCGTGCGCGATGTGAAAGCCCACGGACGCCGCGCCTCCGGGCTGGCTCCACAGCAGCTCGACGGAGAGATCTTCCGCCGCGCGCCGCATGTCCTCCGCCGCGCCGATCAGGGCGTGCGCCGCCGGCATCAGCAGCGGCTCCACCCCCGGCACCGGCCCCCGCATCCACGCTTCCGGCTGCTGCTCCATCGCTTCTCCTGTATGTGCGCTACGCAAAGCTCCGCGTGACCAGCGGAGTTGGAACGGGCGGAAAGTAGATCCTTCGTCGGCGCCAGATCGCGGTGCGGCGAAAGCTTCGGTCGGCGCCTCCTCAGGATGACAAGTCTTTGGCGTGGTACAGGTTACGCGCGGCCCAGACAGGCGGAGGCGCTTGATCTTGTGGGCGCACATCGATGCCGCGGATGCAGTCCGCGAAGGCGGACTTCGTGTGGTTCGAGGCGCGGTTTCAACCGCCGGAGCGGAGCCCGCGGTGCGCACCAAACCATCCCTCGCGCCGAACGGCTCCTTCTCACCCGCTTGCGAGGTGCGGGGCTGCGGGCGAGACCTGCGTCCGCATGCAGCTCCTTCTCACCCGCTTGCCAGGTGCGGGGCTGCGGGCGAGACCTGCGTCCGCATGCGCAAACGCGGCACGACGCCCCACACTGCTGCTGGGGTGTGCCCCCTCTCCCACATCTGTTCGTGGGAGAGGGTGGCGAGCGTTAGCGAGCCGGGTGAGGGCCACACCGTCCGCCGCGCCACCACCGCCGCTCACAACCGCCCTCGCCACCCGTCATCACCCGATCAGCCCGCTCGCGATCTACGAAATCCGCCGCGCCACCATCCCCAGCAGCGTATCGCGCTCGTTGAGCGACGGATCGTCCGTCACGCGCTCCAGCAGATCCCGCAGGATCTCGCCGTACAGGCGCCCCGGCGGCAGCCCGAGCTGCCGCAGCTCCGTCCCGCCGATGGCCAGGTCGCCGATCTCCAGCGGCGTCCGGCGCCGCACCTCCGCGCGCGCGCGGCGCCAGAGCGCGGCCGTATCCCGCCGCGCGTCCTCATCCGCATCGTACGCGCGCAGATCCGCGATGCGCAGGCGAACGACGTCGGGCAGGTACCTCGGGCCGATGCGCCGCAGCCAGCGGCGCAGCACCGGATCCGGCACGTCGGCGCGGGGCGCGGCCTCGTGCTGCGCCACCAGGTGCACCGCGGAATCAATCTCCGCGTTGCTGAACTTGAGCCGGCGCATCACCGCGTCCGCCGTGGCCGCACCCGCGGCGGCGTGGTCGGGAAAGCCCCCCCGCTCCGTGCGCGTCCGCGGCTTGCCCGCGTCGTGCAGCAGCGCGGCCATGCGCAGCCCCGCGCGCGCGGGAGAAATCGCGTCCACCACGCGGAGCGTGTGCGTCCACACGTCCTCATCCCCCGCCCCGTTCGGCACGCCCACGCACGCTTCCAGCTCCGGAAGCAGCACGCGCAGTACGCCGCACTCCTGGTACATCCGCAGCGCCACGGAGGGCGGATCCACCTGCCGCAGCACCTTCAACAGTTCCTCGCGCACCCGCTCGGCGGACAGGTGCACCAGCTCCGGCGCGCACGCCCGGGCCGCCTCCCACGTCGCCGCGTCGATGCGCATCCCGAAGCGCCCGGCGAACCGCAGCGCCCGCAGAACGCGAAGACGGTCCTCGCGAAAGCGCTCCGCCGGGTCGCCCACGGTGCGCAGCACGCCGGCGCGCAGGTCCGGCACGCCCCCGTGCGGGTCGCGCAGCTCGTGCGTGAGCGGGTGCCACGCGACGGCGTTGATGGTGAAGTCGCGCCGCTGCAGGTCCTCCTCCACCCGGTCGGCGAAGGTGACACGCGCGTGCCGCCCGTCCGTTTCCACGTCGCGGCGAAAGGTGGTGGCCTCGTACATCACCCCGTCGCGCCCCAGAATGCCCACCGTTCCGTGCTCGACGCCGACGGGAACCGTGCGCTTGAACAGGCGGCGCATGTCGCCCGGGCGCGCGGCCGTGGCGAGGTCCCAGTCCTTGGGATGGCCGCCCGCCAGCGCGTCGCGCACGGCCCCGCCCACCGTCCACGTGTCAAACCCGGCGTCGATCAAACGCCGCGCGATCCACACCATGTCGTGCGGCGGGCGCAGGTCGGGAAGCGCCCCGGAATCCGCCGTGCCCGTCACAGAACAACCGTTTGCGCACGCACCTTCGTAGCAGTCATGCAACTCCGTATTGGGGAACGACTTGGCGAGATCGGAAATCGGCGTTATCTTTTGCGGTCCACACCGCCCGCCTTTCTCCATCGGATCTGCCCATGACCACTGCCGAACTGCTCGACTCCTCTGCCGCCACCCCCGAGTTCCGCGAGGCGATGCACCAGTTTCTTCGCGACGGCAGGGCCAGCGAGCGGATCCGGTTCGGCTACGGCTGCCCGTCGGTCAAGGTGGAGCGGGCGCTGCACAAGGCGCTGGTAGAATACCGGGCGGTGCCGGTGGAATCAATTGAAGTGGTCGCCGCGTCGGGCTGCGAGTACTTCCGTGGGCAGATGACGGTGCGCACCGCGTCGGAAGAAACGCACGTCTCCTTTCACTGGGACTGCAAGTGGCGCGCGGAGCAGGAAGGCTGGCGCGACTGGTTCGGCTTTCCCGACCAGGCCCGCGCCGCGCGCGAGTTCGGCTGGGACTGCTTCCGCTCCTGGGAGGTGGAGCCCCGCGACGCCCTGGTGATGCAGGCGCGCACCGCCGCCCCGCTCACCGTCGACGCCACCTTCGGCTGACACGATCCGCGCCACCCGCCATCACAACGGGCCGCCCTTGCCGGGGCGGCCCGTTCTGCATGCCGCGGTAGGGGAAGGAGACGGGCTCTGGCCGTGGCGCGGCAGCGGACGAGGAACCGCGGTGGGGCCCTGCCGCCGTGCCTGGCCGACATCCAGCTCGCTCCGCGAAAGCCGGCGCTCGCCAGCGCTCGTATTCTGCCCTCCCGTACGGCATTCTGCGAGACCGCCGGGCAACCCTGGACGAAAACATTTCCGGCTTCTGATCCTTTTTTCCTCCCCCGGGACGCCGCCGCTGTCATCCTCCTCCACCACGGGCGGACATCTTGACCCAGCCCAGGCCTCGCAATTCCGGGCACAAACGCCTGCGGGCACTCATCTTCTGCCATCGGCAGCACCATCCAACCACCGCGGCGCGCGGCAGGGAGAAGGCGCCCGGGCGCTGGAGGACGGGAAGGCACCAAGCGTGCGGATATGTTTCCCGACACGTTGTGACGCGCGGATCTGCCCTACGCCCCCGCCCGGCCCCTTCCCTTCTGGAGAACTCGATGATTCAGGTGACCAACGCCTTCGGCACGCGTTCCGTGCGCGTGGCCGGAGCCGGGGCCTACGTGCCCCCCCGCGTAGTAGACAACGCCAGCATCACCCAGGCGATCCCCGGCTGGTCCGCCGACTGGATTTCGGAAAAGACCCAGATCCGCGAGCGGCGCTTTCTGTGGGACCTGGACGCACGCACCGGCGTGACCACCGCCCCGGCGGACACGGGCCAGCCCCTGTGCAACACCGACATGTGCGAGGCCGCCCTGCGCCGCGCCATGCAGATGGCCGGCCTCGAGGGGAGCGAGCTGGACGCCGTGTTCATCGTCACCTGCACGCCGGACCGCGTCAACTTCAGCTACGACGCCATGGAAGTGCACCGCCGCGTGGGGTGCCGCCCGGATTGCTACGCCATGCTTGTGGATGACGGCTGCGGCGGGACCCCGTACGTGATGGACCTCGTGTACAAGATGATCCGCGGCGGCGCCATCAACACCGCCGCGGTCATCGGCAGCGCGTTCACCTCCGCGCTGGTGGACCGCGACGTGTGGACGGGCGACGTGGAGCCCTCGCCCGGCCGCAAGCGGCTCCCCGCGGCCTTTGGCGCCTACGTGTTCGGCGACGGCGCCGGCGCCGTCATTCTGCGCGGCGACGGGCAGCCCGGCCAGGGCATCGTCTCGTCCATGGCGGGGAACGATTACCTGCAGCTCGTCATCCGCCGCGCCGGCGGGATCGAGAACCGCGTGAGCGGCATGCAGAACCCGGCGGATCAGGCCTTTGTGGTGGACGGCCAGCTGGTGGCGCGCTCGTACCCCACGTACATGAACGCCTGCATCGCCGGCGTGCTGGCGGACCGCCCCGAGCTGCGCGACAAGGTGCAGCGCTACTACTTCCACCAGCCCAACAAGCGGCTGATGGACCACTACGTCCGCCAGGCCGGCCTCCCCGCGGACCGCGTGGCCTGCAACGTGGACCGCTACGGCAACACCTCCGCCGCCGGCATGCTCATTCTCCTGGCCGAAGACCTGGAGCAGGGTGTGGTGAGCCTGGGGAGCGGCGACCTCGTCCTGATTGCCGCGGTCGGCGCCAACGTGCACTACGGCGCGCAGCTCATCCGGCTGTGATTCGCCTTCTTTTCCATCCCACACAAGGACCTCCGTCGATGACCATTCGTCCGTTTGCCGCCCTCGCGTTCCTCGCCCTCGCGGCCGCCTGCAGCGACGCCCCGGCGGGCATGCAGCGCCCCTCCGCCGACCTCGCGCTGGCGGGTGCCGGCGCCGACCAGGTGCAGGCGAGCGCCGAAACCGCCGGGGAGCCCGCCGTGCTCCGCTTCCGCTCCGTGGAAGACGCGGACTTTCCCGCCGACCGCGCCGTGTGCACAGCGGCGCCGTTCACGCCCAACGTGTACCTGGGCGCGTCGCTCTGGTCGGAGGCCACCGCCGCCAGCGGCGCCCGCGTGGTGAACAACCGGGTGCGCCGCATCGGCCGCGCCACGGCGTGCCTGCGCATTACCGACCCCACCTTTCCCCCGGGGCTGCCGCAGCAGTTCTTTGTCCGCTTCGACACGCCGGAAGGCATCTTTACCGCCAACGGCGCCTGCACCCTCATCAGCAACGACGTGCCGGAGCGCGGGCTGGTGCTGGGCGGCTGCCACCTGCGCATCGTG
>NZ_DASVTX010000450.1:0-12641 GCF_036387355.1 Longimicrobium sp.
ACTCAGCACTCAGCACTCAGCACTCACGCACTTACTTCGCCGACAACCACATCCGAATCGCGACGGCGACCAGAAAAACGGCGAACGCCCGCTTCATCTGCACCGGCGACAGCGTCTGCGCCCAGTGCGCCCCGAAGTACGCGCCCACCAGCAGCCCCACCGCGATGGTGAGCGAGGCGGCCACGTTCACATTTCCGTTCCGATAGTATTCGTACGCGCCCAGCGCTCCCACGGGCAGCAGCAGCGCGCCCAGCGACGTTCCCGTCGCCTGCAGCGGCTGCATGCGGGCGACCAGCATGAGCGCCGGCACGATCAGGATCCCCCCGCCGATGCCGAACAATCCCGACAGCACGCCGGCCGCCAGCCCGATCAGCAGAAACACCAGCAGCATTCCCATCACAGCACTCCGGAGAGAGACAATCCGCCGCGAACGCCGCCAAGCTAACGCACCCGCCGCCCCCGCGCCGCCCCACCCGTTGCCCGCGCCCCGCCGGATGCGCATGTTGGCCCTCATCACCCTGAGCCCCCGCGCCGCCATGACCCGCTTCGCAGCCCTCTCCGCCCTGGCCCTGCTGGCCGCCGCGCCCGCCGCCGCGCAGGCGCCCCCCGCCTTTCAGCAGGGGGTGGACTACCGGATCGAGGCCCGGCTGGACGAGCCGTCCGGCGTGCTGCACGGCCGCGCGCGGCTCCGCTATACCAACCGTTCGCGCACGGCGCTGGACACCCTCTACGTCCACCAGCACCTGAACGCGTTCCGCCCCAACAGCGCCTGGGCGCGCCGGGAACTGCAGTTCGGCGAGCGCCGCTTCACCGACCTGGGGCCCGGCGACCACGCGTTCGAGCGGTTCACCGCGCTCACGGTGGATGGGGCCGCGGCGCGCGCCCTGTATCCGCTGGCGCCCGACAGCACCGTGGCCGCCATCCCGCTGCCGCGCCCGCTGGCGCCCGGCGCCTCGCTGACGCTGGTGATGGACTGGGACGCACGTCTTTCCACCCTCCCGCGCCGGCAGGGCAGGGCGGGGCGCCACTACGATTTCGCGCAGTGGTATCCGCGCATCGCGGTGTACGAGCGCACCGGCTGGGCGGCGCATCCGCTGCTGCCGCAGGGCGAGTTCTACGGCGAGTTCGGCCGCTACGACGTCACGCTCGACCTGGCCGCGGACCAGGTGATCGGCTCCACGGGGGTGGCGGTGGAGGGCAACCCGGGATACCAGCCCGTTTCGCTGGGCATCGTTCCCGCGGCGGGGCCGGCGGAGGCGCTGGGGCTGCTGGCCGGCGCGGCGGAGCAGGGGCGCAAGCGCGTGCGGCTGGTGGCCGACAGCGTGCACCACTTCGCCTGGAGCGCCGATCCGCGCTACATCCACGAGTTCGTCACCCGCACGCTGGTGGACGACGCCGGCCAGACGCGCCCGCTGGTGGGCATTCACGCCCTCTTTCTTCCGGAAGACACGTCGTGGGCCGGGCAGAAGGCCGTCCGCCGCACCTACGATGCGCTCACCTGGCTGGAAACGATGTTTGGCCCGTACGCCTGGCCGCAGCTCACCAACGTGCACCGGCTGGAGGGCGGAGGGACGGAGTTCCCCATGCTGGTGATGAACGGCTCCGCCTCCGAAGGGCTGATCGTGCACGAGGTGACGCACCAGTACCTGCACGGCATGCTGGCCAACAACGAGTGGCGCGAAGGCTGGCTGGACGAGGGGTTCACCTCGTTCATGAGTTCCTGGTACCGCGAGGCCAAGGGCGACACGGCCGTGTGGAACGGAACCATGGCGGCGCTGGAGCGCCTGGAGCGGGGCGATTCCACGCAGGCCATCGCGCTCCCCGCGGCGGAGTTCCGGAACCCGGCCATCTTCAGCGCGATGACGTACACCAAGCCGTCCGCCGTCTTTCGCATGCTGCGCGAACTGGTGGGGCAGAACACCTTCCGCGAGATCCTGCGGACGTACTTTCGCGAGTTCCGCCTGCGCCACGTGACCGGGGCGGACTTTCAGGCGGTGGCGGAACGGGTGAGCCGGCGCGACCTGGACTGGTTCTTTGCCCAGTGGATCGAGCGTACGGACAAGCTGGACTACTCGGTGAGCGAGGCCACCTCCACGCGCCTGGGCGACGGCCGCTGGCGCACGCGGGTGGTGGTGGACCGCGCGGGCCAGGCGTGGATGCCCGTCGTGCTGCGCCTGGGCGGCAGCACGCAGACGCTTCAGTCGCGCGCGCGGCGGCAGACGGTGACGGTGGTGACCGCGCAGCGCCCGTCGGAGGTGATGCTGGACCCGGACTGGGTGCTGATTGACCCCAACCGGGCCAACAACCGGATGATTGTGCGATGAACCTGCTGCTGGTCGCGCTGGGCGGCGCGGCCGGCGCGGTCGCGCGGTACGGAGCGGGGCGGTGGATCGGCCCCGCCGCGCGCGGCGGCTTTCCGTGGGCGACCTTTGCCGTGAACCTGGCCGGGTCGCTGCTGGTGGGGATCATCGTGGCCCGCACCGCGCCGGACGACCCGCGGCGGCTGCTGCTGGCGGTGGGCTTCTGCGGCGGCCTCACCACGTTCAGCACCTTTGGCTACGAGACGTACGCGCTGCTGCAGGAGCGCGCGTACGGAACCGCGCTGGCCTACGCGGGGGCGAGCATGGCCGCCGGGCTGGGGTGCGTGGCGCTCGGATTGTGGGCCGCGCGCGTGGACTGATCCCGCACGGAAGCCGCCACGTCCGGTACGTGTAAGTTATTGTGTACCAGCGGTGTCGGATTTGGTTCGATAGCGCGAGTGCCCGTTCCCTTTGTATCTTTTGGGCGAGGATGACGGACCATGAGCGAAAGGAAGAAGATGGTCACCGCCGAAGAGATCGAGGAAGCCGCGCTGGAGTTGGACGAAGGTGAGTTCCACTCTCTGGTGGACCGGCTGACCCAAAAGCGCGGGTTGTCCCCCGAGCGGCTTCGACTCTGGGTCGAGGAAGCCAAACGGAGGGATGACGCGGTTGCGGACGGCAGGATGGGACTGGTGGATGCCGACCTCGTGCTCGCGGATCCGGACGAAGACGGATGAGGGTCCGCTTTGCCGTCGCGGCGCAACATGATGTGGCGGAGGCACGGCTGTTTTACTCGCGGGTGGTTCCCAGGCGGCGCGCCGGTTTCAACGCCGCGCTGCGCGCTTCCGTAGCATTGCTTCGGGAGTATCCCCTCGCGGGCGAACTCGTTGATGCACCGATCCGTCGTCATGTGCTGACTGGATACCCGTTCACGTTGTTGTACGTGATCCGGCGAGAAGAAGTAATCATTGAGGCGCTGGTTCATCACAGCCGCGATCCCCAGGACTGGTCCGGGTTCCTTAATCGTGATCCCTGATCAACGCTGCTGTAACCTGCTCGCCTGCAGGGTTGCGCGTTGGCCCACCTCCCAGGAGAACTCATGCATGCTCCCGAGCGACTGACGGATCACGCAACACTCTCTCGCGAAGACGACGCGCTGCTCGCGAGACTGGACCGCATCAGTACCGACATCAAAGAGGGGCGTGCTCGGACGGACTCGTGGGAGGAGGTGCTGGCCGAATTGGAACGTGACTGCGGACCTCCGCGTCTCCCGCGATGCGCTGCGTGTGAGGCTGACTGAAAGGAAGAGAATGATCACCGCTGACCAGATTGAGGAAGCCGCGCTGGAGCTTCCGCGGGACGAGTTGGGCGCCTTGATCGAGCGACTGGTCGCGAGAGCCGCGGACGAGTGGGATGAAGATCCGCACTGGAGGCGGGAGATCCTGCGCAGATCGGCCGAGATTGAGGCGGGGACTGCGCAAAGCGGTCCCAGCGCACGAAGTGCTCGCCAAGATGCGAGCGGCACCCGCACGGGCACCGGAACCGGATTCTGATGATTGATTCGCCCTCGATTCCCCTGCTCCAGACCGGCATTGTGCGCGGCGCGTGCCCGCACGACTGCCCGGACACGTGCGCCATGCTGGTGCACGTGCAGGACGGGCGCGCCGTGCGCGTGCAGGGCGATCCGGAGCACCCGGTCACACAGGGATTCCTGTGCACCAAGGTGAACCGCTACGTGGAGCGCACCTACCACGCGGACCGGCTCACCGTCCCTCTGCGGCGCGTGGGAGCCAAGGGCGAGGGACGGTTCGAGCCGGCCACCTGGGACGAGGCGCTGGATGACATCGCGCGGCGGCTGAACGCGATCCGCGAGGGCGGGCACGGGCCGCAGGCCATCCTCCCGTACTCGTATTCCGGCACGCTGGGGCAGGTGCAGGGCGGATCGATGGACCGGCGCTTCTTTCACCGCATCGGCGCCAGCCTGCTGGACCGGACCATCTGCGCCAGCGCGGGGAGCGCGGGGTGGGCCGCCACCTACGGCGACCGCATGGGCCCTACGCCGGAAGAGGCGGAGCACGCGCGCTTCATCCTGCTGTGGGGCACCAACACCCTCACCAGCAATCCGCACCTGTGGCCCGCGCTGCGGCGCGCCCGCGAGGCCGGCGCGCGGCTGATCGCCATCGACCCCATCCGCACCCGCACCGCCGCGCAGTGCGACGAGCACCTCCCCATCCGCCCCGGCACCGACGCCGCGCTCGCGCTGGGGATGATGCACGTGATCTTTCGCGACGGGCTGCAGGACGACGCCTACCTGCGCGACCACACGGTGGGCGCAGACGAACTGCGCATCCGCGCGGCGGAGTGGACGCCGGAGCGCGCGGCCGAAACGACCGGCCTGTCCGCGGAGCGCATCGAGCGGCTGGCGCACGAGTTCGCCACCACGCGGCCGGCGTTCATCCGCCTGAACTACGGGCTGCAGCGGCACCGCGGCGGCGGCACGGCGGTGCGCACCATCTCGCTCCTTCCCGCCGTTACCGGCGCGTGGCGCGACCTGGGCGGCGGCGCCACGCTTTCCACCAGCGGCGCCTTCAAGCTCAACTCGGGGGCGCTGCAGCGGCCGGACTGGATTCCGGCCGGCACGCGCACCATCAACATGATCCGGCTGGGCGAGGCGCTTACCCGCCCCGACGCCGGGGTGGGCGGGCCGCCGGTGCAGGCGTTCATCGTCTACAACAGCAACCCGGCCGCGGTGGCGCCGGACCTGGGCGCCGTGCGCGCCGGGCTCCTGCGCGACGACCTGTTCACGGTGGTGATGGAGCACTTCGTCACCGACACTTCGCGGTATGCGGACTGGGTGCTCCCCGCGACGAGCCAGCTGGAGCACTGGGACATCCACACGGCGTACGGGCACCTGTACCTTACGCTCAACCAGCCGTCCATCGCGCCGGTGGGCGAGTCGCTTCCCAACACGGAGATCTTTCGCCGGCTAGCGGCGCGGATGGGGCTGGACGACCCGGAGTTCGGGGATACGGATGTGGAGATGATCCGCCAGGCGCTGCGCTCGGACCATCCCTGGCTGGCCGGGATCACCTTCGAGCGGCTGGTGGCGGAGGGATGGGTGCGGCTGAACGTGCCGGACGATTTTCGTCCGTACGCCGACCCGCGCCCCAACACGCCGACGGGAAAGATCCAGATCCTGGCGCCCGAGTTGGCGGCGCACGGCATTGATCCGCTTCCCACGTACGTGCCGCCGGCGGAGAGCGCCGAGGCGGATCCGGAGCGCGCGCGCCGCTTTCCGCTGATGCTCCTTTCCCCGCCGGAGCATCCGTTCATGAACAGCACCTTTGTGAACGTGCCCAACCTGGCGCGCGCGGCGGGGGAGGCGAAGCTGCTGCTGCACCCGAACGAGGCGGCGGAGCGCGGGGTGGCGGGTGGCGACCGGGTGCGGTGCTGGAACGACCGCGGCCACTTCTTCGGGCGCGCGGTGGTGACGGAAGACGTGCGGCCGGGCGTCGCGGTCAGCTACGGCGTGCGCTGGGCCATGCACTCCGACGGCGGGCGTACGGTGAACGACACGACCTCGCAGGCCGTCACCGACCTGGGCGGCGGCGCCGTGTTCTACGACAACGCGGTGGAAGTTGAGGTCGCTGCCGGGGCGGCGTGAACTGAGGTGGCACGGCCCCGTCCTCGCCGTCGACGGGCGGCGCCGCAGCGGCCTCCGCTTCGCCGATCCGGTACATCCGCAGGGTGCTCGCGCCCCCACGGATGGCCGCTGCGGTTTCGCGCACCCCCTCGAGCAGTTCCTGAAACACGTCGTCCCGCACGATCGTACTCCGTCTACGCAGCCCCGTGGGTACTCGGCCGGCCCCTCCTGGCCGGCGGTCCTCCTGTATGTACGCCAATGGCGCACTTCGGCGCAAGGCCGACGGCGACGCCGCCCGTGCACGCATTCTGGACACCAGTCCCGTCGCGGTTGTATATTGCGCGTCCCCAAGGCGTTAGGCACGCCCCGCACGGCCCTCGCAGGAGACTCCCCGCGTTGCGAATTCTTTACGTTTCCCACTCCTTTCCGCTTCCCGGCGACCCGCTGAGCAACGTGGGCGGCATGCAGCGCGTGGCCCAGGGGCTGCACGCGGCGCTGGGCGAGCACCCGGGTGTGGAACTGCATTCGCTGCTGCTGAAGACGTCGTGGAAGGGCACGCCGTACCGCATGCCGGGCTACATGGCCGGGCTGCTGGCGCGCGTGCCGCGCATGGTGCGCGACCTGGGGATCGACGTGGTGCTGCACTCGTCCATGGTGACGGCGTCCACCACCGCCGTGCTGGGCAGCGCCATCCGCCGCGCGGGCGCGCTTTCCGCCGCCATCCCCGTCGGGCGCGACGTGACGCTCCCCACGCCGGGCTACCAGTGGTTCGTCCCCAAGGTGCTGCGCTCGCTGGACCTGGTGTTTCCCATCAGCCGGGCGACGGGCAAAGAGTGCACGGACCGCGGGCTGCCCGCCTCGCGCATGCACGTGATCCCCTGCGGCGTAGACGTGGAGCTGTTCGGCGCGCCGCGCGACCGGGGCGCCGCGCGGGCGGAACTGCTGCGCGCCATCGGCGAGTCGGGCGCCACCATTCCGGCCGACGCGCTCATCCTGGTGAGCGTGGGGCGGCACCAGGAGCGCAAGGGCTTTCAGTGGTTCACCGACACGGTGATGCCGCGGCTTCCCAAGGACGTGATCTACCTGATCACCGGCGAAGGGCCCATGACGCCGCGCATTCAGGAAGCCGTCGACCGCAACGGGGTGCAGCGCAGCGTGCGCATGCTGGGCAAGGTGTCGGAGCCCATGCTCCGGACGCTGTACAGCGGCGCGGACCTGTTCATCATGCCCAACATCCCCGTGAAGGGTGACATGGAGGGATTCGGGGTGGTGATGCTGGAGGCGGGGCTGTGCGGAATGCCGGTCGTCGCCGCGGACCTGGAGGGGATCAGCGACGTGATTCGCGAGGGAGAGAACGGGCACCTGGTGCCCAGCCGCGACGCCGAGGCGTTCGAGCGGGTGATTCTGCGCTACCGGGCCGACCGCGCCCTGGTGGCGGAGGCATCGCGCCGCGCGGCCGCGTACACGGCCAGCCACTTCTCGTGGGCGGCCATCGCCGACACGTTCGTCCGCATCCTTGGCCAGCACACCCGAACCACTACCGGCACCGTCCCGACGAAGCTCGCCCGCGCGGCAGGGTGAGCATCCACTCGTCGTATACACAGGCCGCCTCCAACCCGGGGGCGGCCTTTTTGTTCGGCGGATGAGTGGCGCGGGGCGGTGCGGGCCGTTAATCTCCCGTCTTCTACGGACGGAAAACCCGGATGATCACGGCCCGCGCGGGCCGCACACGATACAGGACGGAGAACACACCCATGACGGATTGGAACAGCTGGCTGCAGGAGCGCGACTGGCAGCCCGTGCCGCCCGACGAGTTCAAGGCGCTCCCGGCGGACGAAAAGCTCCGCCGCATCCGCCACTCGTCGGCGCACGTGATGGCGACGGCGCTGCGCGGCGTGCGCCCCGAGGCCACGTTCGCCATCGGGCCGGCCACGGAGCACGGCTTCTTTTACGACGTGCACGTAAACAGCCCGCTTACGCCCGACGAACTGGCGCAGGTGCAGGAGGGGATGAAGGACGTCTCCAGGCAGCGGCAGAAGTTCGAGCGCGCCGTGGTTCCGCACGCCGAGGCGGTGGAGTTCATGCGCGACCGCGGCGAGCGCTTCAAGCTGGAGATCCTGGAGAAGCTTGCGGACCAGACGGTGACGTTCTACCGCAACGGCGACTTCGTGGACCTGTGCGCCGGGCCGCACGTGCCCGACACGAGCTTCTGCCAGAACGTGAAGCTGCTGGCCGCGTCACCGGCGCACTGGCGGGGCGAGCAGAACCCGTCGCTGCAGCGGGTGAGCGGCACGGCGTGGGACAGCCGCGATGCGCTGAAGTCGTACCTGGCCTTTGTGGAAGAAGCCAAGGCGCGCGACCACCGCGTGCTGGGGCAGACGCTGGACCTGTTCAGCTTTCACCCCTGGGCCGCGGGGGCGCTGTGGCATCCGCGCGGGCTGGTGCTGCGCAACGAGCTCGCGCAGTTCTGGCGCGGGCTCATGCCGGAGTACGGCTACCAGGAGATCCTGAACCCCGTGCTGTACAAGCCGGACCTGTTCCACACGTCGGGGCACTGGGAGCACTACCACGAGGACATGTTCATCGTGCGGGACGAGGAGGGCGAGCCCGACATGGTGCTCAAGCCCATGAACTGCCCCGACACCATGCTGTACTACAAGACGCGCGCGCACAGCTACCGCGACCTTCCGCTGCGCATTGCCGAAGGCCAGGTGCTGCACCGCAACGAGGTCACGGGCGCGCTGCACGGGCTCATGCGCACGCGCAGCTTCGTGCAGGACGACGCGCACATCTTCCTTACGCCCGAGCAGGTGCAGGACGAGATCCTTCAGCTGCTGGAGCTGGTGGACCGGTTCTACACCACGTTCGGGCTGGAGTACGTGATGAAGCTTTCCACGCGCCCCGAGAAGTACATGGGCGAGCTGGAAACGTGGAACGCGGCCGAGGCGGCGCTGTCGGCGGCGCTCACGGCGGCGGGGCGCGACTTCACGGTGGATGAGGGGGACGGCGCGTTCTACGGCCCCAAGATCGACATCAGCATCCAGGACAGCCTGGGCCGCAAGTGGCAGTGCGGCACCATTCAGCTGGACTTCCAGCTTCCGCAGCGGTTCGACCTGGAGTACACGGCGCAGGACGGCACGCGCCAGCGCCCCATCGTGATCCACCGCGCCATCTTCGGGTCGATGGAGCGCTTCATCGGCGTGATCGTGGAGCACTTCGCGGGCGCCTTCCCGCTCTGGCTGGCGCCGGTGCAGGCGGTGGTGCTGCCGATCTCGGACGAGAAGCACCTGGACTACGCGCGCGAAGTCACCGACAAGCTGCGCAGGGCCGGCATTCGCACGGAGCTGCAGCAGTACGAGTCGCTGAATTACCGCGTGCGGCAGGCGGAGAAGCAGAAGGTGCCGTACATCCTGGTGGTCGGCGAGCGCGAGCAGGAGCAGGGCACGGCCGCGGTGCGCCGCCACAAGGTCAAGGAGCAGCGCGTGGCTCCCGTGGACGAGGTGATTGCGGAACTGGTGGAAAAGATCCGCACGCGCGAGCTGGACGTGCACCAGACCAGGATGGCGGCCACGTTCCAGGAAACGGCCGCGGCGACGACGACGGACAGCGCGTACTGAGGCTTCCGTTCGCCTCCCTGTCTGCTGCGCGGGGCGGGGATCGCGAACGGCTGGTCGCGCGGAGGACGCGACGTCGCGGGCGGACCCGCACTTCGTCCACAGCGACTCCGGCTGATTAGAAGAAAAGAGCCGCCCACCGGATCACCGGTGGGCGGCTCTTTCTTCTGTACCTATTCCCTATTCCCTATTCCCTAATCCCTGCAGTTCCCTACCTCTCCCGCAGCATCGCCCCGTACCGGCGGTGAAACACCGGCGCCAGACGACGGCAGAATTCCTCGCTTGTCCCGCCGCGCGCCTCAAAGCGGCGCATCAGCGCGCACTGCAGCGCCACGTAGGCCTGAAAGCGCGTCGGCGAGCTCTCCAGATATGGGCGAATCAGTTCCATTGGAATCCGTTCCTTTCCGCACCCCGAGGGACGCACATCCCTCAAAAGCATTCCGCATGCCCGGCAGACGGGCGGCGCAACCCGCTGAAAATCCGTGAGATGGATGGATTTTCGGCGTTCCGCGACAGGCGCTGCATGCCCCAACCTGTCGCGCGCGGGGGACACCCGCCGCACATCCTACGGGACGATGGGCCTCCAGGTTGCGCGGACGCCCGCGCCCGGACGAAAAACGTTGACCCGGCCCCGACCCCGTACTACTTTGCGCGTCCCCATCTGAACTGCGCCGTGCGTGTTACGTCCCTGAGATTGGACGAACCTTCGCGGTCCGCGTCACCTTCGCGCGCCCGGACAACGGGTGCGCGGCGTTCCTCCGTCCCGGGCGTCCTGATGTCCACCTCCGGCCCCATCCAGACCGGCTCGCTGCTCGCCGACCGATTTCGCGTCGTGGAAGTTCTCGCGGGCGAAGGGAGCGGCACCGTGTACCGCGCCACGGACGCGCGCGCGGAACGCGAGGTGGCGCTGCGCCTGATCCCGGTGCCCGCCACGGCGGAGGAGCGCGAGCGCGGCACCCGGCAGGGCAAGATCGCCGCGCGGCTGCTGCATCCCAACATCGCGCGCACGCTGGACTTCGGGGTAGATGCGGCGGCGGGGGTGCAGTACGTGGCGGCCGACATCGGGCCCGGCGGAACGCTCGCCGCGCTGCTCGCCCTCCGCGGCGCGCCTCCGCTTCCGCTGGCGCTGCGCATCGTGGAAGAGGCCGCGGCCGGGCTGGCGTCGGCGCACATCGCCGGCGCGGTGCACGGAGATGTGCACCCCGGCATGCTCTGGCTGGCGCGGAACGAGGGGAAGCTGCGGGCGGTGCTCGTGGGCCTCGGCATCGATCCCGGAACGACGACGCCGGGGCGCGCCACGGCGAAGTACTGCGCGCCCGAGCGCCTGCGCCGGTCTTCGCTCACCCCCGCGGCGGACGTGTTCAGCCTGGGCGTGATTGCGTACGAGGTGCTGGCCGGGCTTCCCGCGGACTGGACCACGACGCTGCTGGCGATGGCGAAGGGCGGCGCGCGGTCCGTCGCCCCGCCCTCCGCGGCGCGCCCGGAGATCCCGCGGCATGTCGGAGACGCCATCGTGCGCGCGCTGGCAGCGGACCCCGCGCAGCGCTGGGCGAACGCGGGCGAGTTCGCGGGCGCGCTGGCCGTCCCCGCGCCCGCCGCGGAGGAGGCGCCCGCCGCCCGTCCGCGCATCCACCTCTCCACCCCCATCGTCGCCGCGCCGGTCGTCGCACCGACCCTCGAGGCCGCGCCAGCACCGACAGCGCCGCAAGCCGCCCCGATCATTGAAGCCACACCGGTCGCCGAAGCCGAACCGGTGATTGACGTAGCGGCCATCATGAAAGCCGCGCAGGACGTCGAGGCCGAGCCGGTTGTCGAAGTCCCGCCGGCCGTCGAGCCCGCGCTGAATGCCGAGGTTGCGCCGCCTGCTCACGCGGGGCCGTTCGTCGAAGTGGCGCCGCTCGCCGAAGCTGCTTTGACGGCTGATGATCCGCGCGTCGTCGAGGCGGCGGAGGTGGGCGAACAGCCAGTCGTGGAAGATTTGCCGTTCATCGAAACCGCGCCGGCCGTCGCGCCCGCGCCGCTCCACGACGACCCGCCCGTGCTCAAAGCGGCGGAGGTGGATGAGGAGCCCGTCGCCGATGAACTGCCGATCATCGAAGCCGCGACTGGCGAACTCGCCGCGCCGGCTCCGGATCCGGTCGTGCCGCCCCAGGCTCCGGCGCGGCAGGTGATGGCGGTCGGGGCCAAGCGGGCGAGCGGGGAGCGGCCGGAAGTCCGCACCGCGCCGGCTCCCGCCGCGACGCCCGCCCCGCCGCGGAAGCACCAGCTTACGGCGTCTTCGACCGACCTCGCCGACATCCTCTACATTCCGCCCACCTTCGGGCAGCAGCGCGCTTCCGCCGCTCCGCCGACGGCGAACGCTCCCGTTCAGGCTCCGGTGACCGCGACGGCTTCCCCGATCGCGAGCGCTCCTGCCCCGGCCGCTCCGAGCTCTTCGGCTTCGCCCGCGGCGCCTGCGGCATCCGTGAGCGCCCCACCCCCAGAGCGCGCTCCGGCTCCGGCGAAAGCGGAAAGCGCGCCGGTCGTCGCCAGGGATGAGACGGCGACCGCACTCGCGCCGTCCACGATGGCGGATGTGCTACCGCCGTTCATCGCGCCCGCGCCGGCGAGAGCAACTGAGACCGCGAAGCCCGCTGCCGCCACGCCGGTCGAGTTGGACCCGGACGCGACCATGGAGGCGCGAATTCAGCCGAGCGCGCCCGCGTCGTCGTCCAGTGTTTCGGCGGATGAACGGACTGCCGTGCTGGCCATCCCCACGGAATCCGGCACGCAGCCAGTGGACGTGGCGCCGTCGATCACGCTCGTTCCACGCGGGGCGCCCGCGACGGCTGAGGACGTCACGCAGCCGGCCGCGCCCGTCGCGGTGCTGCCGATGCGGAAGTCGGGGCTGAGCCGGCTGGGCGCGCAGCCCCGGAAGTCGCACACGGGGCTGATCGCGGCGGGCATCGTGCTGGTGCTCGCGGCGGGTGGAGCGGTGGCGGCGAAGTCGGCGCTGGGCGGCGGCACCCGCACGCCGGTAGCGACGCAGCGGATCGCCAGCGCGCCGCAACTGGCCGACGCACCCGCCGCCGCGCAGCCTTCCGC
>NZ_DASVTX010000451.1:0-14558 GCF_036387355.1 Longimicrobium sp.
CTGTGCGGCGGGGCGGATCGACGGCGCGCGAGCCTTTGCATGTCGCTGCCGGTGCGACGCCATCCCCATCAACCCGGATGGCCGTGCACCTCGGCGCCTGGGCGTCATTCTGAAGGAGCGTGCGCCATGCTTTCCCCGGCACCGCGTTCATGCGCGACTGAAGAATCCCGGACCGAAGTGTCCGCCGCACCGCGGGCCGGCGTGGCGTGCTCCAGCCTCTCCCGCCGCACCCGCTGCGTCCGAGCGCGGCGCGCAACCGGGCGTGCATGGCACACGGTGGCGCGGGATTCTTCGGTCGGCGCCAGAGTCCGGGGTGATGGACGGTGGGGCGAAGCGCCTCGCTCAGAATGACACTCGAAGTCCGAGGCGGGTGAGGAACCCCGGTGCGGCTGATGTGATGAATCCGGTGCGCCTGATCCGGTTCGCGCGGCCGGCGCTGCTCGCGCTGCAGGCGGCGGCACCTCCGCGGGAGGGAATCCCGTGTGCCACGCGAGGCAGGAACGCCGGAGGCCTCGAACGTGATCCGCCCAAACGAAAATCCGGCTGCCGAAGGTGTCGGCAGCCGGATCAGCGTTCAGGGTTGGCCTGGCGGGGGTGGCGCGGGCGCCGGGTCCGGGGCGGGCGCGCTCGCCGCTGTGTCCGCCGGCGCAGGCTCCGCGGGCGCAACGGCCGGAGGAGCGGCCGGCACCTCACTCACCGTTTCCGTGCCGATCACCGGCGGCGGCGCGACCACGGCCGGCAGCGGCTGCAGCGTCGCCAGATCCGCCAGCGCAAACCGGCCTCCGCCCCTGGCCGCGCTGGTCCGCAGCCGCGTCATGGCCGCGGCGGTAAGCTGCGTGGTGGCGTACCCCACGCGCGCGAGCTCCTGCCGCACCTTCGCCGAAAACTCGCCGCTCATCCGCCCGTACACGTCCGGAAACACGCGGATGCTGTCCCCGCGCACGCTCGCCACCTCGTACGTGATCCGCACGGAGATGTACCGCGGCAGCGTCGTTTCGCGCTCCTGGCGGCTGAACGTGGACAGCTCCTCGATGCGCGCGTCGGTGATGTCGGGCTTGCTGTACCGGTGCACCCGCTGCGCCAGGTCAATCACGTCGCGGTTGCTCATGCGGATGCAGCCGTGCGACGCGGGCGCCCCCAGCCGCCCCTCGGCGGTGGTGCCGTGGATGTAGTACAGGTCGTCCAGGTGCAGCTTGGCGCGCCCCATCGGGTTGCCGGTGCCCGGCGGAGTCGGCTTGCGGTTGCGCGCCCACTCGCTCTCCGGCGGATGCCACCACGGATTCCACACCACGCGCGACAGCTTGTAGCTGCCGCGCGGCGTGGGGTAGCGCGCCGAACCCACCGACACGGGATAGCTCTTGACCAGCGTACTCCCCTCGAAGAGCTCCAGGCGCCCGCTGGGGATGTTGATGACGACCTCCACCCCCGGCGTGGCGGGGCGGGGCGGCTTGCGCACGACGGTGTCGCGGCGCGCCGGCGTGCTCGCGGGAGGCGCCGCGGAAGTGGAGTCGGCCAGCGATGCCGCCAGCCGGGCACCACTGTCCGCACGGCGCGAGGCGATGGCCGCCGTCGCCAGGAGCAGAACCAGGGTGCCGCCGAAGCCGATCGCGACGGATTTGCGCACGGTTTTGAACTGCGGAGGAGGGGAATGGTCCATGAGCAACGCTCACGGAGAACAATCATAACGCGTTCCCGGCGCGTCAACAACCGTGCAGGCGCAACGGTTTGCCCGCCGCCGTGGCCGGGAACACGGAATTCGCGGAAATCCGGCCGCCGCCCCGCCGCGCGGCGCCCGCGGAGTGCAATGTCACGGTCGGCTTTGCGGAATGTGGCCGGCGCACGCAGGCCCGACGGATCGCGCAGAATCATGTCCGCGCGCCCCGCGAACGGCGTGTCTCGTCCAGCAGCTGCTACGGTTTCAGCGGGCGGGGGCGGCGCGGCGGTGCATCCCCGCGATCTCCCGCCGCCCGCTCCAGAACGCGGCGTAGAAAAACAGGAACGCAATGCAGGCGGGAAAGAACACCACGTACGACAGGGCGCGGAGCGGAACGAAGAGGGCGTACAGCACGGCGCCCGGCCACAGCCCCGCGACTCCGTTGACAAGGAGGATGGAGAGGAGCCACGCCGCCACGTCGCGCGCGAAGGTGCGCGCCGCCGGGTCGGCGATCCCCCACGTCCACAGGGTCCATTCGGGCTCCCACTGCGCCGGCGTGGGATACGCGGCGCTGTTGCGCGGCACCCAGACCACGTCCGCGCCGATCATCCGCCCCACGGCGGTGCGGAGCGGCGAGTCCAGCACGCCGTAGTACAGGCGCGGCCAGAGCCGGAAGAGGACGACGAGCCCCGCGCCGGCCGCGATCTGCAGCCAGAGCGGCAGCGCGCCGGCGGTCAGGTTGCGAAGCAGTTCCCGTTCGGCGTCGGTCATCCCGCGGGGCAGGGGGTCAGGAGCGGCCGGTGACCTTGAGGACGGCGGTGTGGCGCTTCAGAAAACGGAGAACCAGAAAGAGCGAAAGGGCGGCGCCGAGCAGCGTCATCCACACGGGATCCAGCACCAGCCGCCGCTGCACGGCCGAGTCGCTGGCCACCTGCAGCACGGCGAAGGTCAGGATCAGCCCGAAGAAGCCGGAGTACTCGCGGCGCAGCACCGTGCGCAGGCAGAACGGAAGCTCCGCGGGGCGCCACAGCCGCGGCGCGGGAATGAAAGCGGGGGTGCGGCTGGCCCACTCCACGTATCCCCCGGTGAACTTGCCGCACAGAAAGTTCTCCTCTGCGTACATGATGCGCTCGTAGTACAGCGCGTACCCCGCGCTCACCAGCAGCACCATCCACCAGGTGTGCAGAAACATCGCCACGCCCAGCCACATCAGGAAGTTGCCCAGGTACAGCGGATGCCGCACCACGGAGTACATCCCCGACGTGTTCAGCTGGTCCGCCACCTGGCTGCGGGTGTTGCGGCCGGAGGTGCGGCACGCCGCGTGGCCCACCGTGTGAATGCGCACCGCCAGCCCCGCGAGCGACACCAGCACGCACAGCACCTCCCACCGCATCTCCAGCAGGCGCGAGCCTCCCAGGTAGCGGTAGGACGGAACCTGCGTGAAGAGAAGGAGCAGAAACGCGATGGGGACGTAGCTGCGCCAGCGGAACAGCCAGGTCCCCTGGCGTACGAAGTCTTCGTTCAGCGGCATGACGACCAGGGACGGGACGCGGACGACGGTGCGGAGGCGGCGTCAAAGATCGCGGCAGCGCGCCGATCCTGCAACTCCCCATCCCGCAAACACTTCGGCGGGACATGCAACCTTTGTCCGGCCGGCGGAGGGAAAGCCGCCGGCCGGACGCGGGCGTCACGCTTCGCCCATCATGAGCCCCTCGATGGTGTGGCCCTGAACGATGGGCTCCAGCTCCTCCACCACGCGGCAGGTGAGGTGCCGCTTCACGGAGTCCGGGAGCTTCTCGTAATACGCGCGGCTGAACTGCAGGTCGTGGCGCTCGGCGTTGCGCGCGTCGGGCGCGTCCACCCCCAGCACCAGCACGGGGCGCGACTTCTGCGAGCGATTGGCCGTCCCCCGGTGGATGGTGAGCGCGGAGCGCGCGCTGATGTCGCCCATCTGCGGCATCTTGCGCTGGGCGCGCTCCTGGTAACGCGGGTAGAACGACTTGGGCGGAAACATCTCGTGCTGGAAGTGCTCCGAGGTGTCCCACTGCGTCCCCGGCGCCACCTCGAACGGCCCCATGTCCTCGTACGTGTCCACCGCCGTCAGGTTGAAGGCCAGCGAGTTGAGCCGGCGCCCCACCGTCGTCTCCTCCGGCGCGGGAAAGTCGCGGTGCCAGGGCTGGTCCACCGCGCCCGGGCCGGGGACGTCGAAGCCGATCTCCACAATCTTGTAGTCCCTGCCCAGCACCGCCTCGCACACCGCCACCACCCACGGGTGCGTCACCAGGTCCACGAAGCCGCGCAGGTGCTCGGGGTGGATCTCCACGTAGTACCGCTTGGGCCCGCGCCCCACCGCGCCGCCCGGACGCTTGAGAGCGTCCTGGAACAGCTCCTCAATGTCCTCGGCCATGCGCTGCACCCACTCGCGCGGAAAGGCGCCCTTGTGGCCGATGATGCCGTCCCCGTACAGCGCGCCCATGATGGCGGCGACGTCGTACGCGGGGGAGGGCGGGGCCGGATCGGCGGCGGCGGGAGCGGTTTCGGTGACGGTGTTCAATGGGCCTCCTGGGATGAGCTCCACGGGGGAGCGGCGGATGGCGCTGGGCGAGGCGCCGGGGAGGATGGCGCCGCGGAAAGCTGACGCCGCCGCGCCCGCCGCGCAACCGGCGGCGGGCGCGGCGTGGACGGCCGCGTCAGCCCTCGTCCGGGTCCGCCGCGCGGAGGATGGAGCCCTCGCCCTCCGGCGCCAGCTCCATCAGCACGCAGTGGTCGGGCAGAAAGGTGGCGAACCAGTTGAGCTCCTCGCCCGCGTAGTGCACGCGCGCCACGCGGATGGGCACCGTGTGCGTCACCGCCAGCGCCAGCCCGTCGCGCGCGCGGATGCGCTCCAGCGCCGCCACTGCGCGGGCGCGCACCTGCTCCAGCGTTTCGCGCCCCGGCAGGCGGAACGCGGCCGGGTCCGCCTGCCACGCGGCGAACGCCTCCGGGTCGCGCTCGGCCATCTGCTCCTGCGTAAGCCCCTGCCACGGGCCGGGGTCCAGCTCGCGCAGGTCCGGCTCCACGTGCAGCGGCAGGCCGTGCGCGGCGGCCACGATCTCCGCCGTCTGCCGGGCGCGGGCCAGCGGGCTGGTCCACACCTCCGTCAACCCCAGCCCCGCCACCCGCCGCGCCAGCGCCCGCGCCTGCTCGCGTCCCGCCTCGATGAGCGGCTCCGCCTCCAGCCCCTCGTTGATGCCGTCCAGGTTGGCCTGCGTGACGCCGTGCCGCGCCACGTACAGCGTCCGTCGCTCTCCCGTCAATCCGTCCTCCGCTCCCGGCGTGAGTTGCAGCTCCGGAGCGGCTGAACGCAACGCCCGCACCATCGCCGCCACGGCGCGCACGTCACCCGGTGCTCTGCATGGCCCCGGCGATGCCGTTCAGGGAGATGAACAGCGCTTCCTTGAGCGCCTCGCCGCCCGGGCTGCGGCGCGCGTCGTCGTCCAGGGCGCGCCAGCGGCGCATCAATTCGATCTGCGCCAGGTTCAGCACGTCCGTGTACGGGTTGCGCAGCCCGATGGAGCGGGCGATCACGGGCGTGTCCGCCTCATCCGCGCCCTCGCCCGACACCTCGCGCAACGCGGCGCGGGCGCGGGCGAACTCCTCCGCGATGCGATCGTGCGGTGCCGTGGACGCGCCGGCCTCCGCCGCCAGCGCGGCGTAGCGGCGCGCCAGGGGGAGCCGCGCCCGCGCCATCTCCCGGCGCCCGTCCGCCACCAGCGCCTGAAAGAAGGGCCACCCCTCCGCCATCCGCCGGAGTTCCGCGCCCTCGCCCGCGTCCAGCGCGGCGCGCAGGCCGGCGCCCAGGCCGTACCATCCGGGAATGGTGTAGCGCGTCTGCGTCCAGCTGAACACCCAGGGGATGGCGCGCAATCCGTCAAAGTCCAGCTCCCCCGGCCCTTTTCGCGACACGGGGCGGCTGGCCAGCGGCAGCCCGGCGATGTGCGCGATCGGCGTGGCGGAAAGGTAGAAGGGCCACGTTTCCGGATCGTCGATGAGGCCGCGGTACGCCGCCATGCTCGCGTCGGCGATGCGCTGCATCAGCTCGCGGGCGCCGTCGCGCGTGGGGCCCATGAAGGCGGCCTCGGGCACCGGCCGGGCGAGCGCCACCAGCTGCGCGTGGACGATCTGCTCCAGGTGGCGCCGCGCGATGGCGGGAAGCGCATAGCGAAAGGAGATCACCTCGCCCTGCTCCGTGAAGCGGATGCCGCCGTTGTGCGCCTCCGGGGGCATGGCCAGGATGGCCTGGTTGGCGCGCCCGCCGCCGCGCCCCACCGTGCCGCCGCGGCCGTGGAACAGGCGCACCGCCACCCCGTGCCGCGCCGCGACGCGGGCGATGGCGCCCTGGGCCTTGTGCAGCGCCCAGTTGGCCATCCAGTAGCCGCCGTCCTTGTTGCTGTCCGAGTATCCCAGCATCACCTCCTGGAACGGCTTTCCGTTCCGCGCCCGCGCCGCCAGGTGGCGCCCGTACAGCGCATCGCCGAACAGCGCCTCCAGCCGCGCCTCGGCCGCGTCCAGGTCCGCGATCGTCTCAAAGAGGGGAACCACGTCCAGCGGGCACTCCACGCGCCCATCCACCTGCCGCCACAGCCCGGCCTCCTTCATCAGCAGCAGCACCTCCAGCATGTCGCTCACCGTGCTGGTCATGCTGATGATGTAGCAGCCGATGCTGTCCGGCTCGCGCGCCACCGCCTCGCGGATCACGGCCATGGTGTCCAGCAGCTCGCGCGCGTCCTCCGGAAGCTCCGCGCCCACGGGGGCCAGCGGGCGCGGGACGCCCAGCTCGCGGACCAGCAGCGCCTGCCGCGCCTCCTCGTCCAGCGCCGCGTAGTCGTTCTCCACCCCCGCCGCGCGCAGCAGGCCGGCCACGGCGGATTCGTGCACGCGGCTGTGCTGGCGCACGTCCAGCGCGGCCATGTGAAAGCCGAAGGTGCGGGCCTGCACCAGCGCGTCCGGCAGCAGCCCGTCGCGCGCCACGCCGCCCAGCCCGCCCGCCTCCAGGCTGTCGCGCATCAGGCGCAGGTCGTCGGCGAAGTCCGCCGCGCGGTACTCCAGCGGCTCGTCAGCCAGCAGCCGGTCCAGCGCCGCCATCATTCCCATCAGCAGCAGGCGGTAGGGCTCGCCGGCCATGGTCTCCCGCGTGGCGTGCGGGAGCGCGGCTGCCGCCGCCAGCGCCTCCGCCCGCCGCACGAGCGCATCGGGGACGGGGACCTGCGCGGACGAGACGGACAGGAGCAGGCGCAGGTCGTTCAGCGTGCGCCGGTGCAGCTTGAGCGCGTCGCGGCGGTGCTCGGACAGTGTCCAGCGCGAAAGCTGGCCCGTCACCCCCGGGTTGCCGTCGCGGTCCCCGCCGATCCAGCTGCGGTAGCGAAGGATCAGGGGAAGCTCCGCGGGGACGGCCTCGGCGCCGAAGCGGGCCGCCAGCGCCTCGCGCACGTCGCGGTGAATGCGCGGGACCGTCCGCCAGATGCTCGTCGCCAGAAAGTAGAGGCCGTGGCGCACCTCGTCCTGCACCGTCACGGCGCGGGTGCGCACCTCGTCCGTGGCCAGCAGCAGCGAAATGGCGTTGCGCACCTCCGCCACCAGACCCTCCGCCTCCGACGGGGTGAGGCGCGGATCCGTCAGCCGGTCCAGCGCGGCGGCCACCTCCCCCTGCCGCAGCAGGATGGAGCGTCGGCGCGCCTCCGTGGGGTGCGCGGTGAGCGTGGGCTGAATATCCAGCCGGCCAATGAGGGCCAGCACCTCCGCCGCGTCGTGCCCGTCGCGCGCCAGCAGGTGCAGCGCATCCGCGATGGACTCCGGGCGGGGCGCGTCCGCCGCCGCCCGCTGCTCGCGCACGCGGTTGATGCGCGCCACCTCGATCTGCTCGGCCTTGTTCACCAGGTGAAAGAAAGTGGTGAACGCGCGCAGCACGGCCCGCAGCGTGTCCAGGTCCTGCCGGGCGATCAGCTCGGCCGCCTCGTCGCGGCGCGCATCGCTTTCCTCCTGCGCGGCGTCGCGGCACAGCAGCCGCAGCCGCTCCACCAGTTCCAGCATGGCGGGCCCGTGCCGCTCGGCCACCGCCTCGCCCAGCAGCCCGCCCACCAGGTTCACGTTGCGCGAAAGCGGCCCGGAGATACCGGTGCCCGCCCCCTCCACCTGCAGCCCGCGCGTGGTGAGCAGCCGGTCGAGGTCGGGCGGATGCAGCGTGTCGTCGGTCATGGGCGCGCGGAAGCTCAGGAACGGGTGGGCGGACGGCTGATTCTCACTCCATCCGCCCTCGCGCGCCAGAGCGTGGGACGGCGGCGTGATGCGCGACGGTCGATCGCCCGCGGACTTCCGCGGCAACGGCCCTCGCGCGGAGGAGGCGTGGGGACGGAAGGCGTGGGGGAACTGATGGGGATGGGCGGAAAGCGTGTGTCTGCTCCACCCTTGATCGCCACACGGCGGGGGCGCGTCTGCCGGTCCAGGGAACGGCGGGGGCGGCGGGCGCGGCGGGAGGACCCGGGAAAAAGCACTGTACGAGACCGGGATAAACACTCGGCGCGCATTGTACATGGCTGAATACAACCCTCGTCCCATTGCCATTCGCGCGTTTTGTAACGACCTTTCTGGCCCAATCCGCAGCGATCTGCTCGCCTCCGCCCCCGGAGCGGCCACGCAAAAGTGGCGTTTTCCGTCCATCCTCGTCATCCAGGGGCCAGGCCGTACGCGCCCCTCTCCCCGCGCGCTTCATCCGCCGCATGCCGCATCGCGACCCCATCCCCGTCCTGCTGGTAGACGACCGGCCGCAGAACCTGTTCGCCCTGCAGGAAATGCTCAGCGCGCCGGAGTACGAGCTGATCACCGCGTCGTCGGGCGTGGCGGCGCTGCGGCAGATGCTGGCGACCGACTTTGCCGTGGTGGTGCTGGACGTGGAGATGCCCGGGATGGACGGGCTTGAGACGGCGCGGCTCATCCGCTCGCGCCAGCGCTCGCGCACCACGCCCATCATCTTTCTGACCGCGCGGTCCCCCGGCGAGCGCACGGCCGAAGGGTACGCGCTGGGCGCGGCGGACTACCTGCACAAGCCCATTGCCCCCGACGCGCTGCGCAGCAAGATCGCCGTCTTTGCCGAGCTGTTCCGCCACACGCGCGACGCCGAGCGCATGTCGCACGAACTCCGGCACCAGGGCTCGCTCAATGCGCGCCACGCCGCGCTGGTGGAGGTCACGGGCGACGCCATCATCGGGTGGGGGCTGGACGGCCGGGTGGAAAGCTGGAACCCCGCCGCGGAGCGCATTTTCGGCTACCCGGCCGAGGACATCCTGGGGCGCCCCATGTCGCTGCTGGCGCCGCCGGAACACGAGGCGGAGCTTCGCGACGGGCTGGTGAGGCTGCGGGCCGGGCGCTCCATCGAGCGGTTCGAGACAGTGCGCGTGCGCCGCGACGGCTCGCGCCTGGACGTGGAGCTGTCCGCCTTTCCCATCCTGGACGGGGACGGCTTCCTGGCCAGCGCCACCGTTGTCGCGCGCGACATCACCCAGCGGCGCCGGGCCGAGCAGGAGCTGCGCGAGCGGGACGAGCGGTTCCGCCAGGTGATGCGCTTTGCTCCCACCGGCATTGCCCTGGTGGGGCCGGACGGGCGCTGGCTTTCCGTGAACCCGGCGCTCTGCGACCTGCTGGGCTACACGGCGGAGGAGATGCAGCAGCTCACGTTTCAGGACGTCACCCACCCCGACGACCTGGCCGCGGACGTGGAACGGCTGAAGCAGCTGGGGCGCGGCGACATCAGCGTCTACCAGATCGAGAAGCGGTACCTCCGCAAGAGCGGGGAGGTTGTGTGGATCCTCCTGTCCGGCTCCGCGGTGCGCAATGAATCAGGGACTCCTCTCTACTACATCGCGCAGGTGCAGGACATCTCGGCCCGCAAGCAGGTGGAGGGGGAGCTGCGCGCCACCGCGGAGCACTTGGAGGTGGTGGTCCGCACGCAGCGCGACATCGCCCTGGCAGGGCTGGATGTGGGGCGGGTGATGGAGGTGGTGACGGAAAACGCCCGCGAGCTCACCTCGGCCGACGGCGCGGTGATCGAGTTGGCGGAGGGGGACGAGATGGTGTACCGCGCCACCAGCGGCACCCTGCGCCCGCACCAGGGGCTGCGGCTTCCCTCCGTCACCAGCATCTCCGGCCGGTGCGCGCGCACGGGGCAGATGCAGCGCGCCGACGACTGCGACCACGATCCCCGCGTGAACCGCGAGGCCTGCCGCCGCGTGGGCGCCCGCTCCATGCTCCTGGTTCCCCTCTTTCACCAGGACGCCCCGGTGGGCGTTCTGAAGGTCATTTCCGGCCAGCCCGCCGCCTTTGGCGAACGGGACGAGCAGACGCTGCGGCTCATGGCCGGGCTCATCGGCGCTGCGATGGGGCAGGCGGCGGAGTTCGAGGCGCGTCAGGCGCTGCTGGTGGAGCTGGACCGCTCCAACCGCGAGCTGCGCGATTTTGCCCACGTGGCCAGCCACGACCTGCAGGAGCCGCTGCGAAAGATCCAGGCGTTCGGCGACCGGCTGCAGGCGCGCTTTGCCGGCGAGCTGGGGGAGCAGGGGGCGGATTACCTGGCCCGCATGCACGGCGCCGCGGCGCGCATGCAGGCGCTCATCCAGGACCTGCTCGCCTGGTCGCGCACCTCGTCCAAGGAAATGACGATGCGCCCGGTGGACCTGAACGAGGTGGCGCGCGACGCGGTGGCGGACCTGTCCGAGCGCATCCGCTCCACCGGGGGCACGGTGGAGGTGAACGCGCTCCCCGCGCTGATGGCGGACCGCACGCAGATGCGGCAGCTGCTGCAGAACCTGGTGGGCAACGCGCTCAAGTTCCACCGCGACGGGGTGCCGCCCGTGGTGCGGGTGCGCGCCGAGGCGGACGGCGGCGAAACGCGCATCGTGGTGGCCGACAACGGGATCGGCTTCGAAGAAAAGTACGTGGAGCGCATCTTTACTCCCTTCCAGCGCCTGCACGGCCGCACCGCGTACGAGGGGACGGGGATGGGGCTGGCCATCTGCCGCAAGATCGCCGAGCGGCACGGCGGGCGCATCGCCGTGGCCAGCACGCCCGGCCAGGGCACCGTCTTTACCGTCTCCCTTCCCGCCGCGCCCGAGCCATGATGACACGGGGGATGATGTCCGGCCCGTTCCGCCCCGGCGCGGACGGGGAGCAGCCCCTTCGCGTGCTGCTGGTGGAGGACGACGAGGACGACTTCGTCATCACCCGCGAGCTGCTGGAAAGCGCGGGGCCCGGGCTGTACGAGCTGACGTGGGCCGCCGCGTACGACGCCGCCGTGCGCCAGGCCGGCGAGGGCGCGTGGGACGTGGTGCTGCTGGATTACCGGCTGGGCGGGCACACCGCGGAAGAGTTCCTGGACGAGGTGCGCGGCCGCTGCGCCGCGCCCATCATCGTGCTCACGGGCGAGACGGACCGCGACACCGACGTGCGCATGATGCGGCGGGGCGCGGCGGACTACCTGGTCAAGAACGGGCTGGACGCGCCCGTGCTGGAGCGCGCCATCCGCTACGCGGTGGAGCGGGCGCGCGCCCACGCCGCCGCCGCCTTTCTGGCCGCCATCGTCCATGGCTCGCACGACGCCATCATCGGCACCACGCTGGAGGGGGTGGTGGTGAGCTGGAATCCCGCCGCGGAACGGCTGTACGGCTTCGCCGCCGCGGAGGTGGTGGGCGAGCCCCTGTCCATGCTGTCCGCCCCGGAGCGCGGGCACGAGGTGGCGCAGATCCTGGCCCGCGTGCGCCAGGGCGAGCAGGTGGCCAATCACGAGACCGAGCGCGTGCGGCGCGACGGTGGCCGCGTTCCGGTCGCCATCACCGTCTCCCCGGTGACGGACCCGGCGGGGCGGGTGATCGGCGCCTCCGCCATCGAGCAGGACGTCACCGAGCGCCGGGAGATGGACGAGCAGCTGCGCCAGGCGCAGAAGATGGAGGCCGTGGGCAAGCTGGCGGGCGGCATTGCGCACGACTTCAACAACCTGCTCACCGCTATCCGCGGCAACGCCGACCTGATGCTGCACGACCTCGCGCCCGGCAATCCCATGCGCGAGGACGTGGAGGAGATCCGCCGCGCCGCGGACCGCGCCGCCACCCTCACCCGGCAGATCCTGGCGTTCAGCCGAAAGCAGACGCTGCAGCCGGTGGTGCTGGACCTCAACACCCGCGTGGCGGCGGCCGAGCGCACCGCTCGCCGGCAGCTGCGCCCGGGGACGGAGCTGGTGGCCGTGATGAACCCGGAGCTGGGCCGGGTGCGCGCCGATCCCGCGCAGGTGGACCAGGTGCTGGGCAACCTGCTGGCGAACGCGCGCGAGGCGCTGCCGCGGGGCGGGCGCATCATCGTGGAGACGCGCAACGTGGCCGCGGCGGACCTGCCGCCCCGGCTGCGGCGGCGCACGGACGCGCCGGACCAGGCGTTCGTGGCGCTCTGGGTGAGCGACGACGGCGTGGGGATCGCGCCGGAGGACATGGGCCGCGTCTTTGAGCCGTTCTTCACCACGCGGCCGCCGGGGGAGGGCACCGGGCTGGGACTTTCCACCGTCAGCGGCATCGTGGAGCAGAGCGGCGGGCGGATGGACCTCACCAGCGAGCCGGGGCTGGGCACCACCGTGGCCGTCTACCTGCCGCGCGTGGTGGAGGAAAGCGCGCCGGAGGCGGCGGTGTCCGCGCCCGCGCCGCGGACGGAAAGCGACACCCTGGTGCTGCTGGTGGATGACGAGGCCGGGGTGCGCACCTTTGCGCGGCGCGTGCTGGAGCGCGGCGGGTTCTCCGTGGTGGTGGCGGAGGACGGCGAGGAGGCGCTGCGCCTGTACGACGAACACCGCGACGCCGTCCGCGTGGTGGTGACCGACGCGGTGATGCCGCGGATGGGCGGGCACCAGCTCCGCCGGCAGCTGGCGGCGCGGGGGAGCGCCGTTCCCGTGCTCCTGGTGTCGGGCCATACCAGCGAGGACGTCCGGTCCGGCGCGCCGGGGGCGAACGCCTTTCTCCCCAAACCCTTTACCGCCGACGACCTGCTGCGCGCCGTGCGCGCCCTGCTGGCCCAGTCGTAGCCCGCCCGGCCGCCGCAAAAGGAAAGCCGGCCCCCGCGTCTTGCGGGGGCCGGCTTCGTCTCCAGCCAACATCGCCGCCGGCTCATACGAATCGGCAAACGTTCGTGCCTACCAACGGACCACTCCGAACGAGCCACCGTCGTTGACCTAGCGGGGGAGGAACGGTGCCAACGGGCACGAACTTCCTCGGAGCCGTATCATATCAGGGCCGCGGAACACCGTCCGGCCACGCGTCCGCGAGTTCCGCGGCGGCCGCCCGGGCGCGAGCGGCCAGGACCTCCAGCGCCCGGCGAAGCGTGGAGGAGAGTGCAGGATCGGCCGCGATGCCGGCGGCGTCCAGCCCGGCGCCGGACACGCGCACGGCCACGGACGCGTCCCCATCCACCGCCGCGCCCATGGCGCGCAGCGTCTCCGCGAGCGCGTCCTGCGCGAAGCGCGCGTGCGGCGCCGCGTTCACCAGCGCGACGGGCTTTGCGTAGAACTCGTTGCTCCCTACCACCCAGTCCAGCGCATTCTTGAGCGCGCCGGGAACGCCGTGGGCGTATTCCGGGCTGCAGATCACCACCGCGCCGCACTCCCGCAGCGCCCGCCGCCACGCCTCCACCGCGGGGATGGCCGCCGTCCCGCGCTCCAGGTCGGGGTTGAAGTGGGGCAGGGCATCCAGCCCGCGGAACACCTCCACGCGGACGCCGTCCGGGGCCAGCAGCGCGAGCGCGTCCACCACGGCCCCGTTGGACGAGACCGCGCGCAGGCTGCCGGACACCGCCAGAACGCGAACCTCCGCCCGATCTCCCATCAGTTCCCCCGCCGCCTCTCCGGAGCCCCCCGCGCGCTCCGGCGTGAGATGCCGTTGCCATGATGCCGCCCCGCGTCGAATCCGAGCGGGACGAAAAAAAGAGCGGGTGCGCTCAGAAACGTTCTTCGCGCACCCGCTCGTCCGTGATCACCCGGTACAGATCCCGGGCGGCCTTTTTGGACACGCCCTTGCCCGGCAGTTCCAGCAGCTCCACCTCCAGAATCCGCGCCGGGTACCGGATGTGGATCCGGCGCCCGGCGCCCACCAGGTCGGCGGGGCGGGCGGGACGGCCGTCGATCGTCACCGCCCCGGACTCGCACGCCGCCTTGGCCTCGCTCCGGCTGCGCGTGAGGCAGAGGCGGTGCAGAAGCACGTCCACCCGCAACGGGCCCGCTTCGCTCACAGCTGGATGGAGACGTACGTTTCACGCCGCAGGTCAGCCAGCAGGCGCTGCATCTGCCGCTGCTCCTGCAGAATGTTGCGCACCCGCTCGCGCTGCTCGTCCAGCGTGTACTCGCCCTGCGTGGTACGCTCGGAGACGCGCATGACCGAGAACTGCGGGTTGGGCCCGCCGTCGATCTGCACCGGCCCGGCCACGCCGCCGGCTTCCACCCCCGTCACGGCCAGCGCCACGGCCGGCTGCAGGCGGTCCAGCGGCACGTCGCGCTGAAAGCGGGCCACGTCCGGCGTCTCGTAGCGCGCCGCCAGGTCCGCGGGATTGGCGCCGCCGCGCAGGGCGGTGGCCACCGAGTCCGCGCGCTGGCGGGCCCGCTCCACGTCCGCCGGGGTGATCACCGGCTGGATGAGGATGTGGCGGGCCT
This sequence comes from Longimicrobium sp., assembly GCF_036387355.1. Lineage (GTDB taxonomy): Bacteria > Gemmatimonadota > Gemmatimonadetes > Longimicrobiales > Longimicrobiaceae > Longimicrobium. Next base: position 14,364 of record NZ_DASVTX010000451.1, read on the forward strand.
GGCGCTCGCCGCTGCGCACCTTTTCCAGCTTGATGATGTGGAACCCGAACTCCGTCTCAATGATGCCGCTGGTCTGCCCCGGGCGCATGCCGAACACGGCCAGGTCAAAGTTGCGCACCATCTGCCCTTGGCGGAACCAGCCCAGGTCGCCGCCGCGCTCCTTGGTGCCGTCCTGCGAGTAGCGGCGGGCCAGCA
>NZ_DASVTX010000452.1:0-14669 GCF_036387355.1 Longimicrobium sp.
CCAGGTGGTTGCTGCTGCGCGGATTGCGCGCGTCCAGCACGTACACCCCTTCAGGCGTGCGCTCATCGCCCTCCCGCCGCTTGTGCCCCGAGGGCGCGCCGCCGAGCGAGACGGGGTACGTCTTCAGCACGGCGCCACCGCGCAGCAGCGTCAGGGTGCGCCGCTGCTTGTGCACCACCACGCGGTCCGCCACGGCATCCGCGCGGAGCGGGCGGGCGTCCGGGCGGTTCGCCGCGCCCAGGCCGGCGGCGGCGCCGAGCGAGAGCAGGAGCGCGATCAGGGAGGCGCGTCTCATCCAGCGGACAGGAGAAAGCGGACCGCGCGCGGATCTTGCGATTCGCGCGCGCACGAGGTTGGACCCACACGCGCGGAGGCCGGGATGCCCAGAAGCTGGAACAGGCACGACAAGGAGATGTACGACGCCATCAAGGAAAGCTCGATGGATCGCGGCATGTCTCCCGAACGGTCCGAGGAGATCGCGGCGCGGACGGTGAACAAGCACCGGCGGCAGGAGGGCCGCACTCCCAACCAGCGCACCATGGGAACGGGAAATCCCAACCGGCCGCTGGAAGAGCACACGCGCGACGAGCTGTACAACATCGCCAAGGAGCGCAAGATCGAGGGGCGCAGCAAGCTGGCCAAGGAAGAACTCATCGCCGCCATCCGCGCCGACCACTGACCCCGGCGATGGATCCACGCGAACGCGCGCCCGGCGGCACTCCGCCCGGCGCGCGTCTCGTTGTCAGGCCGCAAGCGCCGGCGCGGACGACATTTCCTGCAGGGCCCGCCGCACGTACACCGGCACCATGGCGCGGCGCCACTCCGGGTCGACGATGATGTTCTCCAGCGGATGGCACTGCTTGTACGCCTGCTGCGCCACCGCGTCCGCCACCTCCGCGAGCCGGTTTCCCGGCGCCAGCTTGTCCAGCCCGGTCACCGTCCGCGGCCGCGACCCCAGCGCCGACACCACCACCGACAGCGAGCGGACCACGTCGCCCGCGTCCAGGTCCGCCACGGCGGCGATGGACAGCAGCGGAAAGTCGATGCTGTTGCGCTGCCGCACCTTCTGGTACGACATGCGCACTCCGGGCGCGGGAAGAGGAACGCGGATGCGCGCCACCAGTTCGTCGCGGCGGCGCACGATGTTCCACTGCCCGTCCGCCACAAAGAACGCCTCCACCGGCAGCGTGCGCGTCCCCTCGGCAGAGACCAGGTCCACCCGCGCGCCGAGCGCGATCATGGCGGTCGCGGTGTCGGCGGAGTGGGCGGCAACGCACTTCTTGCCGGTCCGGGTGACGTGGCAGACGGTGCCGTCCTTCTTGAGGCAGTAGCCCAGCGCGTTGCGCCAGAACTCGGTCTGGTTGTAGTAGGTGCAGCGCGTGTCCAGACACAGGTTTCCGCCCAGCGTGCCCTGGTTGCGCACCTGCGGGCCGCCCACCTGCCCCGCCGCCTGCGCCAGAGCGGGAAACCACCGTCGCACCCGCTCGTCGCGCGCGGCCTGGGTGAGCGTGACCGCCGCGCCCAGCACCATCTCCGCGCCGCCGTTCGCGTCCTCCGCCGGCTGTCCGTCCGCGTCCGCCACGGTGATGCCGTGCAGCTCCGCGATCCCCTTGAGCGCCACCAGGTGGCGCGGGGTGAACAGGCGCAGCTTCATGTTCGGCATCAGGTCCGTGCCGCCCGCAATGGGGATCGCATCCTCGTGCTCGCGCAGAAACGCGAGGGCTTCGGCCAGCGTGCCCGGGCGGTGGTACGTGTACTCGTGAAGACGAAGCATCGGCGCGGTGACGGGTCGGCGTGAGGTCGTTCGGCCAGGCGTTCAAGATACGGCCCCGCCGCCCCGGGTTCCAGTCCGGACCACGCCGGGGGTCGGCCACGGGAGAGCAAGGCTGTTCCGAGTCCTGTCGGTGAACGAATTGGCACGAGTGGTGCTGCTGAAAGTTGGCGCGTACCGGACAGTCCAAGGCGTATCCCGGACGTGGGCAATTCCGTGTACCCGTCCACGCTTCCACAACTGGCGACGAGAATGGGACATCTCCAGCCTACGCACCAACGTCTCCCACCCCTCCAATCGGCAGCGGCCAGCCGCTTGGTGGCCGCGGTGCTCCTGTTGATCGCGATGGGAACGGGCAAGGCACAGAATTCCCAGCGGTCGCGCGCCCAGCCGGGAACGATCCGGATCCAGCGCGTCGCCGTTCTCTCCGGGGGAGGAAACGGCGCCCATCTTCGGCTCACCTCCTGGGTTACGCGGGATTCCCGGGGCCGGTACTATGCGGCAGGGCTCACGGATCCGGCCCGGATCGGCATCTACGACCCGCGAGGCCGGTTTCTGCAAACGATGGGGCGCGGCGGCGGCGGCCCGGGCGAGTTCACCCACGTACAGCGGGTCTTTGTCTCGCCGGGAGACTCACTCTTCGCGTTTGACCGATCGCAGCAGATCTCGGTTTTTTCCCCCGAGCACCGGTTCGTCCGCTCGTTCCGGCCGCCCGGGCAGGTGCGCGACATCCGCTTTGTGGGCAGTCGGCTGATTCTCAGCATCGGGTTTCCAGAGCAGGTTCCCGCGCTGGTGGCCACCGACCGGCAGGGAAGGCGGCTGGGGACGCTGGGCTCCGCCTCACCCGACCTGCGCGACCGGCCGCGGCTGATCGCCCCGGCGGATTCGGGCCGCATGTGGGCCGGGTTCAAACACCAGTATCGGCTGGAATTGCTGAACCCCGATGGACGCCGGGAGCGCGCGTTCAACCGAGCGCTCCCGTGGTTCGGACCGGATCGCCCGCGCTCCGCCACCCGGCAGCCCGGGTCCATCCGCGACCTCGCCTACGATCCGCGGTCCCGGTCCATCCGCGTGCTTCTGTATCGCGAGGACATGAGCTTTCGGCCGCGGGCTCGCCGCGGCTCGGCGGGGGGAGAGGGCCCGGTTGCGCAACTTGACGAGGCAGACGCACGCGCCCGCTACGAGATCTACATGGAAGTGCTGGACAGCCGGTCGGGCCGGGTGGTCGCGCACGGCGACCTGAACGACCGGTTGATTGCAGGTTTCCTGTCACCGACGGAGGTGTACGCGCACAGAGAGGACGGCGACGGAAGTACGGTGATCGACGTATGGCGGATCAGGCTTGCCCCCTAGTCACTCTGGAGGCCGCAATGAGAAAGCAGACGCGTCTCGCTCTCACGGCGCTGCTGGTGGTGATCGCCGGGATTCCGGTACACGGATGGGCTGCCGGCGCGAAAGACCAGGAATGCTGGTGGTGTTCGAGCGAGGAACTGGAGTACGGCGAGTACTGCGATTTCTGGCTCTACAAACACGCGTACATGGGAATGGCGGGAGATTACGACGGCCCGCCGCACGCGGCCTACTACTGTGGATTCTGCAGTATCGAGCACAATCTCTGCGAACAGACGCAGACCGCCGCGGCTGCCAATGTGCGTGAGGCGGTGGCGCAGGGCAGTGATGTCGTCCCTGTCATCAAGCGCCATGCCCGGTTCGTCCGATTGGACCGCGACGCCGGCCTGCTGGTAGTACGCGACTGCAGGGGCGCCGATGCGCAGAGCTTTCGGCTCTCGCCGCTCCAGATTGCCCGTTTGGACGCCGACGCCGCGCGGGGCTCCTGAACGACAGCCCGAACACGGCAGTTGCTCCGGTGGAGAGAAACGGGCGGACCTTGGCGGTCCGCCCGTTCGTTGTCTCCCGGTTCTCTCGCCGATGCGCGGAGCTACTCGTCCGCAATGAGTTGGGTTGCGGGCTGGGCGGCGAGGGGGAGACGGATGATGAACTCCGCGCCCTCGCCCTGCGGCTCGCCCGTGCCCAGGTCGCCGCCCAGGTGCCGCGCGAGCCGCCGGGCCAGGGTGAGCCCCAGCCCGGTGCCGCGGTTGGCGGAATCCGACCGGGCTTCGTCGCCCAGCTGCTCGAACGGGTCAAAGATGCGGTCGCGGTCCTCGGGCGCGATCCCCGGCCCCGTGTCGCGCACCACGATCTCCATCCACCCCGGCTGCCCCGCCGCGCGCACCTGCACCCCCACCGACCCGCGCGAGGTGAACTTGATGGCGTTGGACACCACCGGCGTCACGATCTGCCGCAACCGCTCCGGGTCCGCGAACACGGCGGGAAACTCCTCCGGCAGGTCCACGGAAAACGCCAGCCCCTTGGCCTCCGCCTGCTGGCGCAGGTGCGGCAGCACGTTGCCCAGAAACGGCTCCATTTCCACCGCGGCGGGAAACACGGGGAGCCGCTCGATCTCCAGCGTGGTGAGCAGCAGCACGTCGTCGATGAGGCGCGCCAGGTGCTCCGCGCACACGCTCGCCCGCTCCGACGCGCGAACGGCGCCCGCCGGAACCTCGCCGTAGGTGGCGGTCGCCAGCAGGTGCGTGTAGCCCACGATGGCGTTCAGCGGCGTGCGCAGTTCGTGGCTCACCGCGGCAAAGAAGCGGCTCTTGGCGCGGCTGGCTTCCTCGGCCTCCGCCGCCAGGCGCGCCAGCTCCATCTCCTTGGTGAGCCGCTCGGTCACGTCCTCGAACAGGATGGAGACGCCGCCATCCGGCAGCGCGTGCGTCCAGGCGTCGAACCGGCGGCCGAAAAGGAGCTCCAGATGGATGGCGGACAGGTGGCGCGGCTCGCGGTCCACCATGGTGCCGCGGATGGCGGCGGCCAGTTCCGGCGGATCGGGCGGCAGCAGGGTCCACAGCACCGTTCCCACGGCGCGGTCGCGGCGCAGCGAAACCAGCACCTCGGCCGCGCGGTTCACGTAGGTGATGCGCCACTCCGCGTCCGTGGCGATGAACCCGTCGCGGATGCTTTCCAGGAGTTGAGCGTGCTGGTCGGCGATCCGCCGCTCCGCGGTGGAATCGCGAAAGTGCACCGCGGTGCCGCCGTCGTCCAGCCGGGTGGCGTGCACGGCCAGGTGCCGCGAGAACAGTTCGCCATCCGCGAGGAGGGTGAGCGGAACCACGGCCGCGCCGCGTTCGGAGCGCACCATGCGTTCGCGCAGCACCGCACCGGTGTCGCCGGGCAGCAGGCTCCACAGGGACTGCTCCAGCGCCTCGGCGCGGGCGATCCCGAACAGGCGCTCCGCGGCGGCGTTCCAATACGTGACGCGGGACTCGGCGTCGGCCAGGCAGAAGCCGTCGGCCAGCGCTTCGAGCCCGGCGTGGCGGGCGATCTCCAGGGTGGACACGGGAGACACGGTGGCACTCCAGGGTTCCGCCCCCGGCGAGGGGCGAAAGGGAAACGGCGACGTCGCTGCACTCCTCGTGCCGCCGGCCATGGAAGCAAACCCGGCGTGCGGGGAGAGGTTCCGTTTGGGACACGGAGTGGACGGGAAAGGAAGTACGAAAGTACGAAAGTACGAGAGTACGAGAGTGAGGAGGTGCGTGAGTGCTGGGTGCGTGAGTGCGGAAGGGCGAAGGTGCGGAGGGGGGAGGGCGTAGGTGCGGAGTGCGGAGGGTGTCGCGCGGCGCCGGCTGTGGCCCTCACCCGGCTCGCTCAGGCTCGCCACCCTCTCCCACGAACGGATGTGGGAGAGGGGGCACACACCAGAATCGTGCGCGTCCCTTGCGCAGTTGAAGCCTCGATCGGGGACGCGTCAGCGGCCACGAGTCGGGGCTTACCGCTTTCTGAGCGGCGGATTCATCCGCTCAGGAGAGCCGGGGACGCGCTTGGTTCCGTCCTCCCGCGTGGGTACCCGCCGCCGCGTGCTGGTGAAGTCCCCCCGTCCGTTTGGGGGGACTTTCCGCAGTTGTTGCGGCGAATTCATTCGCTCCCCCGAAGCTGCACGCGCCCGGCCCCGGCGGGACGGATGCGCCCCAGGTTGGTGAGATGCCCCACGATGGCGCGCAGCGATCCCTCCGCCGCGCCGAGCAGCGCCGGGTTCAGCTCCGGGCCGTACACGCGCTCGATCAGCTCGCCGGGCGAGGCGGGGCCGTCCGCCAGCGCGGCCTCCACCTGCGCAATGCGCGCCGCGCGGTGCGCGCGGTACCGGCCGATGGCGGCAACCGCGTCGGGAATCGGCGGGCCGTGCGCGGGATACAGCACCGTGGGACGCAGCGCCTCCACCCGGTCCAGCGAGGCGAGGTACTCGGACAGATCGCCCTCCGGCGGCGCCACGAGCGTGGTGTCCGATCCGCCCATGAACAGGTCGCCGCCCAGCAGCGCCCCCCGCTCCGGCCCGTCCACCAGCAGAAAGCAGAGGTGCTCGGGCGCGTGTCCGGGCGTGCGGACCGCCCGCAGCACGCCTTCGTCCGTCTCCACGGTGTCGCCATCCGACAGTTCGCGTGTCTGCGCGCCGCGCCACCACGGCCACCCGTCCGCCCCCGCGCCGAACGCCACCGACGCGCCGGTGCGCCGCGCCAGCTCCGGCGCACCCGCGCTGTGGTCCGCGTGCGCGTGCGTGAGCAGAATCAGCGACGGCGCGTGCCCCTGTAGCGCGTCCATGATGGCGTCCAGGTGCGCGGGATTGTCCGGCCCCGGATCGATGACGACGGGCCGCACCCGCCCCACCAGGTAGGTGCGGGTGCCGTCCAGCGTCATGGGCGACGGATTCGGGGCCAGCAGGGTGCGCGGCATGGCGGATCGGATCAGGAGGCGGGGCGCAGCACGGCGCGGACGGGCGAGGCGTCCGCCTCCTCCAGCCGCAGAGGGAGTGCGATCAGGTCGTACTCGCCTTCCGCCACGCCGTCCAGCAGCAGGTTTTCGATGACGGCGATCCCCGCGCCCAGCAGCACGCGATGCGCGGGGAGGTCCGCCGAGTCGAACGGATCTACGGACGGCGCATCCGTCCCCAGCAGCCGAAGTCCCGCGTCCGCAAGCACCTGCGCGGCCTCGGGCGACGGCGCGGGAAAGGACGTGGGAAAGGTGGATGGATCGGTCCACGCGCCGGTGCGGATCAGCAGCCGCTCCGGCGCGTCCCGCGCGATGACGCCGCGCGCCCACGCCGCATCCAGCGCCGTCCCAGGCGGGATGGGGATGACCAGAGCCCGGCCGATGAACGCGTCCAGCGGCGCCGCGCCGATGCACGCGCCGCCGCCCACGACGTGAAACGGACCGTCCGCGTGCGTTCCGGTGTGCGCGCTGCACCGCAGTTCCGCCACGTTCGCCGCGCTCTCGGCACCGATGCGCGCCGTCCACTCCACCCGGCAGGGCGCGTCTCCCGGCCACACCGGCATCCCCGAGACGACAGGCCGCGTGGCGTCGATCCACCCGCTCACAGCACCAGCCGCGCGACCAGCGACGGCGACAGGAGCGAGCTCACCGGCCGCACGTCCCCCGTCGCGCGGATGATGGCGTCGCCCAGCACGGGGCGGCGCGCGAACCGGCCGGCGGCCCACCCCAGCAGCCGCGGGCGCGAAACGAACGCCTCCACCAAGTGCTGCAGCCGCTCCCCCGGACCGAAGGCGCGCCGCCGGGCCCGCTCGTATCCCGCCAGCGCCGCCGCCGACACGTCTCCCGCGTGCAGGGCGGCTTCCACCGCCTCCGCGGCGAGTTCGGCGCCGCGCAACGCGCGAAAAATCCCCTGCCCCGTGAACGGATCGTAGTAGCCGGCCGCGTCGCCCACGAGCAGCGCGCCGTCCGCGATGGCGCGGCGCACGGGCCAGTCGAACGGGCCCGTCGCCAGCACGTCGTCCACCCGCTCGGCGCCCGCCAGCCCGCAGCGGAGCAGCGCGCCGTCAAAGTACGCGTCCCGGTCCCCGCCTACCGCGTGCATCTCGTCCCCGGTGACGACGACCGTCACGTTCGCCCGGCCGCCATCCACCTCCGCGAGCCCCACGCACCCCGCGCCGAGCGTGCGCAGTTCGCCTCGCCCCGCCATCGGCTCCGGCAGGCGGACGTGCGCGGTGAGCGCGAGCTTGCGCAGGCGCGGCGGGCGGCGGAGCAGTTGCAGGCGGCGGACGACGACGGAGCGCAGACCGTCCGCGCCCACCACCATCCGCGACGCGATCTCCGTCCCGTCCTCGATCACCACGCCCGCCACGCGTCCACCCTCGCGGCGCAGGTCCGCGACTTTGAGCCCGGTGCGCACTTCCACTCCGGCGTCCCGCGCGTGCTCGATCAGGAGCGTGTCCAGCACCTCGCGGCCGATCCCCAGCCCGTGCACGTCCGCGGGAAAGCGGCCCAGAAAGGCGCGCCCGTCCGCCGCGGCGATGCGCCAGCCGTCCAGCCGCGCGGGGTCTGCCGCCAGCACCCGGTCCAGCGCGCCCAGCCGGTGCAGCGCGGCCACGCCGGCGGGGTTCACGCACTCGCCGCACGGCTTGCGCCTCGGAAAGGCCGCGCGGTCCAGCAGCAGCACGGCGAATCCGGCGGACGCCAGGCGTGCGGCCGTCGCGCTCCCCGCCGGCCCGCCGCCGACGACCACCGCATCCCACGCGCTCACGTGCGCCCTCCGCGCCAGGTGAGCGCGACGCGAAACGGGGCGTGCGTGTGCACGCGCGCCCCGGGCAGCCCCGCCGCGTCCGCCGCCTGCATCAACTCCCCCGGCGTGAACGCGCGGCGGACGGAAAGCGGCCCGTCGTGGCGGGTAACGGGATGCGTCCGCCACACCGTCGCGGCGAGCAGGTTGGCGCCCAGCAGCGCGGGGCGGGAGCGGCGCAGGTCGTTCACGATCCCTCCAACTCGCGCCACGCGCCCCATCTCCCGCAGCACGGCGGCCACATCCGCCGGATCGTCGAAGTGGTGCAGCGCGGTGGAGCAGAGGGCGAGGTCGAACGCGCCGTCCGCGTACGGAAGCGCGAGCGCGTCCGCCTGCTCCGCGCGCACGCCGGGCACGCCCGCCACCCGGGCCTGCGCGACCGCGAGCGTGGTGGGATGCACGTCCGTGGCGACGATCTCCATCCCCACGCCGCGCGAGCGCGCCCACCGCGCGATGGCGAGCGGGATGTCCGCGGAGCCCGTTGCCACGTCCAGAATGCGCCAGCGCCGGGGCGGCTCCGCATCCACGAATCCGCGCAGGTGATGCAGGACGACTCGCGTGCCGCCCAGCCAGCGGTTCACGCCGCGCAGGTCCGCCAGGCTGCGGGCCAGTTCGGCCGGGTCCTGGCCGGGCTCGTCCATCCGCTCCGCGCCCGCGGACCGGGGGAGCGAGGTCACGGCGCCTCCTCCGCCCGGCCAGGCACCTCGGCCACCTCGGCGGGGGCGGCGGAGCGCGGCTCCACGTGCACGACGACGTGCCGCGCCCCCAGCCGCTCGCGCACCGCCTGCTCCACCGCGTCCGACACCTCGTGCGCGTCCTCCAGCCCCATCTCGCTGGGGACCACGATGGTCAACTCCGCGAAGCGCGCGCCCTGCCGCCCGCGCGAGCGCACGTCGTACGCGCTCTCCACCCCGTGCGTGCCGCGCGCGATGCGCAGGATTTCCGCCGGTTCCACCGCGCGCTCGTCCACCAGCACGGGGACGGCGGCGCGCAGGATCTCCCACCCCGTGCGCAGGATCAGCACGGCGACGACGAGCGCCGTCCACGCGTCCGCGCCGTGCCACCCGAAGCGGACCAGGATCAGGCCCACGAGAACGGCGAGCGTCACGAACACGTCCGCGCGCAGGTGGGCCGCGTCCGCCAGCAGCAGTTCGCTCCCCAGCCGGCGCCCCTTGCGCCGCTCGTACTCCGACGCGGCCACGCCCACCACCAGCGAGGCGCCCATCACCGCGGCGCCCAGCCAGGTATCCACCCGTTCCTCGCCGCCGTGCCGCAGCCGCTCGATGGCCGTCCGCACCAGCTCGAACACGCTGATGGAAAGAAAGGCGACCATGGCCAGCGCGCCCAGCGCCTCGAACTTCTCGTGGCCGTAGGGATGAAGCTCGTCCGGCTCCTGCGCCGCCACCCGCGCCAGGACGATGGCAACCAGCGTGGTCATCACGTCCAGCCCGGAATCAAAGGCGCCGCCCAGCACGGCCAGCGACCCGGACGCCACCCCCGCCGCCGTCTTGCCGGCGACGAGAACCAGGCTGACGCCCAGCACCACGTTGAGCACGCGGCGAACCTCACGCGCGCGCTCCGGCCCGGGCGTGTGCGCGGCCGTGCTCACGTCATCGCCTCCCGCAGGCGCGCGGCGGCGTCCGTCATGGCCGCGTCCAGCGGTTCGGGGTCGATGGTCGCCAGCTTTCCGTCCCGATAGAGAACCTGGCCCTGCACCGCGGTAAGGATGACGTCGCACCCGCGCGCGGAGTGAAACACGGTGGCGAGCGGATCGTGCACGGGTCGGGCGTGCGGCGCGGCCAGGGAGACGGCGCACAGGTCCGCGGCCTTGCCCGGCTCCAGCGTGCCGATCAGCCCGCCCATCCCCAGCGCCTCCGCGCCGTCGATGGTGCACAGGCGCAGCAGGTCCGCCGGGGGCATCAGGTCGCTGCGCGCCAGCCGCGCGCGGTGCACGATGGAGGCGATGCGGGCTTCTTCCATCAGGTCCAGCCGGTTGTTGCTCCCCACGCTGTCCGTCCCCAGCCCTACGCGCACCTGGGCGGCGCGCATCTCCACGTACGGCGCCACGCCATGGCCCAGCCGCGCGTTGGCCACGGGGCAGTGCGCCACCGCCGAGCCGCTGTCGGCCACGCGGCGGATGTCGTCGTCGTCCAGCAGCACGCAGTGGATCAGGAGCGGCCGCGCGCGCAGCACGCCCAGGCGGTCCAGCATTTCGATGGTGCTGCGGCCGCGAGGCGGAGTGGCGATGCCGCGCGCCCGCAGCCCCGGCGCAAAGTCGCCTTCCCCGTCACGCACCAGCAGCTGTTCGATGCGCGACTCAGACGCGTGGACGGCCATCGGCAGCCCCTCCGCCACTGCGTACTCGCCCGCCGCGCGAAAAAGCTCGTCGCTCACGGTGTAGGGCGCGTGCGGCGACACGCCGATGCGCACGCGGTCGCACTCCCAGCCCCGCAGGCAATCCACCGCCTCGCGCAGCCCGGCCATGGATTCCTCCACCTGCGCCGGGTCCGGCCCGAACACCTCCTGAAACACCACGCCGCGCAGCCCCGTCTCGCACAGCGCCGCCGCGGACGCCCCGGACGATTCGGTTGCCGCCAGCGTGGTGATGCCCGAACGCAGCGCCTCCACCATGGTCCATCGCGCCGCCGCGTGAAAGTCGGCTTCCGTGAGCGCCGCGCGCTTGGCGCCCACCAGCCGCAGGATCCAGTCGCGGAAGTTGAGGTCTTCCAGCGCGCCGCGGAACATGGCCAGCTCGGGATGGGCGTGCACGTTCACCAGCCCGGGCATGAGCGCGGCCATCCCCAGGTCGTCCACCACGGCGCCCGGGGGCGGCTCGATTGCGGTCGCCGGCCCCACGGCCGCGATCAGGCCGTCCGTCCCCACCAGAACGGCGCCGTCGCGGATGGGATCGCCGCAGGCGGGAAGCACCCACGCGGCGCGGTACAGGGTCAGCGGAAGCTCGGGCATGCTGGGCGGTGCGTCGGTGGATCAGGCCGGAAGCGCGCGGACCGTTGCAAGGAGCACGCGCGCGCGGCGGGGCCACAGAATAGCCCGCCCGCCCCCGCCGCGCATCGGCGCCGAATCCGCCACCGCGCGAACGCACTCCGGCGCGCGACTCTCATCCGGACGCGCCCGACAATAGCGATTGCAAATGCCCGCGCCACAACACGTTACGCCCGCCAGAACCTGTCATCCTCATCCGGGCGCGCCCGGCAAAGACGACTGCAAACGACCGCACTACAACACGTTACGCTCGCAAATGCCCTGTCATCCTCATCCGGGCGCGCCCGGCAAAGGCGGCTGCAAACGACCGCACCACAACACGTTACGCTCGCAAATGCCCTGTCATCCTCATCCGGGCGCGCTCGGCAAAGGGGCGCAAACGACCGCACCACAACACGTTACGCTTGCCAAAACCTGTCATCCTGAGGGAGCGTGCGACGTCCTCTCCCCTGCGCCGCACCCGTGCGCGACCGAAGGATCTACTTGCCGCCGAGCCAACGTCGCGACGAGCACACCCGTTCTCACGGGCATAGCAGATCCTTCGTCGGCGCCAGAGTGCCGGGCGGATGCAAGTGCCTCCGGCGCCTCCTCAGGATGACAATCCGTTGGGATCCAATGAGTTATACCGATTGCGATCAACGATTGTGCATTCTCGTCGGAAGCGACTGCATCGACGAACCGGCTGGTCAGCCCCTCCTCCTCCTGATCGTTGCTCCGATGACTATGCACAACGACTCTCGATAATCGGTATTACAAAGAGCGGAGAGCGGAATCAAAAAGGGAAACGGATCCCCTGATCCGTTTCCCCGTCCTCGTCTTTAATCCGTGCCTCTGTACCGCTGTGTGAAACCCGTTCAGTCCGGGAAGCTGAACAGCGACGCGGAGAGCGCCCGGCGCGAGCTGCGGCGAAGCTGCGCGTCCTCGTTGGCGGTGCGCCCCACCGCCTGGCCGATGCCGAAGATGACCTGCACCCCGCGCCCCTCCACCCCGCCCGTCAGGGGATACGCAAAGTCCAGCCGGTACGTGCGGCGGGATCCGGGAGGGAACGCCGCGCGCAGCCCCATCCCCGCCGTCACGGCGACGGGAGAGGTGCGGCTGAACGGGTCGCCGCCCGCCCACACGCGCCCCACGTCCACGAACGCCGCCGATCCGATGTCGAACAGCCGCGGGTACGGCCATCCCAGGTACATGCGGTGCTCCAGCGTGCCCACCGCCCGCCGCTCGCCGGAAAACGCGTGCGGCGGCAGCCCGCGAACGCCCGTGCGGTTGCCCAGCGTGAGCTGAAACGGCACCCGCGTGCGCCATCCCCCCACCACCGTGCCCGCCGCCACCCAGGTGTGCCGCGACTCGTCAGACGGGCGGTAGTACGCCCACGCGTCAAACTGCCCGAACAGGTTCCGCCACTCTTGGCCAGACTCCGCACCGTACAGGCGCCGCCCCTCCGCCGTGGCGCGCACGCCGGCCAGCATGCGGGGGCTCAGGTACGCCGCGGTGGAAAAGCCCAGCGTGAGCGACAGGTCGTCGTCCGTGCTGAACGACGGAAGGCTGCGCCCCACCCCCGCCTCGATCTCCACCCCCAGCCGCACGTCCTCGGACCCGTGCACCGCGTCCAGCGACCGCCGCCTCACGAAGCGCACGTTGCGCTGCCCCGCAAGAAAGACGACGCGAATGCTGGAGAGCGTGTCCAGCCCGGTCACCGGCGCGGGGGCGTCGCCCAGCGCCAGAGGCTCGTCGCCGTCGCCGTCCCCCGACAGCGTGCCGCGCGGGTACTCCGTCCAGTCGCCCGCCAGCGCCAGGCCAAAGAGCGTCAGGTTGCCGCGCGGGCCCACGCGGAACACCGCGCCCACGTCGAACGCGCGCCGCCGCTCCTCAAAGTAGGTGCGCCGCAGCCGCCCATCCTCGTCGCGCACAAAGTAGGTGAAGTTGCGCTCGCCCCCTTCTACCTGCTCGCGGAACGCCCACCGGTCCGACTCGCCGCGGAAGGGGTCGGAAAGCCGCTGCGAGTACGCGTGCCCCACCGGGGTGCGCTGCAGGCCGATCTCGGCGTCCAGGTCCGTCCACAGCAGCTGCCGCGTGCCCGCCGTGCCGCCGTACACCCGCTCGCCCTGGTACTCCTTGGCAAAGGCGGAGAGGTAATTGCCGCTGCCGAACAGGTTGTCTTCGCGGAACTCCACCCCGCTGAGCCCCACGCCCTCGTCGCCCACCTGCGGCTCCAGCCGCATGGACCACTCGTCGCGCGTCTTGACCACCACGTGCCAGCTTCCGTCCGCCTGCCGGACGCCGAACACGTCCGCCTCGGCCAGAAACGAAAGGTTGCGCAGCGTGCGCTCCGAGTCTTCCAGCCGGGCGCGATCGTAGCAGTCCCCCGCCTTTACCAGCAGCTCGCTGCGGATGACCCCCTCGTTGGTCTTGGGGTGCAGCCGGTTGGCGGCGCGGTACGCCCAGTTGAAGCGGGGGTCCAGCTCCTCGCTCCCCACCTCGAAGATGTCGGACGGGTCGATGAACACTTCGGAGATGGCACCGTCCGGGCACGAACGCGCCTGCGCCGCGCCCGCCCGGGGGGCGAGCACGGCGAGTGCGGCGGCCGCAAGCCGGACGGCGAGGGCGGTGCGAAAGCGGGGCACGGGGCTGCGTCGTAAAAAAGAAGCGCGGCGGCATGGCACCGGCGCCGCGCCAGATCCGTCGGTAGTGCCAGATTGCCCTTGGGAATTGGCAATGATCGGGCCGAAACCGCCCGTACGCAGAACGGCGGGGCTCCCGTCCGGAAGCCCCGCCGTTCGTGTCCCAACGACGCGCGTTGTGTCCCCGCGTCAGTCCGCCGCGGCGGCGATCGGCAGCTCCATGCGCAGTTCCCGCAGCGCCCGCTCCATGCGCGCTACGTCCTGCATGGCGCCGAGCTCCGCGAACAGCTCGCCCGCGCGCTCCAGGTAGGCCACCGCCTCCTCCGTTCCGCCGCTCTGGCGCCGGAGTTCCGCGTAGTCCGCCAGCGTTTCCGCTTCCAGCACCGGGTACCCCTTGTCGCGGGCGATCTCCAGCGCCTTTTCAAAAAAGGTGAAGCCGTCGTCGTCGCCGCGCGCGCGGGCAATGTTGCCGCGCCCCTGGTACATGCGGCCCAGGATGTACACGCTCCCGGAGGCGATGGCGTGCTCCTCGGCCACGCGGCCCCACTCCTCGGCCTGCGACACGTGCCCGTCGCGGATGCACAGCTCGGCCAGGTCGCTCGCCACGCCGGACAGGAGCGCCGCGGGCACGGGGAGCGCGCGCGCCCGG
>NZ_DASVTX010000453.1:0-2394 GCF_036387355.1 Longimicrobium sp.
GACGCGTACGGCGGCCACGGCGCCCTGCTGGCCGCCGTTGCCGAGGCCCACGGCATCGCCTCCGGGCTGCGGCGCGACATCGACGGACTGGATGCACGCAAGCGCGAGGCGGCGCAGCGGGCGGACTTCCTCCGCTTTCAGGCGGAGGAGATCGAGGCGGCGTCGCTGCGCGCGGGGGAAGAGGAGGAACTGGACGACGAGGCGCGGCGCCTGAGCCACTCCGAGGAACTGCAGGCCATCAGCGGCGGATTGGCGGAAGCGGTCACCGGCTCCGAGCGCGCGCTGCTGGGCGAGGTGGCCTCGCTCCGCCGCCAGATCGACCAGCTGGTGCGCATCGACAGTGGCCAGGAGCCGGTGCGCGAACTGTTCGATGCGGCCTACTACGCGCTGCAGGAACTGGGCGACCGCATGGAGCGCTACGCCGCCACGGTGGAGCACGATCCGCGGCGCCTGGACGAGATCCGCCGCCGCCAGGACCTGATCTTTCGCCTCAAGGCCAAGTACGGCCAGACGGTGGAGGACGTGCTGGAGGTGGGCCGCGCGGCCCGCGCCGAGCTGGACCTGGTGGACAACGCGGAGTGGGAGCTGGGGTCGCTGCGAAAGAAGCTGGCCGCGGCGGAGGAGACGCTGGCCGCTGCGGCGGGCGCGCTCACCGAGGCGCGAACGGTCGCCATGGCGCGGCTTTCGGACGAGGTGAGCGGGGTGCTGCCGGAATTGGGGATGAGCGGCGGCGTGTTCCGCGCCGAGGCCGTTCCGCTCCCGCAGACGGGCTCCGCCGGGGCGGAAGAGGTGGAGTTCCGCGTCTCGCTTAACCGCGGGTTCGAGCCCAAGCCGCTGTCGTACGTGGCGTCCGGCGGCGAAATGTCGCGCATCATGCTGGCGCTCAAGACCATTCTGGCGCGGCTGGACAGCATTCCCACGCTGGTGTTCGACGAGGTGGATGCGGGAATCGGCGGGCGCGTGGCGCTGCAGGTGGGCGACAAGATGCGCGGCGTCGCTGAAACCCATCAGGTGTTCGCCATCACCCACCTGCCGCAGATCGCCAGCCGCGCGCACGTGCACCTGCTGGTGCGCAAGGGCGAGCGCGACGGCCGCACCACGACGGAAGTGATGCCGCTGGACGCGGATGCGCGCATCCACGAAGTCGCCCGCATGCTGGGCGGCGACCCGGTAAGCGCCGTCTCGCAGGAGCACGCCCGCGAACTGCTGGAGCGCGGCGTCGGCGTCTGACCATCGACCGAGCAAAAGAAGCAGGGCCGGCGGATCGCGTTCCGCCGGCCCTCTGTTTTCATCCACTCGCTCGCCCTTTGCCGACGACGCTCAGCGGCGCGGGGGACGGGCCGGGCGCGGCGTTTCGGCCGGCGGCGTGGTGGGGCGCGGCGCGGTGAGCGGCGGCGGCGCGGGATCGATGGAGGGCGGGGTGGCCGGCGCGGGCGGCGGTGTGGTGCTGTCCGCGGGCACAGCCGCGCTGTCCGCCGGTTCCGGCGGCACGGGAGGCGTGTCGCGCGGCAGCAGCCCGCGATGCGGGAAGAAGCGCCCGGTCACGCGCACCTGCCCCGCCTGCGGCGCCACCCCGCTCCCCGCAAAGGTGCGCTGCCAGGCGAGGTCCACCTCAAACGGCACGTTGGTCTCGCCCAGGGTGAACGCCCGCAGCGAGCTGTAGCGCGCGTTCAGCCCCGCCGCGTGCGCCATCCACGAGTCCGTGGGCTCCAGCGGCGATGGAAGGATGCCGTCCGCGCCGGAGAAGCTCGTTTCGCCCGTGCGGGTGAAGGCGTACTGCCCGGCAAAGCTGATTTCGCGCGTGAGACGCCAGCGCGGCTGCACCAGCAGCGAAACCCGCGAACCCGGTGACCGCCGCACCGTGCGGACGGCCGTGTCTGACGGGAACGGGCGGTTGGCGGCGAATGCGTACCGCTGCACGTCCGCGGGGAGCAGCACGTCCGCCGTGGCCGCCGCCGTGACCATCCACCGGCGGGAAAGAAAGACGTCGTTCAGCAGGTCCAGCCCGATGCCGAAGTGGCCGCCGCCCGGCGCCAGCTCGGTGAGCGCGGTCTGCGCGCTCACCCCCGTGGGCAGGCGGGCGCGCACCCCCACCGTCGTCCGCACGGCGCGCGCGGCGACGGTGTCGGGAACGGGCCACCCCGGCGGGCCCGGCCGCAGCAGCAGGCGCGCGCCGATCTCCACGTCGCCCAGCTGATAGCCGCGGTTGACGGAAAGCGAGTCGAACGCCGCCACCTCCTCGGCCGAAAGCTGCCCTCGGAGCGTGGTGTTCCCCAGGATGTCCGCGTAGCTGAGCGGGCGCGTGGGAAGCACCAGCGTGTCCGCGCGCAGGGCCCGCAGCAGCGCCTGCAGCGAGTCGCCCGTGGCCGAGCCGCGGACGGGGAGGAACGGCGC
>NZ_DASVTX010000454.1:0-3619 GCF_036387355.1 Longimicrobium sp.
TGGTTTCTGACTTTCAGCCACGGTCCGCCCTCCCGTTCATCGGCCCGCGACCGCCATGATCTACCGCTTTCCCGCCGAGTCCGCCTATCTGCCGCGGACCAAGCTTTCGTACGTCAACCTTCCCGGCATTCTGAGCGACGGCAAGCGCGACCGGCAGGCGCGCGTGCCGGGATTCGTGTGCGTGCAGCTGGGCGAGCGGTGCTTTCTGGTGTTTCTGCGCGGCGGCGAGCCCTTCTTTGCCGCCAAGCTCACCCCGGCGGGGCGGGGGCCTGCGGCGCTCTCGGAAGTGCTGCGGCTGTGCGCCACGGAAAGCGAGCGGGGCGAGGGCGGGCAGATCGGGTACTACGGCGCCACCGAAGAGCAGCTCAAGGCCATGCTGGCCACGCTGGTGGCCGAGCCGCTCCCCTGGCCGGAGCCGCTGGAGGCCGCGCGCCCGGAGCGGCTCTTTCCGCAGCTGCGCGAGCGCGGGTTCACCGGCGTGCTGGAGCTTACGGACGGCGAGCGGCACCACTATCTGCACTTTGACGAAGGCTCGTTCCGCACGGGATGGTTCGCGGAGCGCGACGCGTCCGTGGCGATTCCCGACTTTCTGCGGACGGTGTTCGCCGCCGGCGCCACGCTCAAGGCGGTGCCGTTCGCCGGGCTGGACGCGCTCCCCGTGCAGGCCGGCCCCGGGCTGGTGGACCTGTACCGCCGCATGATCGGCGGCACGCTGCGCGAACTGGCGCTGTCCGCGGGGCGCGAGACGGCGCTGGGAATGCTGCAGGCCGGGCAGCAGGTGGCCGCGCGCGAGTACCCCGTCATCGCCGCGTTCGACATCACCCCCGAGGGGCGGGTGGCCGGCGACCCGGTCAGCTCGCCGGAAGGGCTTACGGACGGCGTGGCGGCGTGGATCACCGAGGTCCTCATCAACGCCGCCGACCACCACGGGGTGGATCCCGGCGCGATGATTGAAAAGGTGGGCCGCGACAGCCGCTTCGTGCTGCAGGAGCACGGATTCTTTGCCCGCCTTCCCTGGGCGCTCGCGATTTGACTTCTCCCTCGCTGTACGTCGTCAGCACTCCCATCGGCAACCTGGGCGACATTACCCGCCGCGCGGTAGACACGCTCCGCGCGGCGGACGTCGTGCTGGCCGAGGACACCCGCCGCACGGGCATGCTGCTGCGCCACCTGGAAATCCAGACGCGCCTCGTCTCCGCCCACGAGCACAACGAGGCGTCGCGCGCCACGCTCGTCGTCGAGATGCTGCGGGAGGGGAAGAACGTGGCGCTGGTGTCGGACGCGGGCACGCCGCTGCTGTCCGACCCCGGTGCGCGCATCGTGCGCGAGGTGGTGGCGGCGGGCTTTCCCGTCGTTCCCATCCCCGGCGCGTCGGCGCTGCTGTCGGCGCTGGTGGCGTCGGGGATCGAGGCAGAGCGCTTTACCTTTTTCGGCTTCCCTCCACGGAAGGGGCCGGAACGCGCGGAGATGCTGGAAGAGATCGCCTCCTCGCCCCGCGCATCGGTGCTGTACGAGTCGCCCAACCGGCTGGGGCGGCTGATGGCGGACCTGGCGGAGGCCGCGGGCGGGGAGCGTCGCGTGGCCGTGGCGCGCGAGCTGACCAAGCTGCACGAGGAGTTCTTTCGCGGCACCCTGGCCGAGGCCGCCGCGCGCTACGCGGACGCCGAGGTGCTGGGCGAGATCGTCGTCGTGGTGGCGGGGCGCACGGCCGACGCCGCGGCCGAGGGCGAGGTGGACGCGCTCGCGGCCGACGCCGTGGCCAAGGCGCTGCTCTCGCAGGGCCAGTCGCCCAGCGCGGTCGCCAAGGAACTGCGCCGCCGCCTGGGGATCTCGCGCAACGACGCGTATCGCATCGCGCAGGACGCGGCGGAGGAATCATGAAGATCTTCGGCTGGACGCGGCGTCATCCCCGGGGTTCTGCCCTGCTGCTGGGGCTCGCCCTCTCCCTCGGCGAGTTCTGGTTCACCTTCGCCGCCCCCGGCCTGCTCGCGCGGCTCACCGGCAACCCGGACTTTGCGGACTACGACGCCCGCCCGGGGTGGTTTGCGCTGTTGATGACGCTGATCGGGTGGCTCCCCTGGCTGGGGCTGGCCGCGTTCATCGTCATCCGCCTTGCCGGGAGAAAGTGGAGCCGGCCGCTGGCATACTTCGGCGGGATCGCGACGGTATACGCCGGCGTTCTGGTGTACGTTCTCGGCGGAATCGCGTTCGAAAGCTACTGGAACGCGCGTGAGTTCGAGCCTGCTGCGTGGCGGGCCAATGACAAGTCGGACCCCTCCCGGCCGGTGCGGCTGCGCATGGCCGACGATCTGGTGGCGAGCGGCCGGCTGAGCGGGCTGCACCGCACGGAAGTGGAGCGGCTGCTGGGCCCGCCGGGCGACAAGGCGATGTGGAAGGACTGGGACATGGTGTACTATCTCGGTCCCGAGCGCGGCCTGCTGAGCCTGGACTCGGAGTGGCTGGTGATTCGGCTCGGCACCGACGGCCGGGTGCTTCGGCACGAAATCGTCCGGGACTAGCAGCGCCCCGCGGGGTGCGGCGGATGCGGATCAGTCCGCGTCCGGACGGAGGCGGCGGGTGCGGGGATAGGGGTAGAACTCGGGGATTTCGCCCGCTTCCTGGCGCCGCTGCACGCCGCGCCACCACGCCACCGTCAGCAGGTCGCCGTGCACGCGGACAAACGTGTCGCGCAACGGCCCGGGCGGGACGAGGAAGGGGAGGAACTGTTCGGGAAACACGTCGCGGTGGTCGACGGAAAAGAACGGTTCGGCGCTCATTTCCTCGTCCTCGTAGCGTGCGGTGGGGAGCGCACGAAAGCGGACGTCGGTGAGCAGTTCCAGTTCGTCGTAGTCGTAAAAAATCACCTTGCCCTGCCGCGACACGCCAAAGTTCTTGAGCAGCAGGTCGCCGGGAAAGATGTTGGCGCAGGCCATGTCACGAATGGCGTCGCCGTATTCGATGATCGCCGCTTCCGCGTCCGGGGGCGGCGATTCGCGCAGATACAGGTCCAGCGGGCGCAGCCGCCGCTCGGTGTACAAATGGCGGATCACGACGTCATCTCCGCGCACCTCCACGCTTTCCGCGCACTCGGCCAGCAGTTCGTCCAGCAGGTCCGGCGCAAAGCGGTCCCGCGCAAAGTGCAGGTGCTCGAACTCCTGCGCATCCGCCAGGCGCCCCACGCGGTCGCGTGCAAAGACGAGGCGGTATTTTTCCATCACCTGCTGGCGCGTGGCGTCCTTGGGCGGCTTCAGGCGGTCGCGGATGACCTTGAAGACCACGTTGAAGGCGGGAAGGGCAAAGACGACCATCACCAGCCCCGGAATGCCCTCCGCCGGGGCAAAGCGGGCGGCGGGATGGGCAAGCTGCGCCGCGAGTTCACGATACAGCTCCGTCTTGCCGTGCCGGTGCCGCCCGATGGAGGTGTACAGCTCGTGCACCGGCTTGGCGGGCATGAGCGTGCGCAGGAAAGCGACGGTTTCCGCCGCGCGGGCGGTGTCGACGGCAAAGTAGGAGCGCGCAAAGCTGAACACGCGATGCACTTCCGCCGCGTCGGCCAGCACGGCGTCCGGGCGCACGCCGTCGTGCCGATGGTGCAGCGCGATGAGCAGCGGCCGGAACT
>NZ_DASVTX010000455.1:0-6973 GCF_036387355.1 Longimicrobium sp.
GCGGCTGGAGGGTATCGCCCGTGGCTCCACCCGCGCCGTGGCCAGCTCCAGGAGCAGGCCACGGATCTTCTGGCGGTCCAGGTCGCCGTGGTCCAGCTGGTTCCCGTAACTCATCAGGCAATTGTAGCAGGCTGCCTCGCAGTCCTCTGTCGCGCGCGGTGCGCGACGCAGGTCCACGCCTGTGGCGGGGTCGAAGTGGCACAGGTCCAAGGCCCGGCGCGCCACCGCCGACAGCTGCTCCGCCTCGTCCGCATCCACCAGCCGCCGCAGCACCCCCGCCCCACCTTCGGACGCCTCGAAGAAGAGGATGCGGTTGCGCGACGTCCAGTCGGGAAGGGGCTCGGCCGCGAGCTCCTGGTCCTCCAGCTGAAAGTGGATCTGGATGGCGCTCTTGAGCGCCGCCTGCAGCGACGCCATCACCTTCGCGCCCAGGGGCGCCGCCGGCTCGAAGATAAGCGCGTTGCGGCGGTCCTCCACGAAGGGGATCACCCGCATGGCCCGCCCCGAGAGCGGGTCCTCGCGCCCCTGCTCGTCCAGCGCCGCGTTGGATTCCCAATAGCCGCGCTCCACGTCTAGCACGAAGCCGTGCACGTGCGCGTGCTTGCGCCGCCGCCACCCCAGGTTTACCCGGTAGATGGTGGCTGCGTGGCCGTAGCGCAGCGTCCCCAGTTCCGCTCCGTCCGCCCCGCGCACCACCGCCACCCGCTGCGACGGCTTCTCCCCGTGGTCCACGAAGCGCACACCCGTGCGGATCTCGTAACCCAGCCGAAAGCGCTCCTCCTCGTCGGAGTTGATGCGGTCGCGCCGCTTGGTGGCCACGTTCTGCAGGCGGAACAGGGGCCGCAGCGTCAGCGTGAGCGCCTCACCGCACTGCTCGCACAGGTCCGGCCCGTCGCCTTCCGCCACCGGGTGCGCGTAGCCGCAGCGCCCGCACTGCTTCATCCGGCTGGTGGTCAGCTCCTCCCCCGCGTCCGGGGGAAGGATGACCTTGTTGATGACATACTTGGAGCCCTCGTGGTAAACCACCGCCTGCGGCCCGAACTCCGAGATGGCCAGGAATCTCGGGCGCTGCAGATACTCGTCGCGATCGCGAACCTGCCGCGCGGGGATGAACGCCGAGAGCGGAAGGCGCGGGAAGTTGTAGCCGGGCAGGAACCCCTCGCTGGCGAAGTAGCGGTACGAGTAGAAGTCGGATTGGAAGCCGTCGTCGGTCCCGGTCAGCAGCTTGATCTGCGCCTCAGCCTCGGAGCGCAGCCGCCGCGCCTCGTTGCGCTCGCGCTCGGCACGAGCCACGTCCAGCACGACGGCGTTCTGCGCCGCCTGCTGCGTCCGCGCGGCGCGGTACAGGTCGCGCCAGCGATCCACCGCGGTGTCGAACTCGCGCACCACCTGCTCCAGCACGCCGTCCAGCCACCCCGACCCGTACCAGTCCGAGCGCTCCAGTTCCTCTCCCATGCTGACCAGCACCGCGGCGGCGCGAGTGCGCGCGCGCTGCCTTGCCGCCCCGTCGTCCACCTTCTCCCGCACCCACCCCGCCAGCGGAAGGTCTTCGTCCTCCAGGTCCAGGATGTCCTTCACCGACCCGCCCAGGTCCAGCTCCACCTCGGTCAACCACACCGCGTGCACGTGCGACCGCACCAGGTCCTCGTTGGCCAGGTCAATACGCGGTGGCGTGACGGCGCCCGAGACCATCAGCTCCGGGCGTTTGAAGAAGTACTGGTCGTGCGAGCTACCTGACGAGCAGTAGGTAAACACCAGCGCGGGTTGACCGCTGCGCCCCGCGCGCCCGCTGCGTTGCGCGTAGTTCGCCGGGGTGGGCGGGACGTTGCGCAGGCTCACGGTGTTCAGATCCGCAATGTCCACCCCCAGCTCCATCGTGGGCGAGCAGTACAGGATGGGCAGCTTTCCGGTGCGGAAGTCGGACTCGCGCTCCAGCCGCTTCTCGTACTTGACCTGCGCTGTGTGCTCGCGCGCCTCCAGTCCCCCCAGCGCGGCGGCTTCCTGGCGGTACAACTCCACAAAGTACGGGTTCACGCGCCCGCCCCGGGCCGGCGCGCTGGGGACGCGGATAGGATCGTGGAACGCCTGCGTTCCGTCGCCGGCCACCCAGAGTAGCGCGGAAGCCGGGAGCTGGTAGCCGGGCACGTCGCCGGGCCTGGGATCCTCTACCTGCTCCACCAGCCCGGCCACCCGCAGGCACTGCAGCAGGTCGTGGATGATCTCCTTTCGCGCTTCCTCGTTCAGCGGATGCGTCCAGTGCGGCAGTGTCTCCGCGCGCTTCAGGTACAGCCCGAACCCGCTGCGGGGCGACAGGTAGACGTGCCCTCGCCAGTCGCCGGGCGAGGACGGCCGCGGGTACAGCGTCCGCGCGTACTCCAGCGTTTCACTCTCATCCAGCGCCCACGGCGCGCGCAGCCGCTGGCCGCTGAGCTGGCGCAGCGACTCCTGGAAGCCGGCGTCCAGGTAGTTCACCCGGATGGCCAGCTCGCGGCGCATGAAATCCAGAAGCGTGCGCGCCACCGCCATCCGCACCTGGGGCGATGCCTCCGCCAGCGCGGGATGGCGCCGCTGCCAGCTCAGTTCGTGCTCACAGAGTTCCTTCAGCGACTGGTAGCGGATCTCCAACAGCCCCGACTGCTCCAGATTGGGCATCACCACCCGCCACCCGCGCTTCAGGTCACGGTATAGCCGGTAGCCTAGCACCTCGCGCAGCGCGCGCTTGGTCTGCTGCTCCGCCTGGAACAGCACCCCCGGGTCCGCCGCGTACGCGTCGAACGGGAGCGCCAGCGCGTCGAACACCCGCTGCGTCAGCTCCTCGTGCGTAACGCCGTCTGGCCCGGCCTTGAGCACGGCGCGGTACAGCGCTGCGCGCAGCGTGGCGATCTCCACGAAGTCGTTGAAGTGCCCCGCCTGAAGCGACGCGTCCTGCCGGTTGTCGGTGAAGGAGAGGAGCTTTGCCGCCAGCGACTCGCCCTGGTTGGCCGCTTCACGCAGCGCGCGCACGGACGAGAGGCTCAAGATCGTTGTCGCCGTGCTCCGCCCCTCCGACCCCAGTGTCCCCAGCTTGGAGAAGTCGGAGCGCTGGCGCGCGTTGTACTCCACCCCGCATCCCAGGCAGCGGCGGAAGGGCGCGGGAAGAAAGAGGCACGCCGTTCCCGCGTCGTCCTCCACTCCCAGCAGGCTCACGCGGATCCGCTCCGCGTCCGGGTAGCCGCCGGTGTCGTCCGCCGCGTCGCCTTCTGCGGCCGGCGCACTCACCTCGCCCACGAAGAGGAACCCCAGGTCCTTCCCCTCCTCTTCCAGCCGGTCAGACGGATCCCGGTCGGCGAACACCCGACTGCCGCCCGCCGGCCGGGCGGCGCGGACCGAGTAGTACTCCTGGCCGCACTCCCGGCAGAAGGCCAGGGGAAGGAGGATGCGGCCGCGGTCGTTGGGCGCGAACTGCTGCGCCTGCAGCGCTACCTGCCGCACCTCCGGCGCCTCCAGCGTGGCGTAGACCGTGTCGCCCCGGCTGATGAACTGGTGCAGGCGAAAGGCGAAGACCGGCTTTCCCGTCTCCGGATCCCGGAAGCGGAAACCGTCCAGCAGGGCCTGCTCGATGGCACGGCGGCACCGCGCCGCGTCCACGCCGGTCCGCCTGCTCAGCAGCTCCGCCCCGCCGCTCTCCCCGCCGATGCTGCGCGGGGTAGCCCGCACCAGCCGCCCATCTTTCTCCACGATCCCGAAAGTCGTCTCTATCCAGGACGCCAGCGGAGTCCGCAGGAACTCCTCGCGTGTGGCGGGGGAAGGCGCCTCGCCCGCCACACAGCTTGCGAGCCGTCCTGTGGCGGCCGGATCGTGAACGTCCAACTCGGGCGTAACGCGCCGTAGCGTCTCACCGATGACATGCTCGGGGTGCACATCGGCGCCGAATACCTGGCTGGCGACCAGCGCCACCTCCGCGCGCTGCTGGTCAAAGCCACCCTCGCCCGCGAGTGTGGCGGAGGTCCCCACGCACTGCAGCCGCTCCGCTTCCAACAGGTCACGAACGCGCCGGACGAGCATCGAGACGTCGGCTCCCTGCCGGCCCCGGTAGGTGTGCAACTCGTCCAACACCAGGAAGCGCAGATCCCGTGCGGATTCCACGAGCCGGCGGTCGTTCACGCGCGTGAGGATCAACTCCAGCATCACGTAATTCGTGAGCAGGATATCCGGCGGATCATCTAGAATCTGCCTGCGCTTCGCCTGGTCCTCCTGCCCGGTGTAGCGCTCGAAGCGTACGGGTGGCCCACCGGGATAGCCGGCGCGGAGGAACTTTTCCAGTTCGCCATACTGGCTATTCGCCAGCGCGTTCATGGGGTATACGACAATGGCCTGCACGCCGTGCCCGGTGCCGTTCCTCAGCACGCGGTCCACGATGGGGATCATGTAAGCCAGGCTCTTCCCCGAGCCCGTGCCGGTGGTGAGCACGTAGTTGTGTTCGCCGCGTGCCACTCGCACTGCGTCCGACTGATGCCGGTGGAGCCGGAGCGGCTTTCCCTCCGGGTCGTCCTCACTCTTGTCCTTGCGGAAGATCCGCCCGCATTCCGGGTGGAGAACGCCCTCGCGCACCAGCGTGTCCACGTCGTCGCCGGGGGCAAAGAAGGGATTGAGTTGGAGGAGCGGCTCCGGCCAGAGCAGCCCGCCCCCGAACTCCTGGCCGACCCGATCACGGATCGCCGGGTCGCGGATCTCGATGAAACTCTCGACGTAGGCCCGGTAGTCGTCTACGAGCCGGTTTCGCAGGCTGAAGATGGTCATGGAAGAAGTCCGGGTGGTGCTATCTCAAACGGATCGCGGGGCTGACACACCGGCGAGAGGCGTCGAACATCCCCCGTTCTGACTACGGGTTGCGGTACTTCCCCAATGTCACGTCACGGTTACTCACGAGACGGCCGGATACACCACACGGAGGCCAAATTACAGAGGATCCGAAGCAGGGTCACACCAGAGCGCGTAGCTCCGACGAGAGAAAACATTTTAGGATGCCGGCGCGCAGGAAGAAAGGGCCACTCTCAGGGCCAGCTTGTACGCGGCACGGTCCACGACTCCGGAAGCCCTCGAGACCAGTCGGCCATCTGATTCACTCGATACGCTCAAGGAGATCCGCTACGAAGTTGGTCTTGATGATCCCCATGCTCTTCGCACGCTTAAGCATATTGCTCAGCGTCCCGAGATACTTCCGCTGCGTTGCCGGACTCAAACGAGCGATGCGCCGACCCGTCGGGCCAGGCACGCTCATCACCTCCGCCCGAAGATGCTCGGCGTACGCGGCAACGCTTTCCCGAGTGATCTCGCGCACATCGCGAATGCCCCGGTTGCCGAAGAACCGTGCGGCATGGAGGAGGCGTCTGCGTTGAAGATCGATCTCACGCCCGGATGGTCTGCGGCGACCTACCAGGTGCTGCTTGCAGGCAAGATGATAGCCGGCAAACGACGGGATGGAGGTCGGCACCGACACTGCGGCCGCGGCGGCTTTCTCCTCCGCCTCGCGGTTCTCGCGTAGCTCCGCCAAGCGGTATGCAAAGAGGATTGCTGCCGTGTTGGGCTGGTCAGTCGCGAACTTCTCCCCAGGCCCTCGTAGCGGTTCCTGACGCCGGCCGCCCCACGC
Source organism: Longimicrobium sp. (assembly GCF_036387355.1). Classification (GTDB taxonomy): domain Bacteria; phylum Gemmatimonadota; class Gemmatimonadetes; order Longimicrobiales; family Longimicrobiaceae; genus Longimicrobium. Next base: position 5,630 of record NZ_DASVTX010000455.1, read on the forward strand.
AGCCCAACCACCCATTTCAGCGTACGCGCGTCCCCCAATCCAGCGAATGTACGCGCGAGGTTCTGTCTCGGTCGCAGGACGGCGACCCATCTTGCGTTTAGACACGGTGGGCAAGGATGGCTGAACGGGAAACGGTCTTTGTTCAAAGACAGGTACCCCGCGTCGCCGACCAGCGCCGACCGCGGCCGTTGACGAAATCGTGTGCGGAGTTTACATACCCTTCGCGGAGCCGCTAAGGGCGGGCACTGCCTTACCCGCGCAGAAGGTATCAGTCGAGCAACGCGGCAAGTTCGCTCCAGCTGGCCTTCAACCCAGCCAGGAGCCGCATGATGTTCAAGAAGCTGACGTTGGTCTCGCCGCGCTCGATCTGACCGACGAAGCTCCGGTCCAGGTGGGACAGTGCGGCAAGCTTCTCCTGAGTGAGTCGCCGTCGCATGCGGAGCGTGCGGATCGCCGCTCCGAAGCGGATGAGGTCTGGGTCGGTGCCGGCCATAGCGAACGCTATGACCAGCAACGGCTATGCGTCCACGGAGTTTACATACCATTACTAGGAAGCCCGAGGTAAGCTCCGGCGGCGGCGGACTTTCCAGTCGGGAGGTGCTCGAATCCAATCTCGAACCAGAAGGGATAAGAGATGGCGAGGATCTACTGGCGCAGGCACGGAGAGGGTCCCCCACGAGCGTGGGGTGACTTCACGTCACTCGGGCACGGGCGCGAACCTCTCGTCGAGCCTGCGTCGCTGAAGCGCCTAGGCACAACCAGCCCCGCCATTGCGGCGATGGTGTTCGCCGATCGCGTGAAGGAACTGGAACAGGCAAAGGTAGATCGCGCAGTCTTGGGAGTGGAGAGACGGATGACGCTCGGCGCGTTCATCCCTCAGCACCTCGCACTCCGGCGGCAAGAAGCAACGGTCACGCAAACCTGGCTGAAGGAAACGGGTGCGCGGCTCCAGTCGGGCGCGATCCGGTTCTTTTGGAGCTGACAGGCCGCTGCTGACGATTACGCCGCGGGAGATGCTCCGCTTCAAGATCTGGCTCACGGAGTTTCCCAATGGTCGAGGCGGCAAACTCTCCGGATCCACGCAGCGGAAGTACCTGGAGGCGCTCAGCGGCCTGTTCACAGCGGCTATCCGCGAACGTGTCTATCACGGACCAAACCCGATCGGCGGCATCGTAAAACCATCGAAATCTCCTCCTCTGGATGAGTGGTTCGAGCCTTGGCAAACGGCTGCGCTCCTCGAATCCGCGCGGACATACCGACCGACTCCACCAGCTCGCCCCTTACCCGAATGCAGCTATCCGCTGATCGCATTCATCGCGCTCACCGGTTGCCGAATGCGCGAGG
>NZ_DASVTX010000456.1:0-6820 GCF_036387355.1 Longimicrobium sp.
GACCTGAAGCTCCCGAACCACGCGTCGGAGAGCCTCCCGATCGCCTCCAGCTCGCGCCACCTCCTGCCGATGTGACCGCCAACATGCGTCCCGTCGATCCAGATTTCCACCTGAACCCGTGGATGCAGGATTTGGGTTGAAAGCGCGCCTCGAGAAACACGAAAGTCCGCCTGCGCGGACTGCATCCGCGGCTTCCGCGAGGCCGGTGCGCACGGCTTTCCGCCGGGTCGGTTGAAGCCGCGATCGTGGACGCGTCAGCGGCCACGAGTCGGGGCTTCCCGCTGTTGGAGCGGCGGATTCATCCGCTCAGGGCACCATTCGCGGCGCCGAACCCCGCCCCTCACACCGAACGATCCGCCGCGCGTGCAGGTGAAGTCCCCCCGTCCGTCTGGGGGGACTTTCCGCCGTTGTTGCGGCGGATTCATCCGCTCAGGGATGCTGCGGACCACGACCATGCCGATCCCGCCGCGCCGGCCCTACAGCCGGTACGCGGTCTGGACCAGGCGCTTCTCGGCCTCGCCCTCGATCAGGGCTTCGACCTCCACGTGCTTCTCCAGCCCGCTGCCCTTGAGCTTTTCGCGGAACAGCTGGTCCAGTTGAAAGATGCCTGCGGAGTTGGACATCTCCACACGGATGCGCAGCGGCTTCTCTACCCCGCTCTCGATGTGCACCGCCTCGATGGCCGCCGCGGAGATGGAGTGGATGCTCATGGTTCCCTCAATCCCCATGCTGATGCGCGAGCGGCCCTTGGCCATGTCCAGCGCGTCCGCCACCCGCACGATCCCCGCCTCCAGCGTGAGCGGCGCCCCGCCCGAGCGGTGCCCGATGATGGCGTGCAGAACCTCCGAGCGCACCACCGTGGCCGTCGCGCGGTCGTAGATCCCCTCCAGCAGCTCGCGCACCTTGGCCTGCGCCACAAAGAGCGAGAATTCCTCGTGGTCCTTGCGGTGGATGCTCATTCCCACGTCGTGCAGCAGTGCGGCCAGCAGCACCACCACCTCGGCGTCGTCCGTGCCCATGCCGTAGTTGGTGACCACCGCCGGCTCCACCCCGCTCTCCGTCAAGACGCGCAGCAGCTTGACCGCGATGTTCATCACGATCTTGACGTGCACCGGGCCGTGGTCGGTCATCTGCAGCCGCTCCACCGCGTTCACGTTGGCGGCCAGCCACAGCGCGTACATCTCGTCGTCGGCGTTGATGCGCTCGATCAGCTTTTCAACCTTGGGATTGCCGCGCGAGGGCACGTTCAGCATCAGCCGGTGCGACATGCGTTCCGCCACCGTGCGTCCAAAGCTGGCCCGCGGATCCCAGGCAGCCGCTTCCGTTCCGTCCGTCATATCCGTCGCTTCGTTTTGTGTCCGTGTTGCCCGGCCTCTTGCCGGACGTTCAATGCAGGTTCGGTTCCGGCCTGTGCACCAAGGAACCGCGCCGCTTCGCGCTCCGCCCAGAACCACGGCCTGCGCGGCGATCCGCTGATGAAGCCAACGTGCCCGCCGCGCTCCGTGAACGCCGTCGCCAGCCACGGGCTGGCGGCAATGTCGCCGTACGGAATGGCCGTCTCGTCCACGAACGGGTCGTCCGCGGCCTGCACCAGCAGCACGGGAACGCGGATGTGGCGCAGGTACGGCCCCGAACTGGAGCGCGAGTAGTAGTCTTCCGCGCCGTCAAAGCCGTGGAGCCGCGCGGTGGCCGCGTCGTCGAACTCGCGAAAGGTGCGGGCGCTGCGAATCCGTTCGGCATCCAGCCGGTCACCGATGCGCTCCGCCTTGGCGTTGAACTTGGCGCGGAGCCGCCTGACGAAGTGGCGCACGTACACGCGGCCCATGAACGAGCGGTCCAGCTTGTCGCTCCCACGCCCCAGGTCGAACGGTACGGAAACCGCCACCGCCGCGCGGATGCGAGTGCCGTCCCCGCGCTCGCCCAGGTGCTTGAGCAGCACGTTGGCGCCCAGCGAAAAGCCCGCGGCCAGCAGTGGCGCGTCCGGAAAGCGGGAGGCCAGCAGCTCCAGCACGAACTCCAGGTCGCCCGTTTCGCCCGCGTGGTAAAAGCGCAGGGCGCGGTTCGGCTCGCCGCTGCATCCGCGAAAGTTCATGGCCACGGCGCGGATGCCGTACTCGCGCAGCGCCCGGCTCAGTTCAAGTACGTAGGCGGAGTGCGCGCTCCCCTCCAGCCCGTGGATGATCAGGCAGAGCGGCGCGTTTTCCGCCAGCGGCGGCGCGCCCTGGATGGAGGCGAAGTCCAGGTCCAGAAAGTCGCCGTCCGGCGTTTCCACCCGTTCGCGGTGGTACTTCACCCCGTGCGGCGGGCGCACGAAGCGGCCCATCACCGTTTGCGCGTGCGCCCCGGGCAGCCACCACGCCGGCCGGAACGGGCGCGGCTGAAAGGACTTGGGGTCTGCCGTCATCACCCGATCCGCCGTTGTGCCTCTGTTGCGCCGGACGCCCCGGCATCATGTTAGGAGCCGCCGCGCGGCCCCCCGCCAGCACCGGGGATTGCAGAATTCCCGCCCGCGCCGCTCCGTTGCATACCCCGCGAGGGTTCCCTGGATCGCCCCCGCCGTTCCCCGTTCGTCCCGTGTGGCTGCTTCCGTTTCTTTCGCACGTGTCCCGGTTCGTGGTGCGCGCCTTCTATCGCCTTGAGGTGGATGGAGATGCGGTGCCGCGCACCGGCCCCGTGCTGCTGGTGGCCAACCATCCCAACTCGCTGGTGGATCCGGCGATGGTGGGCGCCGTGGCGGGGCGGCCCGTGCGCTTTCTGGCCAAGGCGCCGCTGTTCAGTGACGCGCAGGTAGGATGGCTGGTGCGCGGCTCCGGCAGCATTCCCGTGTTTCGCCGCGCGGACGACCCGGCGGAAGTGGGGCGCAACGAAGATTCCTTTGCCGCCGTGCACGAGGCGCTCGCGGGGGGATCGGCGGTGGGCATCTTTCCCGAGGGGATCAGCCACAGCCAGCCCTCGCTCGCGCCGCTCAAGACGGGTGCGGCGCGCATGGCGCTGGGCGGGGCGGCGCTGATTGGCCACGCGTTCCCCATCGTCCCCATCGGGCTGACGTTTCGCCGCAAGGAGCGCTTCCGCTCCGAAGCGCTGGCCGTCGTCGGAGAGCCGGTGGCGTGGGACGACCTGGCCGGCCGCGGCGGCGACCACGGCGCGGCGCGCGAGCTTACGGCTCGCATTGACGCGGAGTTGCGGCGGGTGACGCTGAACCTGGAGCGGTGGGAGGACCAGCCGATGGTGGAGACGGCGGAGGCCGTGTACGCCGCGGAACTGGGCGCGGACCCGTCGCCCGCCGCGCGGGTGCAGCGGCTTGCGGCGACGACGGAGGCGCTGGCCCGTCTGCGGCGGGACGAGCATGCCGCGTGGGAGGAGGTGGCCGGCGACGTACGGGCGCACGCCCGCACCCTCGCCGTGCTGCGAATGACGCCGGGCGAGCTGAAATCCGCGCCCGACGCGCGCGAGGCGGCGCGGTGGGTGGCGCGGCAGGCGAACGTGCTGCGGCTGCTGCTCCCCGCGGCGCTCGTGGGGATCGTGCTGTACTGGATCCCGTACCGGCTGACCGGGTTTGCCGAGGCGCGCGCCCGTCCGTCGGATGACATCCGCGCGACGTACAAGACGCTCGTGGGCGGGGTGCTGCTCCTGATCTGGACGGCGATGCTGGCGGGTGTGGCGGGGTGGATGTGGGGGTGGACGGCGGGGATCGCGGCGGTGGTGCTGCTGCCGCTGCTGGCGTGCGCGACGCTGTGGAGCGTGGAATCGTGGAACCACGCGAGCGGGGAGGCGCGCCGCTTCCTGCTCCGCGCCCGCCGCGCGGAGGCGATCGACGATCTGCGCAGCAGGCAGCGCGCGCTGGCGCAGCGGCTGGCGGAGTTGTGGGAGAGGGTGCGGGTATAGTGATGCGGAGGCGCGGCTGTGGCCCTCACCCGGCCGCGCTGAGACGCGTCCACCCTCTCCCACGAACAGATGTGGGAGAGGGGGCACACGGCAACGGCAGTCTGGCGCGGGATCACGGTCCGGTGCGCATCCGCGGCTCCGGGGCCCCCATCCCCAGCCCGTCCCCCAAAAAACCCTGGGGGAAGGGAGCACTGGGTACGCGCTCCAAGCTTCGGCTCGCGCCAACAACCCTCCCCCAGTCCGTTTTGGGGGAGGGTGGGCGAGTAATGCGAGCCCGGGTGGGGGCCGCTGTGGACCCTGCCACTCACACTGGCACTCGAACCGCCGTGCGGGTGATGTTGCGCCCGCACCGATCCCACCTACACGATCTGTGTTGCGCCCACGCGCTCTTCCTCGGCGCGGGCGATGCGCTGGCCCTCCTCCACGTCCACCATCGCCAGCAGAATCCCGCCGACGATGAAGAAGACGACCACCGCCAGGATCGCGTTGCGGCTGGTGCCCGTCGTGGCGACCACGACGGAAAAGATCGCCGGGCCAAAGATGCCCGCGAACTTCTCGAACACGCCGAAGAACCCGAAGAACTCCCCCGACCGGTGCCGCGGAATCATGCTGGCGAACAGCGACCGGCTCAGCGCCTGGGCCCCGCCCTGCACCAGTCCCACCAGCGCCGCCAGGATCAGGAAGTCGCGCCCGGTCTTCATGAAGTAGCCCAGAATCGTGATCCCCACGTACACGGCGAGCGCCAGGAACACGGACTTCTTGGCACCGATCTTTCCCGCCAGCGTGCCGAACAGAAACGCGCAGGGCACGCCCACGAACTGCACGATGACGATGGCCAGAATCATCGTTCCCGTGTCGATCTTGAGCTCCGTGCCGAACACCGTCGCCATCCGCACGATGGTGCCGATGCCGTCGTTGTAGATCAGGAACGCGATCAGCATCAGGAACGCCTGCTTGTATCCGCGCAGCGCCCGGAACGTCTCGCCCAGCCGCGAGAACGCCAGCCTCAGCGCGGGCGTCGCCTTTTCCTCCTCCGTGGAAGCCGTTACCGGCGGCTCGGGAACGCGCCGGAAGACGGGGATGGAAAAGAGCAGCCACCACACGGCCACGGACAGGAACGAGAGCCGCGCGGGAAAGGTGGCCTGCGCCGCCGTCAGTCCCTCGCCGGAGGGAAAGCCGAACCACTCGGGCTTCTGGATCCACAGCAGGTTGATGACGAGCAGCAGGCCGCCGCCGATGTAGCCCATGGCGTACGCCGCCGTGGAAACGCGGTCCATCTCGTCGCGCCGGGCGATGTGCGGAAGCAGCGACTCGTAGAACACGAAGCTGCCGTTCGCCCCGATGTTGGCCAGAATGAACAGGATGGAGGCCAGCAGCAGGTCGCCGCGCATGATGAAGAACATCACCGCCGTCGCCGCCACGCCGATGCCCATGAAGGTGCCCATCAGCCGCTTCTTGACCGGGGCGTAGTCGGCGATGGTGCCCAGGATGGGCGCCAGGATGGCGACGATGGCCAGGCCGATGGTGGTGGCCCAGCCGTAGCGCGCCGTGGCCTCGGGTCCGCGCATGCCCGCAGCGGCCACGCTGACGAAGTAGATGGGAAAGACGGCGTTGGTGATGGTGCAGATGAACGCCGAGTTGGCCCAGTCGTACATGGCCCAGGCCCGCAGCTCGGGACGGTGCAGGCCGAGCGTGTTCAGCAGGCCGCGGCGTTCGGAGGCCGCGGCGGGCAGATGAGATGACATCCGGAGTCGGGGACGGAGGGGACGAGGCGAGGTGGACGGCGGAGCGGCCCGCCGCCAATATGGTCCCCGCCCCGCCGCCCGGCCAGAGTGGCGGGACGAACACGCACACCAGCGAAGCTCACGGACATGGCGGATTGGAAGAAGGGGATCGCGAAGTTCGTCCACCGCGTGGAGCAGAAGGTGGACGAGCAGCGGCGCCTGGGCGGGTGGATGGGCGACGGCGCGCCGCGCATTGAGCCGTACCGCGGATACGGGATGCCAGACCGCGCGTACCTGAAGGGTCGCGTGCTGCGCGGGGCCCCCGTTCCCGCCTCGCGCCAGGGGCAGAGCACGCTGGTGAACCTGGCGGGGATGATCCAGCGCTTCGAGAGCGACGAGGTGGTCGGCGCGCGCGTCCGCGTCGCCTACCCCGGCGGCGAGGTGTCGGTCACGTCGGACGAGGAGGGCTTCTTTGAGGCGTGGATCCATCCCGTCCCTCCGTTCGGGCCGAACGCGCTCTGGCACCGGGTGGAGCTTCACCTGGAGCACCCGGCGCCCGCCGCGCCGTACACCGCGCCCGCGGACATCCTGATCCCGCCACCGACGAGCGCGTTCGGCGTCATCAGCGACATTGACGACACGGTGGTGAAGACGGACGCCACCTCCGTGCTGCGGATGGCACGAAACGTCTTTCTGCAGAACGCCTACGGGCGCATTCCCTTTCCCGGCGTGGCGGCCTTCTACCGCGCCCTGCAGCACGGGGCGGGCACGTCGCCCTTCAACCCCGTGTTCTACGTGAGCAGCAGCCCGTGGAACCTGCACGACATCCTGTCGGAGTTCCTCACCATCCGGCAGATCCCCATCGGACCGCTGCTGCTGCGGGACTGGGGAGTGAGCGCGCAGGAGGCGATGCCCACGGGGCATGCGGGGCACAAGCTGGGCGCCATCCGCCGCATTCTGGACCTGTTCCCCGGCCTGCCCTTTCTGTTGATCGGCGACAGCGGGCAGGAGGACCCGGAGATCTACCACCGCGTGGTGCACGACTATCCGGACCGCATCCGCGCCGTGTACATCCGCAACGTGACGCCGCGGCCGGAGCGCGCCGCCTCCATCCGCAGGCTGGCGGACGAGGTGCAGCGCGCCGGAAGCACGCTCATCCTGGCGGATGACACGCTGGCATGCGCCCGGCACGCCGCCGAGCAGGGGTGGAT
>NZ_DASVTX010000457.1:0-15972 GCF_036387355.1 Longimicrobium sp.
CCGCTGAATCTCCCACGGCTCCGTGGTAGGATCGCCGCGCGAACCTCCGCACGGCGCACGGAGTCGCAGGGCAACGCGGGTGCCCGGCACAAACTGGCGTCGTTGCTGGAGTTTCGGCTGATGGAGGAACGTGGGATGTCCGGTCCGGTGGACGCGGTCCGTCCTCCACTTCGTATCGCGCGCTGGATGGGCGGGAACAAAAAGCGGAGCGGGCGGAATGGTTCCGCCCGCTCCGCTGACAATCTCAACAGACGCGATCAGGTGGTGTTTCGGCCGGCCCCGGCGCGGAAGGCGCGATGGGGTGCCTCCGAAAAATGCGGAAAACTCAGCGCATGTACAACCTGCGGCACCGTCCGCCATCTGCCGGCCCCCGTCCACCGCCCGCGAGTTGCTGCCTGGCGTCCGTCGCCCCTCAGCGTGCGGGGATGATGAGCACCTGCCCCGCCACGATCCGCGTGCTGCGCATGTCGTTCGCCGTGCGCAGCCGCTCCACCGTCAGGTTGTGGCGCCGCGCGATGTCCCACAGCGAATCGCCCTCCCGAACACGGTAGGTGCTGCTCCGGGCCCTCGGGGCCGCCGGGCGGCGGGGCGTTTCCGCCGAGGCCGTCCGCCGGTCCGCGCTCACCCCCGCGTCGTCGCGCCCGATGTAGCGGCGATACGGGCCGGGATACACCGCCACGTGAAAGTGCGGCGGGCGATGCTCTTCCGTGGCCTCCAGCACCCCCTCGCCCTCCAGATAGCTCAGCCGGCCGCGCAGCCAGTTCAGGCAGCGGCGGTTGGCCGGGCGGCGGATGTCCACCGCCATCCCCGTGGGGTGCACGGTGCGCTCCGTGGAGTTCACCAGCCGGATGGAGCGCGGCCGCACGGCGCTGGTGATCACCAGCCGTTCATCGCACTCGTCGTGGTACTGCTCCGCCAGCCGCTGCACGAACGTGCGGGTGATGGCGAGCGCGAACGGCTGCGACACGCCGGAAAGACGGTAGTCCGAGTTGCCGGAAAGGCGAACCAGGTCGCCGTCGCGCACCGCGCCGCGCACCCCGGCGGCCGTGCGGTAGAACGTCAGGTCGTGCGCCTGCGCCTGGCGGTACATGCGGTCGATGCTCGCCGGCGAGCCCTGCAGCGACTGGGCGCGCGCGGGCACCGCCGCAAGCACGGCGGAGGCAAGCAGAAGGGCGGTGGTTCGCGCGATGGGCATCGGAAACGTCGTCAGGCAGAACAAGCGGCGCCGCGCACCGTACGGGTGCGCGGCACAGTGTAAGGATTGCACGCCCGGGCGGTCAACGCCCGGCGGGAGCGGTCACCGGCCGCCGGAGGCCAGCCCGGGCGAGCGCGCCCCGCCGTACAGGCGGCGGTAGACGGCCGCGTTGCGCAGCACCACGTGCACGTACTCGCGGGTTTCGGCGAACGGAATCCGCTCGCGAAAGGCATCCACGTCCGCGCCGTAGCCCAGCTCGCGGCGCCAGCGGTCCGCCCGCGACGGGCCGGCGTTGTACGCGGCCAGCGCAAGGTCGCGCTTGCCCTTGTAGCGCCGCATCTGGTCGGCCAGGTAGCGGGAACCCATCCGCAGGTTGATCTCCGGGACGGCCAGCAGGCTCGCGTCAAAGTTGCTCACCCCGGCGCCGGGAGCGAGCCACGCGCCCGTCGCCGGCATGATCTGGCTCAGCCCCGTGGCGCCCACCCACGAGCGCGCATCCCGCCGGAACGACGATTCCTGCCGCACCAGCCCGGCCAGCAGATACGGATCCACCTCCGCGCGCTCCGCTTCCCCCGTCAGAATGTCGCGGTACGGGAATGGAAAGACGACGCGCAGCAGCCGCGCATCCCACTCTCCCCCGCGGCGCTCCAGCAGGTCGCGGCCCAGGCGGATGCCCTCCACCGTGTGCCCGCCCGTGCTGAGCCCCTCCGCCAGCGCCAGCAGCGCCTCCGGGCGCGTGGCCAGCCGCACCGTCTGCCACGCCAGCTCTTCCTTCCACTCGGCCTGCAGCCCCAGCCGGTCCAGCACCTCCAGCCTGCCCAGCGCCTCCGCGGCGTCGCCCGCGTCGCGCGGGGTGGATGGCCACGGGCGCGCGTTCGCCAGTGCGCGGGCCAGCGGGTCCGCGCCGGACCGGTCCCCCGCGCGCATGGCGTAGTACGACACGGGGTCCGCCTGGATCGCCGCCTCGTACATGGCCCGCGCCCGGCCGTCCCGCCCCGCCTTTTCATGCAGGACACCGACGCAGTAGGCGAGTTCGGCCGTCGCTTCGCCGGATGGATAGCGGGCCACGTACGATTCCCACGCGGCGATCGCGCCCGCCGCGTCGCCCGCCTTCCTGCGGCGGTCGCCCAGCCGCATCAGCGCCTCGCGCGCGTCCGGCGACGACGGGATGTCCGCCGCACGGCGATAGTACGCGATCCCGGTCTCCACGTCCCCCGCCGCATCGCCCAGCAGAAAGAGCGCGGTGCCCGCGGCGGCTGTTCCCGGGCGGCGCTCCACCAGCTTGCGCAGCTCGCCCAGACCCGCGCCCGCGTCCACCCGGCCCAGCGCACGGGCGGCGTACAGCTCCGCCTCCGCAGCCTGCGCGGGGTCCGGCAGCTCCGCGCCCAGGCCGGCCAGCACCTCGCGCGCGGGGCGAAAGTCGCGCTCCTCCCACAGCAGCCGCCCCAGCCGCAGCCGCTGCACGGGATCGGCCGATCCGGACGCACGCATCGCCGCGCGCAGGCTGCGGGCGGCCAGCCCCGGGCGCGAGGCCGCCTCGTACGCCGCGGCGCGCGCCATCTGCTCCTCCGCCGTCCCGCCCTCCGCCACCTCGCCCAGCCGCGTCGCCGCGCGCAGACGAAGGGCGGCCGGTACGTCCGCGTTCGTGCAGACGCTGCGCAGCACCTCGCGCGCGTCGTCCACACGCCGCGTGTTGATCAGGATGCGGACACGCTCCAGCGCCAGCTCGGCCGCGTGCGGATCCGCGCCGGCGGTGCGCAGCAGCGATTCTTCGCGCGCCAGCCGCTCCAGTGCCTGCGCCGTGTCCCCGCGCGTGAGGCGGAACGCGGCGCCGGCGCGGGCCAGCCGAACGCGGGCGGCGGCGCCGGTGCTGGGCGCGTCGGCAATGCCGGAGGCGCGGGGGTCACCGGCGCGGGCCAGCGCCTCGGCCTGCAGCACCCGCATCCAGTCGCCCTGGGCGCCCAGCTCCTCCGCCGCGGCCCCGTACGCATCCGCGGCCCCGGGCGCCTTCTGCCGGGCCAGGGCGCGGCCCAGGCGCGCGCTGGCCTCCGCCTGCCGCGGCGCGTCATCAATGCGCCGGTACCGGCGATACCCCTCCGCCGCGCGGGCCCAATCTCCGCGCGCTTCTTCCGCCCGCGCCAGCAGGAACACCCCTTCGCCCCCGCTGCGCGCTTCCAGCCACGGCTGATTCTCCAGAAGCCGCCGCACCTGCCCCCACCCGTCCCACCCGGCCGCCGCGCGCGCCGCCATGAGCACCACGGCGTCGGGCGCCTCGGCGGGATCCTTCACGAAGCCGCGCAGTTCCTTCCACGCCGCCCAGGGCCGGTCCGACTCCAGGTGCTCGCGCGCGGACTCCATGGCCACGGCCATGCGCGCGTTGCTGAAGCGGGGGACGGCGTCGGAGGGGAGCGACGGCGAAAGCGCCGCCACGCCGGGCACGGCGCGCATCAGGGCGCGCTCGCCAGAGGCGTTGCTGATGGCCAGCCCCGTCGAAAGTCCCACGAAGGCGGCCCAGAGCCGGGCGGTAGGATGTCGGTTCATTCCTGCCTGGAGACTGCGAGCGGGGCAATGGATCGGCCCCGGTGAGCAAGGCGGGTGCGCGCCACGCCTGCCTTCGCCACCTTGGGCGAAAGGCACGATCCGTTCCCCAAAGCCATCGTGGACAGCGGGTTACGGAGCCGGTGCGGCGTGTGTGCGAGAACAAGCGTACCCCGGCAGTGCGGGTCAAGGTTCCCGCCGCATGGTCCGCAAGTGGTTGCGGCGTTGGAAGATGGACAGGTGGGACGGGTGCGGCGGTCCGTCCGCTCGGGGGTCAGGACGGGATGGGTGCGGGAACCAGCGTGAGATGCGGCCTGAAGGCGGCCAGCGATGCCGCGCCCGCGGAGAAGAGCCGTTGCGCGGCATCCCTGAGTGCGGCGAGCGCGTGGTCGTCCGTCGTGCGCTCCCAATCATACACCGCACCGTGCCGTTGCTGGCGGATCACATTGCGATCACGGGCAGCCTCGGAAGCCTCGCCCAATCCATGGGCGGCCACGGCGGCGAAGGTATGATGATGATGGCCGTCGCCCCGCACCCGGTAGCCAGCGGCGCGGACGATCGCGGTACTCGCCTGTAGCGTTCCCTGGTACAGCAGAGTGAATGCCGCGTCGGCATCCAGGCCCGGCAGCATGGAACTGGAAAAGCTGCGCACCGCCTTGTGCCACATGGCTTGAACCTCGGCGTCAGGCGCGGGCCGCTCTTCCAGCTGTCGCCCGTCAAGCATCAGTTGAATGCGTATGTTCATGCGGGCACCATCCCGGGCAGCGACTCGGGATCACCGCACACCCAGATCTTGGGCCCGGCAAGCAACCCTTCCACGAACGCGTTCCCCGACTCCAGGCGCGCCCCGAGTTCGTCTGCATCGTACGCAATCACGTCAACCTCGCGGCCGATGAGGACCGGCAACTCGGCGAGCACGCGTTCCGCGGCCCCGCGAACGTCCGTCCCGGCCACCAGAAACAGATCGACGTCGCTCTCCGCCGATGCGGTGCCCTGCGCCGTCGATCCAAAGAGGAATGCGGCTTCAATCCCCGTGAACCCCGCGAGCGCTTCGCGAATCACGTCACCCGGTGCGGCCGTTGCCCGAAGCAGCATGACCCAGGCGCGCCACGACGGATGCTCCTCGTCCGCGGCGTAGAAAGTCCGGCCCTGCTCATCACTACGCGTGAGGGCGCCGATCGCGGTGAGCCGGCGCAACTCCGCCTGTGCGGATGCGCTCGGCAGGCCGGTGCACCGCATCAGTTCGCGAACGTGGAGCCGCGTGGCTGGATGCGTCAGAAAAAAGATGATGAGGCGGGCCATCGCCCTGGATGGAAAGATCAGGCCCAGCGTGGATGCCGGCTCTCGTTCGCTCATCGGGCTCCTGGTTCTGTGCTGAAATCTAGCACACGCACCTGATGGGCGGAAGCCGTACTCCGAAGCTCCGAAGCAGTGGAATCTTCCTTATGGCGCAATCCGTGCGGGCATGGTTGCACGCGTGTCCGGGTTCCCCATAGCTTGCGGGAACCCTCTTCCAGACGGGACGCGAACAAATCGCGCTCTCCTCCACTCGCGCACTCGCGATGCCGGACCGGCAGCACTACGAGTCCCTGTTCCTGGAGCACCATCCGCGCATCGAGCGCATCATCGCGTCGCTGTGCGCCCGCAAGGGCGTGCGCGGCGACGAGGCGCAGGAGTTCGCATCGTGGGTGCGCGAGCGGCTCATTGCCGACGACTACGCCATCCTGCGCAAGTTCCAGGGCCGCAGCAGCCTGCCCACGTATCTCACCACCGTCATCATCAACCTGTTCCGCGACTTCCGCGTGGCGCGCCGGGGCCGGTGGCGCCCTTCCGCCACCGCCGTGCGCCGCGGCGAACTCGCGGTACGGCTGGAGCGGCTGGTGCAACGCGACGGGCTGCGGTGGAGCGAGGCGGCGGAGGTGGTCCGCAGCACCGGCGACACCGAAATGTCGCCCGTGGAGATCACCTCGCTGATTGCGGAACTTCCCGACCGTTCGCCCATGCGCCCGGTGCAGACGGGGGCGGACGCGCTCGACATGCTCCCCGCTTCTGCGCGCGCCGACGCGGAGATCATCCGTGCGGATGCGCAGGCGGAGCGCGGCATGCTGATGGCTGCTCTCTTTCGGGCAATGGACCGGCTGGACCCGGAGGACCGGCTGGCCGTGCGGATGCGCTTCTGGGATGGCGCCAGGATCGCGGACATCGCGCGCGGTCTGGGGCGCGAGCCGCGGTGGATGTACAAGCGCATCGACCGGGTGATGCAAGGGCTCCGCAGCGCGCTGGAAGCGGAGGGCGTCACCGGCGATCAGGTGGCGGACGTGCTGGGGGAGTTGAACCCGTGAGCGCCGCGCGTGGCGGATTCCGTGGGTCTGTCCGTCCAATACGGGGACGGCCGATGAACGAAGGGACCGCGTGAACGGAAAAGGGATCAACCCCGAGGAGCTTGCCGCCCTGCTGGATGGGCGGCTGGAGGAGCGCGAGCGCGCCGAAGTGCTCGCGCGGCTCGACGCGTCGGATGACGACTACGAAGACTTTCTGGACGCCGCCGCCCTCCTCGCCGAGTTCGACGCGGAAGACGAGGCTGCCGGACTCGCCCCCGCCCACGCGACGCACACCGGCGCGCCCGAAAGCGTCGGCTTCGACGTGCCGATCGACGCGAGCGCGACGGCGGTGGACGGTGCCCCCGGTGTCCACGCCGGCGAACCTTCCGCGGCCGAAGGCAGAATCGACGAAGCGCATCCGGCCGCTGCGCCCGCGGACCGGCCGCTCCACATCGTTCCGCGCGATGCTGCCGAGCGGCTGGACCTGCCGCCGGAGCCGGGGCCGCGCGCCGCTCCTGGCGGTCTTCCGCTGCCTGCGCGAAAGAAGCCGGTGTGGCGTCGCCCGGTGTGGCTCGCCGCGGCGGCCGTAATCGCCGCCGCCGCACTCACCCCGCTGCTCTGGCGCCGCTCTGAGCCCGCGGGCATGGCGCAGATGGCGGACGCGTTGAGCGCCCCCGAGCGAGGCCTGCCCCCCGGGTGGACGGACGAGCGCCCCTGGCGCACCACGCTGGGCGCCGGTGACGGCATGCGCGCGGAAGCAATCGCCGCGCGCTTGGGCGTCACGCACGTAGACCTCGAACTTGCGGTGGCCAGCGGCGACCATGGAACCGCCGCGACATTGGCGAACGAAGCCGCCGCACTCCTCGAGCAGGTTCCGGGTGGCGGTCAGTCCGCGGCCCAGTACCGTGAGATCTCCCGGACCGCGGCTTCGCAGCCCCCTGCCCCCGCCTCGCTCGATTCCATCGGGCATGATGCCGCGGCGATGGCGGGGAGCGACTACGCCGCGCTCGGTGCGTGGGCAGAGGCGGCGCGGCTCGCGGCCAGCCACGGCGACGCCGCATTCTTTGCTGGCGCGGATACGAAGCGAGCACTGGCGCAGGGTCTGGCTCTCCCTGGCCTGGACGGCGACACGGAAACGGCGCTCCGGACTGCGGATAGGAGTGCACGAGAGCGGCCGGACCCCGCCCTGATCGCGCGCGCGGCCACTCTGCTCCTGCGGCGGATCGCGAGTTGAATCCCCGCGCAAAACCCACACGAGAAAGCCCGCGGCCAATGGTCGCGGGCTTTCTCGTTTTCCATGCTCAGGGATCGTGGTCGCCTTGGCCCAACATGCATGTGTAGGCCGTCAAAGCGAGAATCTTTTTCGCATTCCCGTCCGGCTCTTCGTCCAGTATGACCTCCGGGGCGGGGTCCGGGCGATTCGGGAACATATGGAAGTAGCCGTGAAAGTGCCTGACGGGACAGTCCTTCTTGGCGGGTGGGTCCCACCGGGGCACATTGCGAATCTCCAGGCTGATATCCTGGCCCGCGGGAGGCTTGAATAGGGCCTCCTTCCTCAGCGGGAAGCCTAGCTGACTGACGTTCCACACCTGACCAAAGTCCCGAACGTCGTTCAGATGGTACGTGATCCGGTGAACAAGCTCTTGTGTCTGCCCCGCGCTCCCGTTGGGTCTCTCGACACGAAACTTGACCGGTTTCTCGTTCGCTCCATACCGATGCGGGAGTGGCAAGATGATTCGGGCCGCGAGATCGCGGCCCAGCCCACCGGGCATGGTCTGCTCGCATGCCACCTTCTGCGTCAGGAGGTCGGTTAGATTGAGCACGTTTTTCGGAAGCTTCCCTGCACTGCCTCCCGCCTCATGGCCCAGCACGGCCAATTCGCAATTGTCGAGCGACTCCCACCCCTGCCAACCCGAAAACCGGATCTGTGCGTTGTGGCGGTCCGACGGGGCGCCATGATTGTGCTGAGGCAGAAGCACTTTCAGGCGACCCCGTGCTTCCGGAACGAACAGGCACATCCCGGTGAATGTGATACTCAGGTCCATTACAGCTCCACGGATGGATGGGGATTGGCGGCCGCTACATGCGCCACCGTGCTGCCAGCCGGGGCGGGAAGGCCCGGCTGGCCGGTTCGCGTCTCAGCCCTGGCCGAGCATGCACGTGTAGGCAGTCAGCGCCCTCTGGGGAGCCTCGTCCAGGAAGATGCGGGGGGTCTTGGCTGAAGCGACCGGGAAGACGGGCGGATAGGCACGGAAGTGCAGGGCTTCTTCGTCCTGAGCCAGTGGCTTCTCCCACCGGGGAACGTTTCTGATCTCAATCAGCCGTGGCCCGCCGGACCCATCCGGAGGCGCCAGGTCGGGCAGTTTGTCTTGTTGGGTAAAATCTTGGAGGTTGTACGCAAGGAAGCCGTTGTCAACTGTGGCGTTTGCGAGGTCCAGCGTAATCTCGTGAACCAGTTGCGGCCGCATGAAAACCACGTCATCGACTTCGACCCGCCACTGCACGGATTCCGGTTTGATATAATTCGTGGGTTTGGGAAGGATCATCCGGGCGACTACGGACGACCGGCAGCGGCGGCGCTTGCCCCACTGATCCTTGTCGAGCTTCTGCTGGCCCACCAACGAGCCTACGTCGAGGACTTCGCTGGGGATCTGGGTTGTGCCTGGCGTGCAGGTCAGGTTGGCCGACAGATCGAGCTCCGTCTGATCCAGCGACAGCCATCCAACCGAACCCGGATACTTGATCTCGGGATGATGGTGCGCAATCGGAACCGTGGGCGGATGACCGTTGCCGTTGCCAGGTCCGTGCACGTGCGAGGATGGAGCGACTACGTACAGCAGGCCGTCCCGTTCAGCCAGGAGCAGAAGCCCGGTCAGTTTGATCTGGACATCCATGAAGCAACTCCGTGTGCAGGGGAGATCAACTGCCCGCGTACCGGAACCCGGCCCATGCGGCCGGATTGCGCAGCGCGGGATTGGATGACCGCAGCAGTCGAAGCTGCGCGGCCCGCAACGCATCCGCGCCGTCCGGAGAACCCCGGTAGGCACGGTAGAACTCGGTCATCAACTCGCGCGTAAACTGCTCGTCTACCTGCCACATGCTCCCTACGACGCCCCCGGCCCCCGCCCGGAGCATCGCCCCCGAGAGTCCGGCGAACCCGCTCCCCCGCCCCGTGCGCGACCGCTGCGTCTCGCAGGCGGAAAGCACCACCAGGTGCAGCCCGCGCAGGGGCATGCCGCCCAGTTCGTCCGCCGTGAGCCGGTGATCCTCGCGGCCGGCCAGCACCAGGTAGGACGCGTTGGGACGCGCGTCGTTGAACACCGCGTGACCCGCAAAGTGGAACAGGTTTGCCCGCCCGAGCGCCTGCTGCACCCGCGCCTTGTCGGCGGCCTCGGCCTGCAGCAGGCGGGCACCCGGCCACGACGAGGCCAGTGCCGAAACCGCGGCCGCAGTTTCCGGAACGCGCCGCAGACCCCGCTCGGCGGCGGGATCGAATGCCGGGTCCGCCACGAACAGAGGCTCCCCGGATCGGCTGCCCGGCCGTATGTCGTGCGCATCCCGCAGCGACGGAGAAAAGCGCAGCGCATGTCGCTGGATGAGGTACGTGGTGTCACCCGAGCCTCGCAGCGCAACGAACGGCGCCGCCGCGATTTCCCCGTCCGCGACCACCACCAGCTTGGCGTTCGGACGCAGCGCCGGCGCCAGCGGAGCGATCAGCCACCGGTGCAGCGCGTTCAACTCCGCCCCTACCGAATCCGCGGCGGTTCCACTTTCGAACGCAACCCGGGTGCGCTCGACCACGGCAAGGAACTCGTCGCGATGCACAGTAGCGCTGTGCATCTGAACCTGGGTGCCGCGAACGGACCAGCCCACGAGCGTGTCCCCGATCAGGGTGTAGTCGAGGACGGTTTCTCCCGGAGGAGCCAAAATGGGGTCACGCCCATCCTCCACCCGGCCAGGGGCCAGCGAGGCACGTCCGCGCTCAAGAGCGAGGAGCGCCTTCCGGTCCTCCCCCTGCCTTACGTACAGCATCACCAGCCGGTCGAACGCCGCACGCCGCGCCTCCAGCATGGCCGAGCGCTCGGTTGGCTTCGCGAGCCGCGAGGTTACGCTGTCCAGCATGAAGGTAGCGGTGGCGAGATCGGCTTCCGCGCCGGGTGCATCGCGAGCCGCGAGCTTCGCTTCGGCCAGCAGCAGCAGCGCCGGAACCAGCCGCGCGTACACCTTCTTGCCGCTGAAATAAGCCACCACAGAATCCAGCACGGCAGCGGAGCGTCTCGGATCGCTGAAGCGGAGCATGCCCGCCCGTGCAAGTCCTCGGTCGCTGGTATACCAGGCCTTTTCGTCGGGATTATCCACGCTCTCCGCCAGCAGTTCGGACGCTTTCAAGTCCGCCTCTGCCCCGAGCCGGTCCCCAAGGCGCAGCCGGCTGCTTGCCCGCGTAAGCAGCGCCTCCGCTCGCTGCTGAGGGGAGATCCCGGACGCAACGGTGACGAACTCGTTGTGAATCCGGACGGCTGTGCGCGGCATCTCGGCTGCCTGGGCCGCCACGCCCATCGCGTGCAGATGGTTGTGCAGCCGCACCGATGCGCGGTACGGGCGCAGCGTCGTCATCGCCAATTGCATGATGCGGTAGGCCTCATCCTCATCACCGGTCTCAATCAGCGACTCACCCTGCATGCTCAGCACCGCACCCATGTTCTCCCGCTCACCAATCCGCTGGAACAGCGCCGCCGCATTGCGCATCTGCCTGACCGCGAGCTCATGCTCGCCAACACGCATCCTGGCAAGCCCGAGAGACCAGAGCGTGCGTCCCTGGAGGGCCGGAAACCGTATTGCCTCCCCCGCCGCTGCCTCAGTGAACGCATGAGCGGCGGAGTCGGGCTCCTCCCCGTAGTAGAACGCGACGCCCTGGTAGTAGCGCGCCCAGCCCCTGAGCGCGGGATCGTGGCGTGCCGCCTGGGCGGCGGCGCGCAGGTGGAGGAGCGCCGTATCCGGGGGCAGAGCCCGTCGGGCCCCGAAGTCCTTGTGGGCGTGCGCGAGCACGGCGAGTGCACCCGGCTCGCCCTTCGCGCGGTGGATGGCGGCCAGGGATGCGGCCACGCTTCCATCCCCTCCCCGCTTTCCGAGTTCGTCGGCGATCGTCCGCGCCGCGGCGATCGATTGTTCCGCACGCGCTGCATCGCCCGCCAGCACGGCGTCCCCCCACGCCGGGAGCAGACGGTCCTGAGCCAACTCACGCGCGTTCTGCGGAAGCGCAGCCGCGTACGCCCGAAGCTCCGCTGCGCTCGCGTCCGGCCCGGGTGCCGCGGGCAGGCGTACGGTGCCGATGGAGCGTTGATGGCGCTGCGCCTCCCCCCCCCAGCCAGACCCGCCCTCCGCACGCGCGATCTCCCCCCATTCACGGCCCGCTTCCCCGTCCAGACCGGCGCGGTCCAGAGCGAGGGCCAGATTGTACCGGGCCGCGCCATTACGAGGATCGTCGGCCAGCGCCTCGTCGGCGGTTTCGATGGCGGCGAACAGGTCGCGCATTCCGCCACCCCGCGAAGCGCGCAGCAGGTACGCCGCGGCAAGATCCGCCAGGACAGCCGACTGCTCGCTGGACAATCGCGCCGCCGACTGAAGATGTTGGATGGACACGGAGATTCTTTTCTCCCCCTCGCCCGCCCACAGCAGGTCCAGAAGCCCCAGCGCGTGCAGCGCGTCGGCAGTGGGACGGCGTTTCATCTGTGCAACGGCGGCCGCCTTGATCTCGGCCGCGCGCGC
This sequence comes from Longimicrobium sp., assembly GCF_036387355.1. Taxonomy (GTDB): domain Bacteria; phylum Gemmatimonadota; class Gemmatimonadetes; order Longimicrobiales; family Longimicrobiaceae; genus Longimicrobium. The sequence continues at coordinate 11,821 of NZ_DASVTX010000457.1, forward strand.
AGCAGCGGCGCCCCCGGCCGCGCACGCTCCCCCTGCGGAATGCCTCTCACACGGGGCATACTGCGCCGAGACGGACACCCGCGGCTCAATCAGGCGCGAGCCGTTCAGATCACGCCGCAGCATGGCGAGTGGGTTCGTCCCGCCGGCGTTGCAGGAGGAAACGGCCAAGAGCAGGGCACCGGGAAACACGACGGAGCGGATGGTGCGTGCCATGCGGCGATGGGGCGAATACATGTGTGGAGGGCGACGCCCCGCGGGAATGGATGGGTCGAGGGCGGGAGATGGAACCTGGGGTGCGAACAGGGTTCCACGCCACAGGTTGGCATTGTGATTCCCGACAGCTCCTGACACAAGAGCCGTAGCAGTCGGATGCGGACCGCAGATCCTGCGCTCTGTCAGCAGATCAGGCAAACGCACAACGCGCCCTGCTCTCCCGAAGGAGAACAGGGCGCGTTCTGACGATCATAGCGGGGGCGGGATTCGAACCCGCGACCTTCGGGTTATGAGCCCGACGAGCTACCAGGCTGCTCCACCCCGCGACGAGTGCACCTGGCCGGAGACTGTGTTTGAAGCCAGATCAGTTTCTGATCGGGTGGGTGACCTCTCGGCGGCTTCTGCGGCATCCTTGCGGGCGCTGCATCCCTCGCCAGATTCGGCCCCCGGCTTCAATGGTGTCGGCTCAAACAAGGGAGCCTCCGGCCTCGTGCGCGCAGCAAATATATAGCTCGCAACCATTTAGCGCAACCCTGCGCCGACATCCAGTCCCCAGTTCCCAGTCCCAGTCTCCCTATTCCCTATTCCCTATTCCCTGCCCTTCCCCCAAACCCGCGACGCGCCCCACACCGCCAGCCCCGCCACCACCCCGGCCACCCCCGCCGCCAGCCCGGGCCGCTCCAGCACGCGTAGCCCGAGTTCCAGCCGCCGCGCCAGCACCTCGGCTCTCGCGCGGAACTCCGGCACCGGCTCCCGCGCGGTCCAGTCAACCGTGGTGAGCCGGGCCAGCCAGCCGCGCTGCACGCATCCCTCCAGGCTGAACACGTGCACGTCGTCCGTGTGGCCGCGGGCGATGCGCAGGTCGCGCGCAAACTCGTCCCACGTCAGCGGCGGCGGCGGGTTGAGCCCTTCCTCCACCCCGCCGCCGGTCACGCCCACGGCCACCGCCGGAAAGTGCGCGGCGTAGTAGTCCAGCAGCCCCGGGCCGTACGGCCGCACAAAGCTCGTGTACAGCATGCAGACCTCGCGGTCCACCCCCACGTCCAGCATCCCCGTCAGCCGCTGCAGCACCGCCGTCCCCGCGCGCCGTTCGTGGTGGATGAACGGAAACACGTACGCATCCACCGGATAGCCGTCGCGGCGGATGGCGGCGACCAGCCCCTCGTACGTGGCGCGCGCGTCGTCAATGCGGGCGAACAGGCGCGGAACGCTGCGCGTCAACAGCGTCCACGGATTCGCGCGGGCATCGCGGACGTCGTGAATGCTGGGCTCGATGTCGATCCCCACGCGCTCCCACCGCAGCGCGTGCCGCTCCGTCCAGGCGCGAAACTCCTCGTACCGGGCGCAGACCTCCGGGCCGTTGCCGCTGTGGCACCAGTATCCGCCTTCTTCGGAAAGAAGAATCCACGCGTTCAGCGGAATCCCTTCGTCCATGAGCATGCGCACCACCCCGGCGCGCTCGTCGCTCAGGTCCATGAGCCCCAGCGTGACCGTCGCCTCCAGTTCGCGCAGCAGAATGGGGACGCGCGCGTCCGTGAACAGCCTCGCCAGCGGCCCGGGCGCAAGCTCGCAGAAGAACGAAAGGCGCGGCACCCCGCCCCGCCGGTCCGGACCCGTCATCGCCGCACGCCCGCGAGCGGGTCCGCGCACCCGGCCGGCCGCCCCACCCCGCGGGCGAGCGCAAGCGGCCGGGGGAGGCGGATGAGGATCATCTCCGTCGCGTCCTTTACGTCGCGCCCGCGCCCACCCGTGGCCGGATAGTTGTTGTCGTTCATCACCAGCAGCGTGCGGCTGTCCATCACAAGCAGGTTCTCGATGGTGAGGTACGGCATGCGATACGTCAAGCCGAATCCGCCCAGCCGGTGCGGGTTGGCGGTGTCCAGCAGGTCCGCGACGAGTTCCTTGGCCACCACGCCGTCCGCGTCCGCGCGCGACAGGTCGATGCGGAACACGCGCTTGAACCGTGCGCTGTCCCCCTGCGCGCCATCCCGTTCAATGACCAGGAACTCGCGCTCGTTCACCGCCGCCATGTCGCCGATGGCGTGCGCGGGACTGTCCAGCGGATAAAAGCGGACTGTGTCGCCGAAGGTGCCGCGCGCGGGATCGAACGTGTACAGCCGCAGCCGGCCCGCCGGGTCGCCCGTCACCGTCCCCTCCAGCAGCGCGAGCAGGCGCCCGCTCTCCGGCATCCGCGCCATTCCCTCCACGCCGCGGGAGGCGCCGAGGTTCGCGGCGGAAACCGCGCCCGGCGCCGTCCCGTTTGCCGCCACCGCCGGGTTCTGCGGCGAGCGCACCGTCCCCGCCGCGCCGTTGGGGAACGCGATGGGTGCGGCGAGCAGCCGCCCGTCCGCGCCAAAGTGCAGCAGGAACGGGCCGAACTCGTCGCCGAGCCAGAACGTGCCGTCCGGCGCCGCGACCATGGACTCCGGATCCAGGTCACCGCCCGTCAGCAGACGGTCGCCGGCGAACTCGCGGACCAGGAGAAAGGCGACGCGCGCATCGGGATCGGCGAGGGGGACAAAGCCGTCTCCGCGCAGCCGTCCGGATCCGCCGCGCGCGGTCTGGAACTCGGGGACCAGCCGGTGGATGCGGAGCAGAAAGTCCGGACTGTTGGCGCGGTTGCCGTATCCGTTGTCCCCCGTGGACCAGAAGACGCCGCACGCGGGCCCGAACTGTATTCCGCTGAAGCCCTGCACCGGCTGTGACGGAAAACGGGGCGCCGCCGCGCGCACGCCCTGCCCGTCGAACTGCCCGGACGGCGGGCCGGACGTGAACGTGTCCGCCTGCAGCCGAGCCCATCCCGCCAGTTCCGCCCGCTGGGCCGCGGCCCCATCCGCCCCCAGCACCAGCGCGAAGCCAAGCGCCGCCGCGATCCCCCGCCCCGCACCTGATCCGTTCATCATCCCCATCCCTCGTGGTTCCGGGCACGGATGCGCCGCGCCGCACCGGCGGGATCGTAGCGAGTCCCGGGCCGTTCCGCTGGGGACCACAGTCATCCGCCAGGCCCGAAGCGCTGTCGGTCGGGGTGGCATGGACGGTGCGCGCCCGCGGCGGTCCACGCGAACGGAGGATGGCTGATGGCGAGACGGGCGGAGGAGCAGGATGACACGGCGGCGCTGGCGGCGGTGCGCGCCGCGGCCATCCCGCTGACGGGGCCGGAGGGGAACTGGGACGCGCTTCTGGATCTGGTGGGCGACGCGCAGTTCGTGCTGCTGGGCGAGGCGACGCACGGAACGCACGAGTTCTACCGCGCCCGCGCCGAGATCACGCGCCGGCTCATCACGGAACGCGGCTTTACCGCCGTGGCCGTGGAGGCGGACTGGCCGGACGCGTACCGCGTGAACCGCTACGTCCGCGGCCAGGGCGACGACACCACGCCGGAGGAGGCGCTGGGCGGGTTCAAGCGGTTTCCGCAGTGGATGTGGCGCAACGACGACATCGTGGACCTGGTCCGCTGGCTGCGGGAGCACAACGACGGTGTGGGCGAGGGCGGAACGCAGGCTGGCTTCTACGGCGTGGACCTGTATTCCATGTTTTCATCCATCGAGGCCGTCATCCAGTACCTGGACGAGGTGGATCCCGAGGCGGCGAGCCGCGCGCGCGAACGGTACGGCTGCTTTCACCGCATCGGCGGGGGCGATCCGCAGTCGTACGGATACGCGGCGGAGCTGGGGATCACCCGCGCCTGCGAAGACGAGGCCGTGCGCCAGCTGCAGGAGCTGCGCGCCCGCGCCGGCGAGTCCGTGGGCGATGCGGAAGACGAGCTGTTCTTTGCGGAGCAGAACGCGCGGCTGGTAAAGAACGCGGAGGAGTACTACCGCAGCATGTTCGCCGCGCGGGTCTCGTCGTGGAACCTGCGCGACTGCCACATGGCGGATACGCTGGACGCACTGGCCGCGCACCTGGAGTCCAAGGGAATCGCGCCGCGCATCGTGGTGT
>NZ_DASVTX010000458.1:0-1686 GCF_036387355.1 Longimicrobium sp.
CTTCTGCGGCGCATCGCCCCAGGCCAGGGCCACGAGCAGCGCCTGGCGCGCGGCGTCGCTGTCGCCCAGGGCCAGCGCCGTGCCGGCGAGCTCGTGCGCGGCGCGAGCCCGGTCCACGGCGTCCGTGTAGCGCGCGGCGGATCGCCGTCCCCAGCTTCTGCTCGGCCCCCTCGGACACGACGGCCTCGCCCACAGCGGCCAGGCGGGCGATCTGCCCGTTGCCGCCGTCCAGGTCGCGCGCGGCGCAGTACAGCGCCAGCGCGCGGTCGCGCTCGCCCAGCTTGCGGGCCAGGCGGGCGGCGTGCAGCGCGGTGCTTCCGCTCGCGTGGTCCATGGCAAAGGCGAGGGAGACGGCGGCGTCGGCCTCGGGAAGGCGGCGGGTGCGCTCCAGTTCGCAGGCGTAGCCCACCAGGGCCGGCGCGGCGCGGTGGACGGGGGCGCCGTCCTGGAGCACGCGAAGGACGCGCAGCAGGATGGTCTTTTCGGCGCTCTTCTGCAGGCCGGACACTTCGGTGTCCGCGCGGCGCAGGGAGAACTCGTCCGCCTCTCCCGCGAGCGCCTGTTCCACCACGCGCAGCACGAGCGCGGCCGCGGCGGCCCGGCGGGCGCGCTCGCCGCGTTCCGTTTCGCTGATGCGCTGAAGGGTGCCGGTGGCCGCGAGGGCCGTCTGCGAGGCGTGGATCATCTTGCTCCTGCGATTGAGAACCGTTCTCAATCAATCTAGCGGCATCTTCAAATCGTGTCCAGCCGGGGCTTAGGAACACATCGGGCTCTAACAGAGGCACGGAGTCACAGAGGGAACAACAGAAGTCTTGAATCTGTTCTGTGTCTCTGTGCCTCTGTCAGAGATTCTTCTTTTTCTCTCGGCCAAAAACAGACGAGGCCCCTCGCGGAGGCCTCGTCTGTTCTGCGATCAAGCGCGATCAGGCGAACTGGGCCTGCTCGGTGCTCCCTTCCAGCGCGCCGGTGCTCGCCTCGCCGCCGGTGACGGTCATCAGCACCTTGTCGAAATACCCCGCGCCCACCTCGCGCTGGTGCTTGGTGGCGGTGTAGCCCTGCGCCTCCAGCGCGAACTCGCGGTCCTGCAGACGGACGTAGGCGGGCATGTGCTCCGCCGCGTACGCCTGCGCCAGCTCAAAGGTGTGCAGGTTGATGAGGTGCCACCCCGCCAGCGTGATGAACTGGAACTTGTACCCCATCGCGTTCAGCTCCGTCTGGAACTTGGCGATGGTGTGCGCGTCCAGCCGCTTGCTCCAGTTGAAGGAGGGCGAGCAGTTGTACGCCAGCATCTTGCCCGGGAACTCGGCGTGCACCGCGTCGGCAAAGCGGCGCGCCTCATCCAGGTCCGGCGTGCTCGTCTCGCACCACAGCAGGTCCGCGTACGGCGCGTAGGACTTGGCACGCGCGATGGCGGCGTCCAGCCCGGCGCGGACGCGGAAGTAGCCCTCCGCCGTCCGCGTGCCGGTGATGAACTCGTGGTCGCGCGGGTCGGCGTCGCTGGTGAGCAGGCTGGCGCTGTCCGCGTCCGTCCGCGCAATCACGATGCTGGGCACGTCCATGACGTCCGCCGCGAGGCGCGCCGCGACCAGGGTGCGGATGAACTGCGAGGTGGGGATGAGCACCTTGCCGCCCAGGTGTCCGCACTTCTTTTCCGCCGCCAGCTGGTCCTCGAAGTGCACCCCCGCC
>NZ_DASVTX010000459.1:0-8600 GCF_036387355.1 Longimicrobium sp.
CTTGCCGGGCGCACGCCGGTTCCGTACAACACAACGGGGGAGGGGCCAGCGGGCTCCTCCCCCTTTCCTTGCTCACCGCCGAGGCTCCGCATGCCGCACGATCCCACGACCCTTGCCGCGGTGCAGCCGCTGGACGCGCACAACCGCCGGCTGCTGGACACCGTCCATCCGCCGGAGTGGACGAACCCGGCGCCCCCGCGCGGCGGCTATCAGCTCGTGGTGATCGGCGCGGGGACGGCGGGGCTGGTGACCGCCGCCGTGGCCGCCGCGGTCGGAGCGCGCGTCGCCCTCATCGAGCGCGGGCTGATGGGCGGCGACTGCCTGAACGTGGGGTGCGTTCCGTCCAAGGCCATCCTGGCCGCCGCGCGCGCCGCCCATGCCCGCGCGGACGGCGCTGCATCCCCTGCCGAGGACGGAGCGTTCGCCGCCGCCATGGAGCGCATGCGCCGCATTCGCGCGGACCTCAGCCCCGTGGACGGCGCGGCGCGGTTCCGCGATCTGGGCGTGGACGTGTACCTGGGCGACGCCCGGTTCGCCAGCGGCGACGAGGTGCAGGTGGGCGGCGCGACGCTCAAGTTCGTCCGCGCGGTGATCGCGACTGGCGGCCGGGCGGCGGTGCCGGACATCCCGGGGCTGGCGGATTCCGGGTATCTGACCAACGAATCGTTCTACTCGCTCACGGAGCGCCCCGGGCACCTCGCCATCCTGGGCGGCGGGCCCATCGGCTGCGAGATGGCGCAGGCGGTGGCGCGGCTGGGCGGCCGCGTGACGCTCATGGAATCCGGCGGCCGGCTGCTGAAGAACGACGACCCGGACGCGGCGCGCATCGTCCATGACGCGCTGCGGCGGGACGGGGTGGAGGTGCTGGCGTCCGCGCGGGTGGATTCTGTCTCCGGCGGCCCGGGCGACCTCGTGCTGCGCATCACGCACGACGGCGCGGCGCGGACGGTGAATGCCACGCACCTGCTCGTGGCCACGGGGCGCGCGGCGAACGTGGAAGGGCTGGGGCTGGAGCGCGCCGCGGTGGAGACAGGGGAGCACGGCATCGCGGTGGATGACCGGATGCGCACGTCCAACCCGCGCATCTACGCCATCGGCGACGTGGCGTCGAAGCACAAGTTCACGCACGCGGCGGATGCGAGCGCCCGGCTGGTGGTGCGCAACGCGCTCTTTCGCGGGCGGGGCAAGGTGAGCGCGCTCGTGATCCCCTGGGCCACGTACACCTCGCCGGAAGTGGCGCACGTGGGGATCACCGCGGCGGAGGTGGCACGCCGCGGCGATGAGGTGCAGACCATCACCATCCCGCTGGAGGAGGTGGACCGCGCGCGGCTGGATGGCAGAACGGAGGGCTTCTTTCGCGTGCACCTCCGGGCGGGATCGGACACTATCCTGGGCGCCACGATGGTGGCGGACCACGCGGGCGACCTCATCAGCCAGGTGACGCAGGCCATGACGGCGGGGCTGGGGCTGGGAAAGCTGGGCGACGTCATCTACCCCTACCCCACGACGGCGGAGGCCATCCGCAAGGCCGCGGACCAGTGGCGGCGCGGCAAGCTGACGCCCACGGCCAAGGCCGCGCTCTCCGTCGCCCTGCGCCTGCTGCGGTGACGCGCACCGGCGGTACGGGACGCGATCTGAATGGGGAGCGCACCGGGCCCAAGACTTGACCGGGAGCCGTTCCGCTTCAAACGTTCAGCCCGCCGCGCGCATCTCATCCCCGCAGTACCGCCGTTCGTTCTTCACCCGCCATCCGTACGATGAACATCCGACCGATCCTTCTCGCGGCCGCCGCCACGGCGTTTGCCGCCGCGCCCGCACGAGCGCAGAGCTGCGACTGCCCGGCCACCTTTGACCAGGCCGTATCCCTCATCCGCGACAACTACTCCGGATGGGGCGACAAGGTGACCGCCGCCACGCGCGACAGCCTGGACCGCGCCACCACGCGGCTGCGCGCCCAGGCCGTGCAGGCGCGCACGGACCGCGACTGCGCCATCGCCATCCAGGAGTGGACCCGCTTCTTCAACGACGGCCACGTGGGGGCCAGCTTTTCCGGCGGGCAGGCGGCGGGCGAGTCGCCGGAGCAGGTGCGCGCGCGGTTCGCCGATTGGGAGCGCGTGGACATGACGGAGGAGCAGGCGCGCCGCTACCTGGACGAGAACCGCGCCCGGCTGGACCCCGCGGAAGGCATCTACGAGGCCGTGGGCGCGCAGTACCGCCTGGCCGTGGTGCGCCGCCCGGGCGCGGCCGAGCTGACGGCCATTGTCCTCAAGGCGGACAGCGTGTGGTGGATGCCCGGCCAGGTGAAGGCACGGCTGCGCCCGCAGCCGGCTGGCGGATACGCGTCCACCTTCTACCTGCGCGACCACTCCGAGCAGCCGTGGCGCGCGGTGATGCAGCGCAACGTTCTCGGCTTCACCACCGGCTCCGCGCGATGGGTGCGCGTGCATCCCTCCGCGCCGGGCGACCTGGCGCCGGAGGCGTACGCGGCCACGCAGAACGGCGGCCCCGCGATCCGCCGGCTGAGCGCAAGCACGCTGCTGCTGCAGATGCCGTCCATGGACCCGGGCCTGCGGCTGCGCATGGACAGCCTGATCGCCGCGCACCGCGAGGAGATCCTGCGTACGCCCAACCTGATCGTGGACCTGCGAGGGAACGGCGGCGGCGCGGACGCCACGTACGGGGCGCTGCTGCCGCTCATCTACACGGACTCGGTGCGGACGGCGGGCATGCAGGTTCGCGCGTCGGAGCTCAACATCCGCAACTTCGAGGAGTTCGCGGCGGATACGCAGCTTTCCACCGCGTCGCGGCTGCGCTCGCGCATGCTGGCGGAAGAGATGCGCCGCCATCCCGGCGAGATGGTGGAGGCCGGCGCCGCCTCCGTGCGCGGATACGACTCCGTGTTCCCCATGCCCGCGCGCGTGGGGATGCTGGTGGACGGGGGGTGCGCCAGCAGCTGCGAGCAGCTTCTGCTGGCCGCAAAGCAGAGCCGCAAGGTGACGATCTTCGGGCAGAACTCCGCGGGGGTGCTGGACTACGCCAACGTGGCGGACGTGCCCACCATGTGCCCCGTGGTGCGGATGCGCTGGGCCACGTCGCGCAGCGGCCGCCTCCCCGCCGATCCCGTGGACCCGGACGGCATTGCGCCGCACGTGCGGCTGGATCCCGCGGACCTGTTTCCGCTGGACGCGGTGCAGAAGCAGCTGGAGGGAGCCCGGTAGGAGCGGTTCCCATCCGCGGAAAGAAAGCCCCGCGCCGTCCACACGGCGCGGGGCTTTCTTTCGGCCCGCGGCGGAGAAGCGCCGGGGCGGGGGACTACAGGTTCTGCAGAATCCAGTCGGTCATCATGGTGTACAGGTGCACGCTCGTGCGCCCGCCCGAGATGCTGTGCGTACGGTTGGGGTACGCCATGAACTGGAACTGCTTGCCCGCCGCCTGGAGCGCGTTGGCAAGGCGCACGCTGTTCTGAAAGTGCACGTTGTCGTCGCCCGTGCCGTGGATCAGCAGCAGCTTGCCGCGCAGGTTGGCGGCCTGCGCCACGGGCGAGCTGCGGCGGTAGCCTTCCGGGTTCTCCTGCGGCGTGCGCATGAAGCGCTCGGTGTAGATCGTGTCGTACAGCTCCCAGTCGGCCACCGGCGCCACCGCGATCCCCGCGCGAAAGGGCGAGCCCGGCTGCATGAGGGTGAACGACGTCATGTAGCCGCCGTAGCTCCACCCCCACAGGCCGATGCGCCCCGCGTCCACGTAGGGCTGCGCCGCCAGCCAGCGCGCGGCGGAAATCTGGTCCTGCGCCTCGGTGGTGCCCAGGTTCTGGTACGTCACCTTCTTGAAGTCGCGGCCGCGCGCGCCGGTGCCGCGGTTGTCCACGCTCACCACGATGTAGCCCTGCTGCGCCAGCATCTGGTGCCACAGGTACCGTCCGCCGCCCCACGCGTCCGTCACCGTCTGCGAGCCGGGGCCGCCGTACACGTACATGAGTACAGGGTACTTCCTGGCGGGGTCAAAGTCCGCCGGCTTGATCATCCAGCCGTTGAGCGCCGTGCCGTCCTGCGTGCGGAACTGAAAGAACTCCGGTTTGCGGATGGCCAGGCGGTCCAGCGCCTGCCGCGCGTTGGCGTTGTCGGCCAGCGTGCGCACCAGGGTGCCTTCCGGGCGTCGCAGGGAGATCACGGGCGGCACGCCGGCCTGCGAGTAGAAGTCCAGCCAGTACGTTCCCGCCGGGCTCAGGGCCGCCACGTGCGTTCCCGCCTCGCGGCTCACCTGCTCGGCCTGCCCGCGGCCGTCCAGCCGGGTGCGGTACACGTGGCGCTGCGCCGGGCCCTCTTCCGTGCCGCCGAAGTACACGTACCCGCTCCGCTCGTCCACGCCCAGCACGCTCGTGACCTCCCACTGGCCGCGCGTAAGCTGGCGGGCCAGGGAGCCGTCGCGGTTGTACAGGTACAGGTGGTTGTAGCCGTCGCGCTCGCTGCTCCACAGGAACTGGCGCCCGTTGCCGATCCAGTGGAAGTCGTCGCCCACGTCCACCCAGGCGCTGTCCGTTTCCGTGAACAGCGTGCGCGCGGCGCCGGTGCCGGCGTTGGCCAGCATGACCTCCAGCCGGTTCTGGTGCCGGTTCAGCCGCTGGATCATGACTTCGTCGGGCGAGGCGGCCCACTCCATCCGCGCCAGGTACACGCTGCTGTCGGCGCCCGTCTCCATCCACCGCGTCTGCCCCGTGGCCACGTCCGCCACGCCGATGCGCGCGATGGGGTTGGGCGTTCCCGCCTTGGGGTAGCGCAGCGCCACCGGCTGCGCGTACAGGCTGTCCGTTTCCTGCATCATGTAGAAGGTGCGCACCGGCGCCTGGTTGATGCGCCAGTAGGCGATCCGCCGGCCGTCGGGGCTCCAGCGCCAGCCGTCCTGCAGCCCCAGCTCCTCCTCGTACACCCAGTCGAAGGTGCCGTTGATGATGGTTTCGCTGCCGTCGCGCGTAAGCCGCGTCTCGGCGCCGGTGGCCAGGTCGGTCACGAAGATGTCGTTGTCGCGCACGAAGCCCACGCGCATGCCGTCCGGCGACAGCTTGGCGAACTGCTGCCAGCCCGGGTTGGTGGAGGCGGGGCGGAGCCGCTGCGCGTCCAGGTCCCACACGTAGTAGGTGCCCTTGGTGTTGCTGCGCCAGACCGGCTGCGAGTTGGTGTAGATGAGCAGCCTGCGCTCATCCTGGGACCAGCTGTAGTCCTCGATGTCGATGGACTCGCGCGCGCCGGCGGGCACCAGCCGCGACTTCTGGATGAGCACGGAGCGCGTGCCGTCGGCCGCGTTCTCCACCATCAGGTCGCCGTTGGGGCCCACGAAGGTGAAGCGCTGGCCGTCCTTCATCCACTGCACGGCGGGCAGGGACTGCAGGCGAAAGTCGCTGGAGGCAAAGATGCGCTCGATGGAGAGCCGCGCGGGGTCCTGCGCGGCGGCGGTCTGCTGCGCGGCTCCGGCGTGAGGCACGGCGGCGAGCGCCAGGGCCAGTCCGAGCACCGCGCGGCGGGGTGCGAACGTGTTGGTCATGGATCGGGAATCGGATGACGGAATCACGCCGGGCCGCGGCATTCACGCGCCCGCGACGGGCTGCCGGGATATTGGGGAATGGTACGGCGTTGCGCCAGCGGGGTTCCGGGAGGGAAGTACGAAAGTACGAAAGTGGAAAGTACGAAAGAAGGGCGGGGGGGAATGTGGATGCTGGCGCGAGAATGCAGAGCGCGCCGGGCACGAACTCCTTGGCCGGCGGCCGGGGACCGATACCATCGAGGAGATGCGAAGCGAACGCGCGGGGGCGGCCGGCCGCGCCGCTACCCCACTTTCGTACTTTCGTACTCTCGTACTTTCGTACTCGCTTTTCCCCCCCGTATCTTCCCGCCCAACCCCCAGCCACTTCCCGCGCCCCATCCGGCCATGCGATCCACCGAATCCCCCGAGCACGACGGCGCCGCCAACGACCGGCTGGACGCCGCGCCCGACCGCCTGCCGCGCCGCCTGGGCGTGTGGACCGCCGCCGCCGTGCTGGTGGGCTCCACCATCGGCAGCGGCATCTTTCGCGTTCCCAGCGGCACCGCGGAACGGGTGGAGACACTCGGCGCCTTCTGCCTGATCTGGGTGGCCGGCGCGCTCATCGCGCTCGTGGGCGCCCTCACCATCGCCGAACTCGCGGCCATGTTCCCGCGCTCCGGCGGCATCTACGTCTTCCTTCGCGAGGCGTACGGGCCGCTCCCCGCTTTTCTGTTCGGGTGGACGGAACTGCTGGTCATCCGCCCCTCCGCGCTGGGCGCCATCGCCGTCATCTTTGCCGAGTACTCCGCGCGCCTGTTCGGCTTTCATGCGGACTACGTGAAGTGGGTGGCGGCGGGCGCCATCATCCTGCTGGCCTCCGCCAACGTGCGCTCCGTGAACTGGGGCGCCTTCGTGCAGAACCTGAGCACGGTGGCCAAGGTGGGCGCCATTCTGGGGCTGGCCCTGGTCGCCTTCGTGCTGGGCAGCGGCAGCACGGGCGCGCTGGCGGGGCCCCTGGAGTTCGCGCCGGCGTCGTGGGTGGGGTTCGGCCTGGCGCTGGTGTCGGTGATGTGGGCGTACGACGGCTGGGCGGACCTCACCTTTCTGGCCGGCGAGGTCAAGGACCCGTCGCGCACCATGCCCCGCGCCATCATCGGCGGGGTGCTGGCCGTGGCCGTCATCTACCTGGCCATCAACGCCGCCTACCTGTACCTGCTGTCGATGGATGAAATGGCCGCCTCCAAGCTGGTGGCGTCCGACGCGGCGCAGAAGGTGTTCGGCGCCGGCGGCGCGGGGGTGGTGGCGGTGATGGTGATGCTCAGCACCTTCGGCGCGCTGAACGGGGCGATGATGACCGGGCCGCGCATCTTCTACGCGATGGCCGAGGACGGCAACTTCTTTCGCCCCATCGCCGCCGTGCACCGCACCTGGCGCACGCCGTACGCCGCCATTCTGCTGGCCGCGGGGCTGGGTGTGTCGTACGTGCTCCTGCGCAGCTTCCAGGGCCTGGCCGAAGCCTTTGTCCTGGGCATCTGGCCCTTCTACGCGGCGGCCGTGGCGGGCGTGTACGTGCTGCGCCGCCGCCGCCCGGACGCCGAGCGGCCCTACCGCACGGTGGGGTACCCGGTGGTCCCCGCCATCTTTCTGCTCGCCGCCATCGGCATGCTGGTGAACGCGGCGTGGAACAGCGGCGCCCGCAACAACTTCTTCAGCTTCGGCATCATGCTGCTGGGCATTCCGGCGTACTACCTGTGGACCGCGTACAAGCGGCGCTCCGGCGCCGCGGCCTGAGCGGGCGCGCCCGGCGGCGCGGACAACCGAACATACGGCGCGCATCTTGCGGCCAGTCCGGCGCGCGTTTTCGGGCCCGATCCGGGGAACCTTATCGCCGTTGACGGCTATCAGAGCCAGCGATCCGCGCGGTACTCCGGTCCCGCGGGAAAGATTTGACTTTGTACGCCAAGCCGTCTACATTAGCCGGTTATGACAGCTTTCCCGGACCAATCCAAAACGCTCCGCGCGTGAATTGAGAGCGGCGGGCCTCGCACACCACCGAGGCTTGCTGCTCTCGTCATTTTACCATAGGACGAGCCGACATGTTCTTGAGCTCACGGGCCCTGGATTCGTTCGACCAGTATCTGCAGGACGTTGAGAAGTATCCGCTGATCGACGATCCCGCCGTGGAACGCGCCCTGGCCCACAAGGCCCGCGCCGGAGACAAGCAGGCCGCCGAACGTCTGGTGACGGCCAATCTTCGCTTCGTGATCTCGTACGTGAAGAAGTACCAGGGCCGTGGTCTGGGCCTCGCCGAACTGGTGTGCATCGGCAACGAGGGACTGCTGAAGGCGGTCAAGAAGTTCGATCCAGACAAGGGGGTGAAGTTCATTTCCTACGCCGTGTGGTGGATCCGGCAGACCGTGCTGCAGGCGCTGGCCGAGCAGACGCGGTCCGTGCGCATTCCGCTCAACCAGAACTCCAACCTGGTGCGCCTGTCGCGCGTGGAAACGGCGCTGACCCAGCAGATGGGCCGCTCGCCGACCGACGAGGAGATCGCGGCCGACATGGGCGAGCCGGTGGACACCATCCGCGCCCTGCGCCGCGTGGCCGCCAGCGAGCTTTCGCTGGACGCCCCGCTGGACCGCGGCGACCGCGATTCGGCCAGCTTCGGCGAGCGCTTTGCCGGCAGCGAGAGCGAGCAGATCGAGGAAGAGGTGGAGTCGCAGGCGCGCCGCGAGTTCCTGGAGAAGATGTTTGAGAAGTACCTCACGGAACGCGAGCGCAAGATCCTGTACCTGTACTACGGGCTCGACGAGGGCGAGGAGCGCACGCTGGAGGAGATCGGCTCCATGCTGGGCGTAACCCGCGAACGAATCCGCCAGATCCGGAACCGCGCGTTCGAGAAGCTCCGCGAGAGCCCCGACGGCGCGGCCCTGGAAGGGTTCTGGGCACTCACATGAGACCGCCGGGCCGGCACCGCCGGTCCGAACATCTCCCGAAAGAGAGGGGGAGCGACGCACAGCGTCGCTCCCCCTCTCCTTTTTGGCCACAGCCGCGCCGAGCGCACCCGCCCTGGCCCCCTCCCGCGC
>NZ_DASVTX010000460.1:0-1945 GCF_036387355.1 Longimicrobium sp.
GCCTCGGCGTTCAGCCCCGCCGTAAGGAACAGCCGGTCGGCCAGGGCCAGGCGCTCCTGCAGAAACACGCCTTCCGTGCGCAGCTCGGTGATTCCCTGCGAGGTGGACTGCACGGCGCCGGCGATGGTCCGCTGGCCGGGCGCGAGCTCCGACGCGGCGGCGCGCACCGTGTTGGTGCGGTCCTGCGTGTACCGGAAGCCGGCGGTGGACGAAAGGTCCATCCCCTCGCGCAGGCTGCGGTCCCAGTTGACCGTGAGGTCGTTGTTGAACTTGCGGGTCTGGCGGATGGGGTTCTGGATCTCGCCCGTGAAGTTGGGGCGCGCGCCGCGGGGCTGCAGGTAGGTGTCTTCCTGCCGCCCGTCGTCGATGCCCGCCAGGTACGTCACCGTCACGTCGCGCAGCGGGGTGGCGGTGGCCTGCACGCTGGCCAGAAAGCGCGTCACGTCGCTGCGCGCGATCCAGTTTTCCAGAATGTCCAGCGGGTTGTTGCCCACGATGGGGTTGAACGGGTACGCCCCGAGCGTCTCGTTGAAGGCCGGGTTGTACGTCGTGGGGGTGAACAGGATCCCCGTCAGGATGCCCTGCCCCTGCTCGCCCTCGGGCACCAGGTTGGTGCGCGAGCGCAGAAAGCTGCCGTTGGCGCCGATCTCCAGGAACCGGCTCACCCGCTGCGTGAAGCGCGCGCGGCCACCCATGCGGTCGTAGCCGGTGCTGCGAATGACGCCGTCCTCGTCGTTCCAGTTGCCCGACAGGTAGTACGACGTGCCCTCGCTGCCGCCGGTGAGCGAAAGCTGGTGGCTCTGCCCGTACCCGGTCTGGAACACCTGGTTCTGGATGTCGAAGCGCTCGGTGGGCTGCCCCAGCCGCGGCGCCAGCGAACGGTCGGCCACTGTGTCGGCCACGCCCACGATCCCCACGCGGTTGAGCGCGAACCGGCGGTCCGTGCTCACCGACTGGAACTCCGTGCGGTAGTTGATCTGCGGGCGCCCCTGCCGGCCGCGCTTGGTAAAGATCTGGATCACGCCGCTGTTGGCGCGCGAGCCGTACAGCGCGGCCGCCGCGGCGCCCTTGAGCACCTCCACCCGCTCGATGTCGCCCGGCGGGATGTCGGACAGGCGGTTGCTGAGCGCCGCGTTGCCGCGGGTGCTGTTGGCGCCCAGGCTGATGAGCGCCTCGCTGCTGTTGTCCACCAGCACCCCGTCCACCACGATCAGCGGCTCGGCGCTGCCCAGAATGGTGTTGGTGCCGCGCAGGCGAATGCTCACGCCGCCGCCGGGCTGCCCGGAGTTTTCGGTGATGGTGGCGCCGGCGATCTTGCCCTGCAGCGCCTGGTCCACGCTCTGCGCGCCGGGCGCCGCGTTGATGGCCGCGCCGGACACGGAGGCCACCGTGTTGCCCACCTGGCGGCGCTCCACGGGCGCGCCCGTGCCGGTGACGATCACTTCTTCCAGCTGCAGCACGGCGCTGCCCAGCGCCAGCGGCTCCACCTGGACCTCGGTGGCCGAGCCCAGCGTGATCTGCCGGGTGGCGGCGCTGCGGCCCAGCTGGGTCGCTTCGAGCGGATAGGTGCCGGGCGCAAGGCGGGCGCGCAGCGTGTAGCGGCCGGCCGCGTCGGTCACGGTGCGCAGCACGGCCGTCTGCGTGCCGGTGCGCAGCTGCACCGTGGCGTCGGCGATGGGGGCGCGGTTGGCGGCGTCCACCACCGTGCCGGTGATGACGTACGAGGTCTGCTGCGCGGCCGCCCCGGCCGGGAGCAGGGCCGCGAGCGCGAGCAGCACCGCGCCGAGCCAGCGGCGCGTGGGAGAGGGGTGCATCGGGCGATTCTCCTGGGGTTGGTGCGTGAGCGCCGCGTCCCGTCGGGGAGGACGTGCGCGCGGACACGGGCGCGGCCCACGACCGGATCTCCGTCGCGGGCCGCGTTCACGAGGCCGTCTGTTTACAGATA
>NZ_DASVTX010000461.1:0-5865 GCF_036387355.1 Longimicrobium sp.
GCGTGCGGGCAGGGGTCAGAAAGTCGCGGTAGATGTCGACGAACGTCTCGTCGAAGTAGCCGTCCCACCATCCCCGGCGGTTCACGCGGCCCCGGGCATCAGGTCCAGCAGGTCGTGGATGGCGCGGATGCGCTCGCAGTCCGCGTCGTTGAAGCGCCAGAGCGGGTCGATGAGGATGGGCCGCATTCCCGCCGCCCGCGCGCCCCGCACGTCGATCTCGTAGATGTCGCCCACATATGCCACGTCCGACGGATCCAGCCCCATCCGCTCCGCGCCCAGGCGAAAGATGCGCGGATCCGGCTTTTCCACGCCCACGGTGTGCGAGTCGATGATGAACTCGAAGGGCGCCGCCAGCCCCACGCTGTCCAGCAGCGCCTCCACCCGCCCGCCCGCATTGCTGATGACGCCCAGCCGGTAGCCGCGGCGGCGCAGTTCCTCGAGCGCCTCCACGGTGTGCTCGCGGACGTTCTTCCACAGGTGCGACTCGGCGTGGCGCGCCCACAGCTTCTTGGCCAGTGGCGGGAACTGCTCGTCCGTCACGCCCACGCGGCGAAAGATCTCGGCGAACAGCAGCTTGCCGCGCGACTCGTCGTTGCCCGCCCTGCCGGTGCGCATCAGCTCGTCCAGCGCGAGCTTGGCTTCGTGCTCGGCCGCGAGCAGTTCGTCCACGGTGGTGTGGATGCCGTGCTCCGCCAGCAGCGTCACGAGAAACGGATGATCCAGCCACACCAGGGTGTTGCCGGCATCGAACAGAATGGCTTGGGGAGGCTTCATCGGCGTCTGCGGATGGATGGGCGGTGCCCGGCCCGCGTGGGTCCCGCGGCGGCCGACAAGGTACGCCCCCGCCCCACCCCGCGCGAGTGCGTTTTTCCACCGCTTGGTGCGGCGGCAAACGCTGCTGAACTGCCCCTCGTCGGAGGACGCGGGGGTGGCGGAGGTCGCGGGGGAATGGGAGGATGGAAAGCGGACCATCCGGGTCATTCGAACCTGTCCCGCCGCGCCGGATGAGCGCATCATGATGGGATTCGATCGACCACCTTTTCCGCGCATCCCCATGCCTACGCCGCTGCGCTGCCCCACCTGTTCCGGACCGCTGGACACCACCGCGACCCGCAGTGCATCCGTGCGCTGCCCGTACTGCGGCGCGGACGCCCTGCTGACGGATCGCTTGGGCGCGCCGCTGGTGATGGCGGAGCAGTCCCCCGGCACGGACGCGGCCGAAGAAATCGTGCGGCTGCTGCGGGAGGGGAACCGCTACGCCGCGGTCGAGATCTACCGGGCCCGCCACGGCGGCACCCTGCACGAGGCCGTCAATGCGATCGCGCGCATCGAGGCGCAGCAGCCGCCGGGCACCGTTCCCGCCCCGCCCAGCCTGCGCCGGGGGGCGCTCACGGTGGCCGCCGTCACCGCACTGGCTGTCGCCGGGATCCTGGTGATCATGAACGGGAGCGCGGAGCCGGCTGCGGCCCCGGCGTCCTTCTCCGGGCCCGCGGTGCCCAGGATCACCTTTCCCGCCCCGCCCGTGCCCGACGCGCCCGCGGAGTGGGCTGAGACGGTGACGCGCTTCGGCGCCGAGGGAACGGGGGCCGGGCGCTTTGACGACGCGCGGTGGGTGGCGCTGGACGGGAGCGGGCGCATCTACGTGGCCGAGTACAGCGGCGGCCGGGTGCAGGTGTTCGACTCCGCCGGCACTTTCCAGACGCAGTGGACGGCCGATCCCGACATGCCCATGCAGGACATGGCGGCGGACCGCGGCGGCACCGTGTACGTGGTGCAGCGCGGCGCCATCCGCCGGTACGAGGGAGCGACCGGCACGCGGCTGGACGACGTTGCGGCGCCGCGCTCGGCGTCATTCAAGGACGTCGCGGTGGCGCTGGACGGCACGCTGTGGGCGCTGGAGGGATGGTCGCGGCTGATGCACCTGAGCCGCACCGGTGCCGTGCTCGCCAGCCACGAGTTGAAGACGGTGGTGGGTGACGACGACGTGTGGGCGGAGCGCGTGGCGGTGGCGGGAGATGGCAGGCTGTACGTGCTGGACCAGCGCACGGGCGAGGTGTACCGCCTTACGCCGGAGGGCCGCTTCGTGGACCGGTTCGGCGGACGCGGCGAGGGCGCGGGGAGCCTGCAGTCGCCCATGGACCTGGCGGTGGACGGGCGGGGCCGCGTGTACGTGAGCGATTCCGGCATCCAGGTGTTCGATCCGGAGGGCCGGCACCTGGGCGGCTTCGGCGGGCACGCGGCCATCTTCGGCCTCGCGATCAGCGACCGGGACGACCTGTTTGCCTCGGACCGCAACGCGCACCAGATCGCCCGGTTCCGCCTCCCCGCCCCGACTCCCTGATCCCGTCCCTTGCGCGCCGGCTCTCCGCCGGCGCGCGCGTCCCCGCGGTTCCGCCGTGCCCTCGCGCAATGCGCCCGGCCGTCGTCATCTCCCGCCCGCGCACCCATTCCTGGTTGCCGCACCGGACGCCGCGTCGTACTCTGCGGACCAAGCGCAGTTCATCCACCACGCCACCACGACGACGCGGAATGCCCTACGCACACCGGATCGAGCCCGGCACCAAGGTTCGCCTGTCGGAATACGACACGCGCGAGAACGGCGGGATGGACAAGGAGAAGGGCGCCGCCCGGTTCGCGGAGCTGAATGCCGAGCTGGACGCCATCCAGGAAGAATTGTACGCGGCGGGCGTGAACAGCGTGCTCGTCGTGCTGCAGGGAATGGACACCAGCGGCAAGGACGGCGCGATCCGCGCGGTGATGCGCGACCTGAACCCGCAGGGCTGCCGGGTAGAATCGTTCAAGCAGCCCAGCCTGGAGGAGCTGTCGCACGACTTTCTGTGGCGCGTGCACCGGGTGGCACCGGCGCGCGGCATCATGGGCGTGTTCAACCGCTCGCACTACGAGGACGTGCTGGTGGCGCGGGTGCAGAACCTGGTGCCGGAAGCCGTCTGGCGCGCCCGCTACGACCAGATCAACGCGTTTGAAAGCATGCTTGCGGCCAGCGGCACGCTCATCTTCAAGTTCTTTCTGCACATCAGCAAGGACGAGCAGAAGGAGCGGCTGCTGGCGCGCGAGGCCGACATCGGCAAGGCGTGGAAGCTGTCCGCGGGCGACTGGCGCGAGCGCGAGCGCTGGGACGAGTACCAGGAGGCGTACCAGGACGCGCTGCGGCACTGCAGCACCGAGGTGGCGCCCTGGTTCATCGTGCCCGCCGACCGCAAGTGGTACCGCAACCTGGCCATTACCGAAACGCTGGTGCACGGGCTCAAGCCGTACCGCCGCTCCTGGTCCGACGCGCTGGAAGCCATGAGCCACGCGCGTCTCGCGGAACTGCAGGCGTTCCGCGACCTGCAGGCCGCACAGCCGCGGTAAGTCACGGCGCAGGCGCAGAGCGAGAGGGGGGGACGGCACCGCGCGGCGCCGTCCCCCTCCGCATTCACGGCATCGGCCGCAGGAACAGCGTCCGCGGGCGGAACCGCTCGCCCGTCTCGCGCTCCAGCGGCGGAATGCGCCGCGACGCCCACTGCATCCGCTCGGTGCGGTACGGGCCGATGATGACGTATACCTTGCCGGGTTCCAGCGCCGGGTACACCTCGTGGGTGGCGATCCCGGCCCGCAGCGACGCGCTCCGCACCCGCCGCAGCCGGCGGCCCGCCGCGGCCAGGTCGCGTTCGGCGAACACACCCGCGATCCGCACCGGATACACGGGCCACTTCAGGTCGTCCTCCCACCACAGCCGGTAGTACTCGGCCTCGGCGACGCGCGACAGTTCACCGCGGCCCGGAGGATCGCCGTCGCGGATGGCCAGGCGGATGCGGCGCGGCGCGCGCGACCATCGTTTGCGGGCCGCCAGGCGGATGTCGCGCTCCTCGGTTTCCAGCAGAGGAGAACCGTACGGCCCGGCGAGAACGTACACGCTGTCCGCGGGAAGGCCGGGGTACACGGCCCGTCCGGCAACCCCGGCGCGGACGGCGTCGTCGCGGTTCAGGTCCTTGATGAGCCGCGGCGCATCGATGGTGCGCGGCACCGTGCCCAGCACCTGCAGTTCCACCGTGTCGCCGGCAAAGTAGCCCATCCGGTTCAGCCGGCGCAGTTCGTTCTCGTCCACCGCCGTCCACGGGCCCACGGCCGCACCGTTCACGGCCAGCCGAATGGGGCGGATGAAGAGCCAGAGCGCCGCGCCGAGCAGCACCGCGGCGGCGGCGATCCCCCAGCGCCGGCGGATGCCGATCCGCCCGCCGGTTCGCGACGGCGGCCCCGGGCGCGCGCCCTCGTCCCTCGTCGTGTGCGCCTCCATCGTCGTATGCGGCTCCAGGGTCATTGTGGATCACGCATCCAGAGCGTCCGTGGCCGGAACCGCTCGTCCAACCGGCGCTCCATGTGGCGGATGCGGCGTTCGCGCGTCCGCATCTCCGCCGTGCGGTACGGGCCGATGATGACGTACACGCGCCCCGAATCCAGCTGCGGATACACGGCGCGGTCTCCGATCCCGCCGCGCAGACCCTCAGCGCGGACGGCCCGCAGCCGGGCGCGCGCCGCCGCGAGCGACGTGTCGGCAAAGGAGCCGGCGATGCGCACGGGAAGCACGCTGCTCTCCGACATCCCCAGCGCGACCAGCCGCTCGTATTCCGCCCGGGCCACGCGCGAGGGCGGAACGGTGCGCGGGCGGTCCTCGAACGCGCCGCGGCGCAGCACGAGGCGGATGGGCCGCGCGTCTTCGCTCCAGCGGCCCTGGAAGCGGCGCAGTTCATCCGCCTTGGCCGCGCGCTCGGCCTCCGTGTACGGCCCGGCGAGCAGAACCGCGTCGTACCGCCCCAGCTCGGGATAGACGGCGCGCGTGCCCACTCCGGCGCGCAGTCCCGCCTTTTTCAGCTGCGCCAGGCGGGCCGCCATCGTGTCCACGTCCGCGGCGCCGGTGGCGAGGAGCTGGAATCCGAGCGTGTCGCCGGGAATGTAGCCCAGCCGGTTCACGCGCCGGTATTCCGCCTCGGCCGCGTCGGTCCACGGCGTCTCGGGGGTGAGCAGCCCGGTCACCATCTGCCGCGCGGTCCGTACCGGCAGGCGTTCCCGGATCGCGGGCCACGCCGCGACGAGGCCCAGCAGCAGCCCCGCCCACATCACGGAACGCGCGATCTCCCGCCGCGTTCCCCAGAGCCCCGCACGCGGCTTTGCATCTTCCGCCTCCGGAGCGGCGTCCGCCGGGACCGCGGCCGCGGATGCAGGCACAGCGGGCACGGGCGATCCAGCGGGAGGAGCGGCGACTACGGGCTGCGGCACCGCCATCGGCTGCGGCGCAGCGACGGACGATGGCGCCGCGGGTGCGGGCGGTGACGCGATCGGGATGGGAGCGGGCGCGACGGCGGGCGTGGGCTCGGTCGGCGCGTCCGCCACCTCCGTGGGCTCCGCGGAGACGGCGATGAACGGATCCAGCTGCGACGAAGCGCGGGGGCGGATGTGGATGGTGCCGCCCACCACCTCCAGCAGCGGGTGCAGCGCGCCGACCAGCTCGCCCGCGTTGCGGAACCGGCGGCCCGGATCGGGATGCACGGCGCGCAGCAGCACGGAGTCCACGCCGCGCGGCAGGTGCGGATGCAGCGAGCGGAGTTCGTGCAGGGCCCGCGCGGCCGCGGTGGGATCGGCGGCGGCGTGCACCTGCGCGGGGTGGCGGCCGCCCAGCATCTCCAGCGCGGTGAGCCCCAGCGCGAACACGTCGCACGCAGGCGTCACCGCGCCGCCGCGGATCTGCTCCGGCGCGGCGTACCGGGGCGTGTGTGGCCCGCGCGCCTGCGCGACGGTTCCGTCACCCGGCTCCGAGGCCGCCGCCGCCGCGTCCGCCGCCTGCGCGATGCCGAAGTCCAGCAGCTT
>NZ_DASVTX010000462.1:0-23563 GCF_036387355.1 Longimicrobium sp.
CAACGAGCTGGCGCAGGCGTGCGACCGGCTGAACGTGGACGTGTGGGAGGTGATCGAGGCGGCGGCCACCAAGCCGTTCGGCTTCATGAAGTTCACCCCCGGTCCGGGGCTGGGCGGGCACTGCATCCCGCTGGACCCGCATTACCTGAGCTGGAAGATGCGCACGCTGGCGTTCAAGACGCGGATGATCGAGCTGGCCAGCGAGATCAACGCCGAGATGCCGGGCTTCGTGGTGGGCAAAGTGGCCGACGCGCTGAACCAGGACCGCAAGGCGGTCAACGGCAGCCGGGTGCTGGTGCTGGGCGTGGCGTACAAGAAGGACATCGACGACCTGCGAGAAAGCCCGGCGCTGGACATCATCCAGCTGCTGCAGGAAAAGGGGGCGCGGGTGGAGTTCCACGACCCGTACTGCCCGGAGATCGCCGACGACGGCCACACGCCGCTGAAGGGGCTGCCGCTGCGCAGCGTGGAGCTGACGGACGAGGCGCTGCACGCGGCCGACATCGTGGTGGTGGTGACGGACCACGGCGGGGTGGACTACGGCCGCGTGGCCCGGCACGCCCGGCTGGTGGTGGACACCCGCGGGGTGGTTGCCGCCGTCTCGCAGGGCGCCAGGGTGGTGGGGCTTTCGGGGGTGCCGCGCCGCGCCGCGCGCGGGCCGGAGCGCGCCATCCCGGTTCCGCTTCTGGTGGGCTGAGCCCCGGGCCCGCCCCGTACCGGGGCGCGCTTTCGTACCGGGCCGCCAGCGACTATCTTGGCGGCCTCGCAGGGCCGGGTGTTACGAGCACGTTTACGGAGAACGCGTGATGCGCATAGCGGTGGTAGGGACGGGATACGTGGGGCTGGTGGTGGGCGCCTGCCTGGCGGAGACGGGGAACGACGTGGTCTGCGCCGACGTGGACGCGCGAAAGATCGCGCGCCTGCATGACGGCGAAATCCCCATCTACGAGCCGGGGCTGGAGCCGCTGGTGGAGCGCAACCTGCGCGAGGGCCGGCTGACCTTTACCACCGAGGTCGGTCCCGCCGTGGCGGGCGCCGAGATCATCTTCATCGCGGTGGGCACCCCTCCGGGCGAGGACGGCTCGGCCGACCTCAAGCACGTGCTGGCGGTGGCCGACACCATCGGCAGCAACATGCCGGAGGACGGGCCGGAGAAGATCGTGATCACCAAGAGCACCGTGCCCGTGGGGACGGCCGCCAAGGTGCGCGCCGCGGTGGCGCGCCACACCGGCCGCACCGTGCACGTGTGCTCCAACCCCGAGTTCCTCAAGGAAGGGGCCGCGGTCCTGGACTTCATGAAGCCCGACCGGGTGGTGGTCGGCGTGGACTCCGAGTACGCCCGCGAAAAGCTGGGCGAGCTCTACGCGCCCTTCGTGCGCACGGGGAACCCCATTCTGTTCATGGACATCGCCAGCGCCGAGATCACCAAGTACGCGGCCAACGCCATGCTGGCCACCCGCATCTCGTTCATGAACATGATCGCGGGGCTGTGCGAGGCGGTGGGCGCCGACGTTACACACGTGCGGCAGGGGATCGGCACGGACGAGCGCATCGGGCCGGGGTTCCTGTTCGCCGGCATCGGCTACGGCGGCAGCTGCTTTCCCAAGGACGTCAAGGCGCTCATCCACACCCTGCGTGAAACCGGGGTGGACGCCGCCATCCTGGACGGCGTGGAGGGGGTGAACCGGGCCCAGAAGGAGCTGCTGCTGAACCGCGTGACCGAGCGGTTCGGCGGCGACCTCTCGGGCCGCACCTTCGCCGTGTGGGGGCTCAGCTTCAAGCCTGAAACCGACGACATGCGCGAGGCGCCCTCTCTTACGGTGGTGCGCGGGCTGGTGGAGCGCGGCGCGCGCGTGCGCGCCCACGACCCCGAAGCCGGCCACGAAGCGGAGCACTACTTCAACGACCTGCTGCAGAGGGGCGCTCTCACCCTGTGCGAGCACAACTACGACTGCCTGGAGGGCGCCGACGCGCTGCTGGTGCTGACCGAGTGGGCGCCGTACCGCAACCCGGACTTTTCGCGGGTGCTGTCGCAGCTGGGCGAGCCCGTGATCTTTGACGGGCGCAACCTGTGGGATCCGGCGCGCATGCGCGACCTGGGCTTTCACTACGTGTCCGTGGGCCGCCCGCCGCGTGCGGCCGCGGCCGCGCCGGCCGCCCGCGTCGCCTGAAGGGATACCCGATGCGCATTCTGATTACCGGGGCCGCGGGGTTCCTGGGCTCGCACCTGTGCGACCGCTTTCTGGCCGAGGGGCACACGGTGGTGGGGATGGACAACTTCATCACCGGCCACCCGGACAACATCGCGCACCTGATCGGCCGCCCGGACTTCCAGTTCGTGCAGCACGACGTCACCAACTACATGTACGTCGAGGGGCCGCTGGACGGGGTGCTGCACTTTGCCTCGCCCGCCAGCCCCATCGACTACCTGGAGCAGCCCATCCCCACGCTCAAGGTGGGGTCGCTGGGCACGCACAAGGCGCTGGGCCTGGCAAAGGCCAAGGGCGCGCGGCTGCTGCTGGCCAGCACCAGCGAGGTGTACGGTGATCCGCAGGTGCATCCGCAGCCGGAAAGCTACTGGGGGCACGTGAACCCGGTGGGCCCGCGCGGCGTGTACGACGAAGCCAAGCGCTTCGCCGAGGCCATGACCATGGCGTACCACCGCTTTCACGGGGTGCAGACGCGCATCGTGCGCATCTTCAACACGTACGGGCCCCGCATGCGTCCCGGGGACGGACGGGTGGTGAGCAACTTCATCGTGCAGGCGCTCCGGGGCGATCCCATCTCCATCTACGGTGACGGATCGCAGACTCGTTCGTTTACCTACGTGGACGACCTGGTGGACGGCATTTTCCGGCTCTTCTTCTCGGACCGGGTGGACCCCACCAACATCGGCAACCCGGGCGAGTTCACCGTGCGCGAGCTGGCGGAACTGGTGCTGCGGATGACGGAAAGCACCTCGCGGCTGGAGCAGCTGCCGCTTCCGGAAGACGACCCCAAGGTGCGCCGCCCCGACATCACCCTGGCCCGGCAGGCACTGGGGTGGGAGCCGCGCGTGCCGCTGGAAGAAGGGCTGCGCCGCACCATTCCCCACTTCCGGCGGCTGGTGGAGGCGGAAGGGTCATCGGCGAGGACCCTGGGGAGCGCCGCCGCGGGGTGAGCGGCCCCGCGCCGGCCCGGTGGCATGCACACGCGACGCGGCCCGCATTCATGGCGGGCCGCGTCGCTGAAATCTGAACCGCGGAATGTCGTGACGTTTACGAATCGAATTGCCTCCCCGGGCGCGCAGCGGCCGGTCTGGAGGCGCGCGCTGCTTGTACTCACCCTGCTTTCCGCGGTCCGGGCGCTGCCCGCCCGCGCGCAGGACACGGCGGCCACGCAGCCACCGGCGCAGCCCCAGGTGCGCCGTCCCGTGGCGGCCGCGGACGATGCGCTGCTGGATGCTCCCGTGTCGCGGGCGCAGTACCGGCTGGGGCCCGGGGACGTGGTGACGGTGTCCGTGACCGGCAACCTGAACCGGGTATGGGAGGTTCCCGTGGGTCCCGAAGGCGCCCTGGTGGTGCCGGAGATGGGCGTGACGCGGGTCCTGAACCTGAATCTTGACGAGGCGCAGGCGCGGGTGCGCGACCTGGTGCTGCGCTTCTACCAGGGCGTTTCGGTGAATCTGACGCTTGCGTCCGCGCGCCGCTTCCGGGTGTTCGTGGTGGGGAGCGTGGCCAGGCCGGGCGCGCGTGCCGCGACCCCGGCCACCCGCGTGAGCGACCTGGTGGCGCCGGACAACGGCCCGTCCACCGTGCGCAACGTGATCATCCGGCACGCGGCGGGCGACTCCACCATTGCCGACCTGGTGCGCTTCCGGCAGGCGGGCGACCTGGCGGCCAATCCCACCCTTCGCGAGGGGGACGTCCTGGTGGTGCCCACCGCGGACCGCTCGGTCCAGGTATTCGGGCGGGTGTACTTTCCCGGCACGTACGAATACCGCGCCGGCGAGACGCTGGCGGGGCTGCTGGCCGTGGTGAACGGGGGAGGCGGTTTTCCCTCCAACGCCGCCGATACGGTGCGGGTGAGCCGGTTCACGGGCCAGGAAACCCGCGAGTTCTTCGTCTTCTCGCGCGCGGAGGCGACCGGGGCGGGGGGCGCCGGGTTCCGGCTGCAGCCTTCGGACGCCGTGTACGTGGCGGAGCTGGCGAACTTCCAGGAGCAGCGGTCGGCCTCCGTCGCCGGGCAGGTGCTGCGCCCGGGGCGGTACCCCATTCGCCGCGACACCACCACGCTGCGTGAGCTGGTGGCCATGGCGGGCGGGTTCACGGACCGTGCCTCGCTGGCGGACGCCGTTCTGCGCCGGCAGCTCCGGACCGCCGAACCGCTTGTGCTCCGGCAGCTTCGCGAATCTCCTCCGGAACTGCTCAGCGACGAGGAGCGCCGGGTGCTGGCGGCCGGAACCCAGGGGGACCGGTCGGTGGTGGTGGTGGACATGCGGCGGCTGTTCGAGCAGGGGGAGGACGCGCTGGACCTGACGCTGCAGGACGGGGACGCGCTCCACGTTCCGGAGCGCGGGACCGACATCACGGTTCTGGGTGCCGTGCTCCGGCCCGGTGTGGTGGAGTTCGTTCCCGGGCGCGGCATCCAGGAGTACGTGCGCGCGGCGGGCGGCTATGCGAGGCGCGCCTCCCGCGGAGAAGTGACCGTGATCCGTGTGGGGCTCGGGGCCCGGATGGACGCCCGCGACGTGCAGCGCCTGGAAGCGGGCGACCAGATCGTCGTTCCGGTGCGCCGGCGGGTGGACCCGCTGCGCACCATCAGCACGGTGCAGGTCGTGGTCACCACCGTCTCCGGGCTGATCCTGAGCTTCCTCACCCTGCGCGAGCTTCGCAAATGAGCACCTTTGCGGACGCATCCCCGCCGGTGGAGGGGCGCGTGGACGCGCGTGAACCGGGTTCGGGCGGCTTCGCGCCGCTGCACCTGGCCGCGGTGCTGCTGCGCCGCTGGAAACTGGTGGCCGGGGTTGCCCTGCTTACCACCCTGGCGGCGGCCGCCGCTTCCCTGGTGATGCCCAAGCGCTACGTCGCCGGCACGCTGATGGTCCCCTTCGCCGCCGCACAGGGCGGTGGCGGCCTCAACGCGCAGCTGCCGAGCGGCGTCGCCAGCCTGCTGGGTGGGCTGGGCGGCGCGCCCAGCGACCGTATTCTGGGCGTCATTCTCACCAGCCGCACCCTTGCCGACTCCGTGACGCAGCGCGTCGCGCGCACCCCGGAGCAGAAGGCCGTCGTAGGGAAGATCGTGGCCAAGGGGGTCCGGGTGCAGCGGGGCACCGATGGAAGCGTGCGGCTGCAGGTGAGCGCCCGCGACCCGCGCCTGGCCGCCACCATCGCCAACGCCTACCCGGCCGTCCTCAACGAGCTGATGGCCCAGGTGAGCGCCGACGCGGCCCTGCGCAGGCAGCAGTACCTGGAGCGCCAGGTGGCGACCGCACGGGACCGGCTGGTGGCGGTGGAAGACCGCGTCGTGAACGAGCAGCGCCGGCGGGCAACGCCCGACGCCGGGGAGCAGGCCCGGCAGACCCTGAGCGCGGCCGCCGAACTGCAGCGTCAGATCGACAACGCGGAGCTGGAGGCCGCGCGGCTGCGCCGGACCCTGGCTCCGGGCAATCCCCAGCTTGCCCAGGCCGAAGCGGCGCTGGAGACCCGGCGGGCCCAGCTGCGGCGGATCACCGGCGGGCGCAGCGGCAACCCCGTCTACGTACCTTTCGGGGAAGGCGGCGAGGTGCGCGTGGCCGCCGCCCGCATGGAGCGCCAGCTCAGCCAGGAGGCGCAGGTGTTTCAGGCGCTCACCTCGGCGCTGGCCGAGGCGCAGCTGAACGCCAGCAACGACCTTCCGGTGCTCACGGTGCTGGACGCCGCGCAGGTTCCCGGGCCCACGGGCTCGCTTCCCCGGGCCGCGTCCACCGGGCTGATGCTGGGGCTGGTGCTGGGAGCCGCGTTCGCGCTGGCCCTGCACGGCGTTGCCGTGGCGCGCCGCAACCCCGCGAATGCGCCCTTCTTCGCCGCGTGGAGCGAACTGTTCGGCGGCGCGCGACGGGGCGCCGCCCGCGGCCCCGCACGGCCGGGCACCGAACCTTCCGGCCGGGGTTGAGCCCGGTGCGGGGACACCCGGGTGAAATTCAACTACCCATGCAAGAGATGTCCGATACCATTCTGGTCACCGGCGGAGCGGGCTTCATCGGCTCGGCCGTTGTCCGCAAGCTGGTCGCGGAGCGCGGTGCGCGAGTCATCAACGTCGATCTGCTCACGTACGCCGGGAACCTCGATTCGCTCGCGTCCGTGGCCGACGACGTCCGCCACGTGTTTGAACGGGTGGACATCCGCGACGGCCGGGCGCTGCGGCGCGTTTTTGACGAGCACCGGCCGCGCGCGGTCCTGCATCTGGCGGCGGAGTCGCACGTGGACCGCAGCATCGACGGTCCCGGCGAGTTCATTCAGACCAACGTGGTGGGTACGTTCGTCCTTCTGGAAGAGGCGCGGCGGTACTGGACGACGCTGAGCGGGGCCGAACGGGAGGACTTCCGCTTCGTGCACGTGTCGACCGACGAGGTGTTCGGATCGCTGGGCGCCACGGGGTACTTTACCGAGGAGACGCCGTACAGCCCCAACTCGCCCTATTCGGCGAGCAAGGCGGGGAGCGACCACCTGGCGCGGGCGTGGCACCATACCTACGGCCTTCCCACCGTGGTCACCAACTGCTCCAACAACTACGGCCCCTACCAGTTTCCCGAGAAGCTGATTCCGCTGATGGTGCTGTCGGCGCTCGCCGGCCGCCCGCTGCCGGTGTACGGCCGCGGCGAAAACGTGCGGGACTGGCTGTACGTGGACGACCACGCCGACGCACTGATCACCGTTCTGGAGCGGGGGCGGGTCGGGGCAACCTACGCCATCGGCGGTGGAAACGAGCGGCGCAATCTGGACGTCGTGAAGGGGCTCTGCGCGCTGCTGGACGAACTGCGCCCCGACCCGGCGATCGGGCCGCGCGAAGCGCTGATCCGCCATGTCACCGACCGGCCCGGTCATGACCAGCGCTACGCCATCGACGCATCGCGCATCACCGCCGAACTGGGCTGGCGGCCGCGCGAAACGTTCGAGACGGGGCTGCGCCGCACGGTGAAGTGGTACCTGGACAACCCCGAGTGGTGCGAGCGGGTGCTTTCGGGCGCCTACCGGATGGAGCGACTGGGCGAGCGGGTGGCCTCGTGAAGGGGATCATTCTGGCGGGGGGGAGCGGAACCCGGCTGTACCCCATCACCCACGCGGTGAGCAAGCAGCTGCTTCCGGTCTACGACAAGCCGATGGTGTACTACCCCCTCGGCACGCTGATGCTGGCCGGGATCCGCGAGGTCCTGCTCATATCCACCCCGCACGACCTGCCGCTCTTTCGCAGGCTGCTGGGCGACGGATCGCAGTGGGGAATGTCGCTGTCGTACGCCGAGCAGCCGCACCCCGAAGGGCTGGCGCAGGCGTTCGTCATCGGCCGCGAGTTCGTGGGCGGCGAGTCCGTGTGCCTGGTGCTGGGCGACAACATCTTTTACGGGCACGGGCTCAGCGAGTCGCTGCAGCAGGCCGCCGCGCCGGCACCGGGCGCCACGGTGTTCGGGTATTACGTCAGCGACCCCGAGCGGTACGGCGTGGTGGAGTTCGACGCCGCGGGCCGCGCCGTGAGCATCGAGGAAAAGCCCGCGCAGCCCCGGTCGCACTACGCCGTCACCGGGCTGTACTTCTACGACAACCAGGTGCTGGACGTGGCCGGCGCGCTCCGTCCCTCGCCGCGGGGCGAGCTGGAAATCACCGACGTGAACCGCTGGTATCTGGAGCGCGGACAGCTGCAGGTGCAGATTCTGGGACGCGGCATGGCGTGGCTGGACACGGGGACGCACCAGTCCCTTGCGCAGGCGTCCAACTTCATCCAGACCGTCGAAGAGCGGCAGGGGCTCAAGATCGCCTGTCCTGAGGAGATCGCCCACGGCTGGGGGTGGATCTCGGACGAGGACGTGCTGCGTCTGGCCGAACCACTGGGCAAGTCCGGCTACGGGCAGTATCTGCGGGAACTGGTGGCCGGAGGGGCGCGGCGATGAACGTGCGGCCGACCCGTCTGGAAGGGGTTCTGCTGCTGGAGCCCAGAGTGTTTCGCGACGACCGCGGCTGGTTCGTGGAAAGCTGGAGCAGCGAGCGCTACCAGGCCCTGGGCATCCCGGGCCCGTTCGTGCAGGACAACCTTTCGTTTTCGCGCCGGGGCGTGCTGCGGGGCATGCACTTTCAGAATCCGTCGCCGCAGGGAAAGCTGGTGAGCGTTCCCCAGGGCGCGGTCTTTGACGTTGCGGTGGACCTGCGCCGCGGCTCGCCCACGTTCAGCCAGTGGGTGGGGGTGGAGCTTTCGTCGGAGAACGGGCACCAGCTGTGGGTTCCGGCGGGTTTTGCGCACGGCTTCGCGGTGCTCAGCGACACGGCGGTCTTTTCCTACAAGTGCACGGCCCCGTACACTCCGGCGGCGGAGCGTTCGCTGCGCTGGGACGACCCCGACGTCGGGATCGTCTGGCCCGTGGCGGCGCCGGTGCTGGCCGCCAAGGACGCGGACGCGCCCCGGCTGCGCGACCTTGCGCCCGAGGCGCTGTTCGGCGCTCCCGAGGCTGCGTGAGCGCCGGCGGAATCCTGCTGCTGGGGCGGGCGGGCCAGGTAGGGTGGGAACTGGAGCGCGCGCTCGCGCCGCTGGGCCCGGTCACGGCGCTGGGCCGCGACGGCGCCGACCTCTCCGACCCGGCGGCCCTGCGCGCCCTGGTGCGCCGCCACCGGCCCGGGTGGATCGTGAACGCGGCTGCGTACACGGCGGTGGACCGCGCCGAGGCCGAGCCGGAGGCCGCGTTCGCGGCCAACGCCGAAGCTCCGCGCGTGCTGGCCGAGGAAGCCGGGCGGCTGGGGTGCACCCTGGTGCACTACTCCACGGACTACGTCTTTGACGGTACCCGTCGCGCGCCGTACCGCGAAAGTGACGCGCCGGCGCCCCTGAACGTCTATGGACGATCGAAGCTGGAGGGGGAGCGGGCCATTCAGGCCAGCGGCTGCGACCACCTGATCCTGCGCACCACCTGGGTGTACGGGGCGCGGGGCCGCAACTTCCTGCTCACCATGCTGCGGCTGATGGGCGAACGCGAGCACGTGCGGGTCGTGGCCGACCAGGTCGGGGCGCCCACGTCGAGCCGCATGATCGCGCAGGCGACCGCGCTGATTCTGGCGCGGCGCGGCGCCGGCGGGCCCTCCGGCGTGTACCACCTGACCGCCGCGGGACAAACCAGCTGGCACGGGTTCGCGGAAGCCATCCGCGGGTACCTGCCGGAAACGGCGGCCCGGGTGGAGGCCATCGGGACCGACGGGTTTCCCACCCCGGCGGTGCGCCCGGGGTATTCCGTGCTGGACAACGGGCGCATCGCCGCGGACTTCGGGATCGCCCTTCCGGACTGGCGCGACGGGCTTCGGCTGGTGATGGCGGACCACGGCGCGCTGGGGGGGGCGGGGGTCTCGGGTTGATCGCCCCCCAGCCCTCTGCTATCTTTCCCGGCTGCGCCCGGCGGGCTATCTGCCCGGCGCACCGGGATTTGTCGTCGGAGAATCCAGGGCGCACGCGCCCTTCCTGCATTGTGAAGGTATGACCGTAGACACCCATGCCATGCCGCTTCCGGGCGCAGAGCCGGCGCAGCCTCGCGGAGGACGGGTACCCTCCCTGGTGATTGCGCCGTCCGGGCGGTTTCCGCGCATCGGCGCCGGCGAACTCTGGGCCTACCGGGGCCTGTTTTTTTTCCTGGTCTGGCGCGACATCAAGGTTCGCTATGCGCAGACGGTGCTGGGTGCCGCCTGGGCGCTGCTGCAGCCCCTGCTCACCACGGTGGTTTTCTCCGTGGTGTTCGGGATGCTGGCGCGCGTGCCTTCCGACGGCGTGCCCTACCCGGTCTTTGCCCTGGCCGCGCTGGTTCCGTGGACCTACTTCTCCACGGCGCTCACCGGTTCCAGCAACAGCCTGATCTCCAACACCAACCTGATCACCAAGGTGTACTTTCCCCGCCTGGTGATTCCGCTGGCACCGGTGATCGCGGGGCTGATGGATCTGGTCGTGGGCCTGGCCCTGCTCGCGCTGGTGATGCTCGCCTACGGCATCCTGCCTTCGCCGCTGGCGCTGGTGGTAGTGCCGGTGCTGGTGAGCATCATGGTGCTGACCGCCGCGGGGGTGGGGTGCTGGCTTTCGGCGCTCAACATCCAGTACCGCGACGTCAAGCACGTCGTGCCCTTTCTGCTGCAGGTCTGGCTCTACGCCTCGCCCGTCCTGTACCCGGCCAGCCTCGTGCCGGAACGCTTCCGGCTCCTGTACGCGCTCAACCCCATGGTGGGCGTGGTGGAGGGGTTCCGCGCGGTGCTGCTTGGCACCGGGTCGGTGAACTGGGGGATGATGGCGGTGTCGTGCGGCATGGGGCTGCTGATGCTCGTGGCGGGCGCGCTCTACTTCCGGAGCACCGAGCGGGTGTTCGCGGACGTGGCCTGAGGCGGCGCGCATGTCCAACACCGCGATCCGGGCCACCGGCCTGGGCAAGAGCTACCGCATCGGCGCCGCCGCCGAGCGCAGCGGATCCCTGCGCGAGGCCCTGTCCGGCGCGGGGCGCCGTGCCCTCCGCGGACTGCGTTCCCGCCCCCATGAGACGGTCTGGGCGCTGCGCGACGTGTCGTTCGAAGTCGGGCATGGCGAAGCGCTCGGCATCATCGGCCGGAACGGCGCGGGGAAAAGCACGCTGCTCAAGATCCTGTCCCGCATCACCGAACCCACCACGGGCCGTGCGGACGTGTACGGCCGCGTGGGTTCGCTTCTGGAAGTCGGCACGGGGTTCCATCCCGAGCTCACCGGCCGCGACAACGTGTTTCTGAACGGGTCCATCCTTGGCATGGACCGCGAGTACATCGCGCGCCGGTTCGACGAAATCGTGGACTTCTCGGGGGTGGAGCGGTTCATCGACACGCCCGTGAAGCGGTACTCCAGCGGCATGTACCTGCGGCTGGCGTTTGCGGTGGCCGCGCACCTCGAGCCCGAGATCCTGATCATCGACGAGGTGCTGGCGGTGGGCGACGCCAGCTTTCAGAAGAAGTGCCTGGGGAAGATGGAGGACGTGGCCCACGAGGGACGCACGGTCCTGTTCGTGAGCCATGACATGGCCGCGGTTTCGCGCCTGTGCGGGCGCACCCTGCTTCTGGACCAGGGCGGCGTGCTGGCGCACGGGGCCACGTCCACCGTGCTGCAGGCCTACCTCCAGTCGGGGCTGGGAACCACGGCCGAGCGCCGCTGGAACGACCCCGCGCAGGCACCGGGAGACGGCGTTGCGCGCCTGCGGGCCGTCCGTGTGCACGACGAGGCGGGGCATACCCGCGAGGCGATCGACATCCGCAGGCCCGCCGGCATCGGCATGGAGTTCGACGTGCTGACCCCCGGGCACGTGCTTGCGCCGAACTACCACGTGTTCAACGAGCAGGGCGTATGCGTGTTCGTGGCCGTGGACACCGACCCCTCCTGGCGCGACACCCCGCGGCCGGCCGGCCGCTACACCAGCACCGCGTGGATCCCGGGCAACCTGCTGGCCGAAGGCGCCCTGGTGGTGAGCGTGGCGCTCAGTACCCTGGACCCGGTCACGGTGCACTTTCATGAGCGCGACGCGGTAGCCCTGCAGGTGGTGGACAGCCTGGAGGGCGATTCCGCCCGGGGCTCGTATGCCGGGCCGCTTCCTGGCGCGGTGCGGCCGCTGCTCCGCTGGACGACGCAGTTCGCCCCCGCCGCGGCGGTGAGGGAGACCTTGAACCTGAAACAGCCCCGATGACGGTTTCTTCGCAGTTGATGCTGGAGTGCATGGCTCACGGCAACCCGGTGTACCTGCCATCGAAATTCTGGGAGTACCACAATGACCGGAACCGGCAGCAGCTTGAGACCGAGGGGTTTGAGAATCTGAAGCGCACTCTCGCCCGGAACTACTTCACGTGGCTGATCGGGCGTGAGGACGCGCAGTTCAAGTTTCTGGTCCGGAACACACCGCTCCATGCCTGGCCGGGCTTGCTGGCCGGGGCGCTCGCGTACGTGCCGGGAACCGACCTGCCGCGGCGGGCCTTTGCGTCGCAGAGCCTGTTTACGCGGATGCTCTGGAAGTTCGCGGAGTCGCGCGACGGTGAGGGGCTGCTGAAGCGACTCGCTGAACCCGCGGAAGGCAATCCGCTGCCGTTCCGCATGGGCGGCAAGCTGATCTCGCAGGACCTGGCCAACTCCGTTCTGGAGTACAGCGCCATGCGCGAACACTTTCGGCCCGCGCAGGGCACGCGTCCCGTGATCTGCGAGCTGGGGGCCGGGTACGGACGCGATGCGTACGTATTCGTGCAGGCGGTGCCCGGGTGCCGGTATGTGGTCGTGGACATTCCGCCGGCCCTCGAGGTTTCGCAGCGATACCTTACCGCCGTGCTGCCGGATCGCAAGGTGTTCGGGTTCCGCTGCTTTGAACGGTTCGAGGACGTGCGCGAGGAGTTCGAGGCCGCCGACATCGCGTTTCTGCTCCCGCATCAGGCCGCGATGCTGCCGTCCAAGAGCGTTGACCTGTTCGTCAACATCTCGTCGCTGCACGAGATGACGCGCGATCAGATCCAGGCGTACGTGGACCTGATCGACCGGCTGACGCGCGGATGGTTCTACAGCAAACAGTGGTGGGTGAGCCACAACAACAGCGACGGCGTGGTGATCCGCCAGGACGAGTACCCCATCCCCGCGCACTGGCGCCAGCTGTACCTGCGCGAAGCGCCGGTGCAGACCTATTTCTTTGAAGCGATGTACGAGGTGGGCTCCGCCGCGGGCGGCGCCCACGCAGCCCCCGACAGCCAATGAAGGTCGTATTGCTTGCGGGCGGGCTTGGGACCCGCCTCGCCGAGGAAACCGAGGTCAAGCCCAAGCCCATGGTGGAAATCGGCGGCAGGCCGATCCTGTGGCACATCATGAAGCAGTACGCGCACCACGGCTTCAAGGAGTTCTACGTCGCGCTGGGGTACAAGGGCGAGGCGATCAAGCGGTATTTTCTTGATTACTACTCCCTGAACGGCAGCGTCACCATCGATTTCTGCTCGGGGCAGCTGCAGACGCGCAACCGCGAGTGCGACGACTGGGTGATCCACCTGGAAGACACCGGGGCGCAGACCATGACCGGCGGCCGGCTGAAGCGGCTGGAGCCGCAGCTTCGCGACGGGGGCACCTTCATGCTCACGTACGGCGACGGGGTGTGCGATCTGGACCTGGGCCGCCTCCTGGAGTTTCACCGCCGCTGCGGCAAGCTGGCCACCATTACCGCCGTACGGCCGCCGGCCCGCTTCGGCGGGCTGGTGTTCGAGGGCGACCTGGTGGCCGAGTTCACCGAAAAGCCGCAGATCGGCGAAGGGTGGATCAACGGCGGCTTCATGGTGCTGGAGCCCGGGGTGTTCGACTACCTGGAGGGCGACGACACCATCCTGGAGGCGCACGCGCTGGAGCGGCTGGCCGAGGACGGGCAGCTGGCGGCGTACCGCCACGAGAACTTCTGGCAGTGCATGGATACCATCCGGGACAAGAAGCTCCTGGAATCGCTTTGGGAGCGCGGAGACGCGCCGTGGAGAGTCTGGGAATGAGCGGGTTCTGGCAGGACAGGCCCACCTTTGTGACCGGGGGCACCGGGCTGGTGGGCAACTGGCTGGTGCGCAGCCTGGTTGAAGCGGGGGCAGACGTGGTGTGCCTGGTGCGCGACTGGGTTCCCCAGAGCGAGATGGTGCGCACCGGCCTCTTTCACAAGGTCAAGACGGTGCGCGGCGACGTGTGCGACCAGGCGCTGCTGGAGCGCACCCTGGGCGAGTACGAGATCGACACGGTCATTCATCTGGCGGCGCAGACCATCGTGGGCATCGCCAACCGCAACCCGGTGAGCACCTTCGAGAGCAACATCCAGGGAACCTGGGCGCTGCTGGAGGCGTGCCGCCGCAGCCCGTCGGTAAAGCAGATCGTCATGGCCTCGTCGGACAAGGCGTACGGCGAATGCGACACGCTGCCCTACGACGAAAGCACGCCGCTTCAGGGGACGCATCCGTACGACGTGAGCAAGTCGTGCAGCGACCTGATCACGCAGTCGTACGCCAACACGTACGGGCTTCCCGTCACCATCACCCGGTGCGGCAACTTCTACGGCGGCGGCGACCTGAACTGGAACCGCATCGTCCCGGGCACCATCCGCTCGGTCATGCGCGGGCAGGCACCCGTGATCCGTTCCGACGGCACCTTCATCCGCGACTACTTCTACGTGGAAGACGGCGCCGCCGCCTACATGCTGCTGGCCGAAAAGATGGCGTCGGACCCGTCGGTGAACGGCCACGCATTCAACTTCAGCAACGA
This sequence comes from Longimicrobium sp., assembly GCF_036387355.1. Lineage (GTDB taxonomy): Bacteria > Gemmatimonadota > Gemmatimonadetes > Longimicrobiales > Longimicrobiaceae > Longimicrobium. Next base: position 14,464 of record NZ_DASVTX010000462.1, read on the forward strand.
GATCCAGGTTCCCGTGCTGCAGCTGGTGCAGAGCATTCTGGACGAGATGGGCTCCGATCTGAAGCCGGACGTGCGCAACGAGGCGAAGCACGAGATCCGCCACCAGTACCTGTCGGCCGAAAAGGCGCGGCGTATGCTGGACTGGAGCCCGCTCTTTACCCTGGACGAGGGGCTGCGCCGCACCGTGGCGTGGTACCGCGAGTTTCTGAAGGAGGCCGCGTGAGCGGCGCGGTGGCGCCCTCCTCCGGCGCGGCTCCGGTGGCGAGCGGAACCATCAGCGGGTGCCGGGCGTGCGGCTCGGACCGCCTGCTTCCCGTGCTCTCGCTGGGGAACACGCCGCTGGCCAACGCGCTTCTCACCGAGGCGGAACTGGCCGGGCCCGAGCCCACGTATCCGCTGGACCTGGTGTTCTGCGAGGCGTGCTCGCTGGTGCAGATCACCGAAACGGTCCCGCCCGAGCAGCTGTTTGGCGAGTACCTGTACTTTTCGTCGTTCTCCGAGACCATGCTGCGCCACGCCGAAACCATCGTGGGCCGGCTGGTGGCGGAGCGCGGGCTGGGGCCGGACAGCCTGGCCGTGGAAGTGGCCAGCAACGACGGCTACCTCCTGCAGTACTACCTGCGGGCCGGGGTGCCGGTGCTGGGGGTGGAGCCGGCGGGGAACATCGCCCGCGTGGCCGAGGAGCGGGGCGTGCGCACCGTGCACGACTTCTTCGGGGCCGAGTCCGCTGCGCGCCTGGCCGGCGAGGGGGTGCGGGCCGACGTGATCCACGCCAACAACGTGCTGGCGCACGTGGCCGACCTGAACGGGGTGGTGCAGGGCTTCCGTGCGCTGCTCAAGGACACGGGCACCACCTGCATCGAGTTCCCCTACGTCAAGGACATGATTGACGGCGCGGAGTTCGACACCATCTACCACGAGCACCTCTGCTACTTTTCGCTCGCCGCGCTGGACCGGCTCTTCCGCCGGCACGACCTGGTGATCTGGAACGTGGAGCGGCTGCCCATCCATGGCGGCTCGCTCCGCGTGTTCGCCACGCCCGCCGGGTCGGCGCCGGAGCCGACGGACGCCGTGCGTGCGCTGCTGGCCGAGGAGCAGGGGTGGGGCGTCGACCGTCCGGACTTCTACCTGGGCTTCGCGGGGCGGGTGGAGCGGCTGAAGCAGGAGCTCACGTCGCTGGTGGCCCGCCTCAAGGGCGAGGGGCGCAGCATCGCCGCGTACGGCGCGTCGGCCAAGGGAAGCACGCTGCTGAACTACTTCGGCATCGGCCGCGAAACGCTGGACTTCATGGTGGACCGCAGCACCGTGAAGCAGGGGCGGTACACGCCCGGAACGCACCTGCGCATCGAGGCGCCCGAGGCGCTGCGGGAGCGGCGCCCGGACTACGTGCTTCTGCTCACCTGGAACTTCGCCGACGAAATCCTGGAGCAGCAGGCGGAGTACCGGCGGGGCGGCGGGCGTTTCATCGTGCCCATCCCCGAACTGCGCGTGGTGTGACGGGGGCGGCGTGATCTTCACCGAGACGGAGCTGCCCGGCGCCTGGATCGTGGAGCCGGAGCGCATCGAGGACGAGCGGGGCTTCTTTGCGCGCACCTTCGACGCCGCCGAGTTCTGCCGCCGGGGGCTGCGGGACGCCTTTCCGGAGTGCAGCGTCAGCTACAACGCCCGCGCGGCCACTCTGCGCGGAATGCACTTTCAGGCCGAGCCGCACGCGGAAGCCAAGCTGGTGCGGTGCACGGCGGGCGCGATCGTGGACGTAGTGATCGACCTGCGCCCGGGCTCGCCCACGCACGGCCGGTGGACCGCGGTGGAGCTTTCGGCGCAGAACCGGCGGGCGCTGTACGTGCCCGAGGGCTTCGCGCACGGGTTCCAGACGCTGGTAGATGCCACCGAGGTGTTCTACCAGATCTCCACCGCGTACCACGCGGCCTCGTCGCGCGGGGTGCGCTGGGACGACCCGGCGTTCGGCATCCGGTGGCCGGCGGCCGAGGCGCGGGTCATATCGGCGCGGGACCGGGCGTACCCGGACTACACGCCGTGAGCCGCCGGGTTCTGCTGACCGGCGCCACGGGCTTCGTCGGACGCCACGCCGGAGCGGCGCTGGCCCGGCGCGGCTTCGAGGTGCACGCCGTCGCGCGCGCCCCCGGACCGGCCGCGGAGGGGGTGGCCTGGCACGCCGCGGACCTGCTGGACGGGGACGCGGCGCGCCGGCTGGTGGACCGGATTCGCCCCACGCACCTGCTGCACCTGGCGTGGTACGTGGAGCACGGAAAGTTCTGGCACTCGCCCGAGAACCTTCGCTGGGTGGCCGCCTCACTGGAGCTGGTGCGCGCCTTTCGCCAAGCGGGGGGCGAGCGCGCCGTTCTGTCCGGGACCTGCGCGGAGTACGAGTGGGGGCACGGACTCTGTTCCGAAGCATCGACCCCCACGGTGCCGGCCACGCTGTACGGCGCCTGCAAGCTGGCGCTGCACCAGGTCGTGGAGGCATACGCGCGGCAGAGCGGGATGAGCGCCGCGTGGGGGCGCATCTTTCTGCTGTACGGCCCGCACGAGCCGCCGGCGCGGCTGGTGGCGTCGGTCGCGCGCGCGCTCCTCCGCGGCGAGCCGGCGCCGTGCTCGCACGGCATGCAGGTGCGCGACTTTCTGCACGCGGCCGACGCGGCGGATGCCTTTGCCGCGCTGCTGGACAGCGACGTGCGCGGGGCCGTGAACATCGGCTCCGGCGAGCCGGTCGCACTTCGTGACGTGGTGCAGGCCCTCGCGGCTCGCGCGGGCAGGCCCGACCTGCTGCGGCTCGGCGCGCTGCCCGCGGCCCCGGGCGATCCCGCGGCGCTTACGGCCGACGTGAGCCGCCTCCGCGGAGAAGTGGGGTGGAGCCCGGCCCTTTCTCTGGAAGCCGGGCTGGACGACGTGGTGCGGTGGTGGCGCAACGACGCGCACGCCCCGGCCGGGGCCCGCTGACCGGCGCCCCCGGCCCCGCGCGCGAGAGTCGTGTTTCGCGGGGGCCAGAACGCAGGACAACCAAGTGGGACGGATCGCGCACGTGACCGATACGACAGTTCAACCCTCCGGAGCCACGCCCCGTACTGCGCCCGTGGGTGCCTGCCCGCTGTGCGACGGCACGGAGGCGCCGGTGTTGTTCGCGGCGCCCGACCGGCTGCACGAAACGCCGGGCGAGTTCACCTACCGCCGCTGCGCCGCCTGCCGGACGGTGTACCAGGATCCGCGCGTGGTGGGCGAGGACCTTCCGCTCTGCTATCCCGGCGAGTACGGCACCCACGTGACGCCGCCCCCGGTATCGGCCGACGGCGCGACGCGCGCGGGGCTCCGGGAGCTGCGGGGCGCGGTGCAGGCCGCGGTACAGGGGCGCCCCGCGGCGGGCGGCCTGGGCTGGGCCGGCAGGCTGCTGGCCGGGAACCGCGCCGTGCGGGAGCGTGCGTTCGGCGGGCTTCGCGACGAGCTGCTTCCCCGGCGCCCGGGCACACCGCGCGCACTGGACGTAGGGTGCGGCGCGGGCGAGCTGCTCGCGCGGCTGCGGCTGGCCGGGTACGATGCCCAGGGAGTGGAGTGGGATCCGGCCGCGGCCGAGGTGGGGCGCCGCACCAGCGGCTGCCCCGTGCAGACGGGCGACTTTCGCGCGGTAGACCTGCCCGCGGGGTCCTTTGACCTGGTGGTGCTGAGCCACGTGTTCGAGCACCTTGACGATCCCCGGGGCGCGCTGCGCCGCATTCACGAACTGCTGGCGCCGGGCGGACGGGCCGTGCTGCTGTATCCCAACCCCGAGTCCCTGGGGGCGCGCGTGTTCGGCTCCGCGTGGTTCAACTGGGATCCGCCGCGCCACCTCGTGATCCCCCCCGGACGCGCTCTCGCCGCCGCGGCCAGGCGCGCGGGGCTGGCCGTTGTTCGCCTGTCGAGCGCGGCCCCGAACGTCGTGAGCGACTTCAGGCACTCGCGCGCCGTGCGGGCGGGACTCACGGGCGAGCGGCTGCGCCGCCCGCCGCGCGCCGTGTGGGATGCCGTGGGCGCCCGCGCCGAGGGCGCGCTGCGCTCGGCGGGCATGCTTGCGGGCGAAGAGGTGGTCCTGGTGCTTCAGCGGGAAGGCTGAGCCGGTGCCCCGCGGCATGGCCGGACGGCTGCAGGAACTGGGGCGGAGTGCCTCGGCGCGCGGGCTCATCCCCGGGCCGCTGCGGCCCATGGTCAAGGGAGTGTTTACCCGCCTGGAACTGCGCCGCCAGCGCCGGCGCGTGCCCGCGCTGACCGCGGTTCCCACGTTCGCGCTCCTGGTGCCCCTCTCCGGGACCGACGCCCGTGCGGCGGCGCGCACGATCCGCTCCGCCGTGCGCCAGAGCTACCCCCACTGGACGCTGTACCTGGTGCCCCAGAAGAGCGCCCCCCACGCGGGCGCCGCCGGGGCGGTCCGGGACCCACGGGTGACCACGTGGAGCGGCGAGCCGTCGCTTCAGGCGGTGGCCGACGCCTCCGGGGCGGAGTGGGTCGCCCTCGTGCCTCCCGGCGACGAGCTGTCTCCCGCGGCGCTCTTCCGGGTGGCGGAATCCCTGGCGGCCGACCCCGCCGCCGACGTCGTGTACACCGACGAGATGGTGGCCGAAGGTTCGGGGATGCGCCCCGTGCTCAAGCCGGACTGGTCGCCCGACACCATCCTGTTCGACGCGTACACCGGGGGCTTCTGCTGCTTCCGGCACGCCTCCGCCCGTGAAGCCGGGAGCTTTCGCACGGAACCCGGCGACGCGCGCGGTTATGACCTGCTCCTGCGCCTGGCCGAGCGGGGCGCCCCCATTCGCCACCTCCCCGAACTGCTGTACGTTCGCCGGGGCGGCGCCGGGGGCGTCCCGGTGCACGCGCGCCCGGAGTTTCGCCGGGCCGTGAACGAGCACCTGGCGCGCGAGGCGGCCGCCGGGCGCCGGCCGCGCGGTGAGGCGGGGGAGCGGGGCGTCCGGTTCGAGGTGCGCGGCACTCCGCTGGTGAGCATCGTCATTCCTACGGCCGGAATGACGCGCACGGTGGCCGGCCGGCCTCTGGACCTGCTCGCGCACTGCGTGCAGAGCATCGCGGACGCGGGGGAGTACCCGGCGTACGAGGTTGTCGTCGTGCACAATGGCGACCTGCGGCCGGAAACTGTGGCCGTGCTGGACGCGTCGGGGGTCTCCCTCCGCATGGTCGCGTACGCCGGACCGTTCAACGTGGCGGAGAAGATGAACCTGGGCGCGGCGCACGCCGCCGGCGAGCACCTGCTCTTTCTGAACGACGACGTCGAGGTCATTACGCCGGGCTGGCTGCGGGCGATGCTGGAGTATTCCCAGCAGGAGCCGATCGGTGCCGTGGGCGCCAAGCTTCGCTTTCCCGATGGCTCCATTCAGCACGCCGGGGTTGCCCTGGCCCCCAACGCCGCCCCCGGCCACGTACACTACAACATTCCGCGCGCGGGCGAGGCGAACGTTCCGGAGCTGTCGGCGCCGCGGAACTACTCGGCGGTCACGGGCGCGTGCATGATGACGCGGGCCGGCGTGTTTCGCGAAGTGAACGGGTTCGACGCGGACTTCCCCGTCAACTACAACGATGTGGACTACTGCCTGCGGGTCCGGGCGGCCGGATACCGCGTCGTCTTTACGCCGTTTGCCGAGCTGTTCCACTTCGAGTCGGTTTCGCGGGAAGTGACGAACGAGCACGGCGTCCGCCCGGCCGAACTGGTTCAGTTCGCGGCGCGCTGGGGCGCGGCCTACCGCGGCGACCCGCTGTTCCCCATGGGGTCCCCCGCGGCCTTTCTCGAGCCCTGACCGGCGTGGCGCGGGCAGGCGGGCCGGCGCCCGGGGTCCGGGTGGTGCACCTGGTGTGGGCGCCGCTGGGCACGGAGCCCCTGGCGGAGTTTCTGGCGTCGTACCGCCGGTTTCCGGCGGGGGTGGAGCACCGCCTGGCGATCATCTACAACGGCTTCCGAAGCGGGCAGGAGCGGGAGCCCTTCCGCCGGCTGCTGGGCGGCATCGACCACGACGAGGTGGAGACGCCCGTGCCGATGCAGGACATCCCGGCGTACTTTCAGGCCGCGAGGGAAGTGGACGGCGAGTTCCTGTGCTTTCTGAACTCGTACAGCCAGCCTCTCGCGGAGGGATGGCTGGCCCGCCTGTACGACGTGGCCCGCGCCCCCGGGGTGGGAGTGGCCGGCGCCACCGGTTCCTGGGAAAGCCGCTACGCCAACCTGTGCCGCGACTGCGCGCCGGGGCACCGCTTTCTGCTGCACGTGGGCGGAAGCTGGGTGCGCCGGCGCGAGCGCGCCGGCATCCGGCGGTACCTTGCGCAGCGGCGGGAACTTCGCCGCGCCCGGGCCGCCTTTGCGCCGTTCCCCAACCCGCACCTCCGCTCCAACGCGTTCATGCTGCGGCGCGAGGTCATGCTTCGGCTGCGCTGCGGGCCCATCCGGTCCAAGCTGGACGCGCTCGCGTTCGAGAGCGGGCGCGACAGCATGACGCGCCAGATCCAGGCGATGGGGCTCGGCGTGCGGGTGGTGGGGGCAGACGGAGTGGCGTACGCACCGGAGGAGTGGGCGCGCAGCTGTACCTTCCGCATGTGCGCACAGAAGAACCTGCTGGTGTCCGACAACCGCACCCGTGAATACCTGGCCCTCTCCGCCCAGGGCCGCGCGGCCGCGCGGCGGTTGACGTGGGGGGCCGAAGCCTCCGCCGCGGACCCCGGATGAGCCTCGCGCCCGGACTGCGCGCGGCCTGGCTGGCGCGCGCCTACCGGTGGGACTCGCTCGCCCCGCTGCTCTGGGAACCCTCGTCCGGCGAGGGCGAGGGGCCCTGGGACGAGGAAGTGTTCGTGGACGGGCGGTCCGCCTTCGCCCTCTTTGTCCCCGGGGGCTGCACGCTCTCCTGCCGGCTGGAGATCCCGGCCGGCGCCCGGCTGCACGCGCTCGTCCGCGCGGGGGACGCGGGGGGCGAGGCGCATTCGCGCGGCGCGGCCGCCTGGATGGAAGTTCGCACCGTGGATGACGGCGTGCCGCTCCGGCGGCGGTGGAGCCTCCGCCTTTCGGGGCGGGGAGCATGGACGCGGGTGTTCCCCGCGCTGCGGCGCTTTGCGGGACGCGAGGTGGAGATCGTTCTGTCCGGTCCGGCAGGCCCGTCGGCCGTTGCGGTGTGGGCGCACCCCGCGCTGGCATTCGCCCTCCCCCGCGCGGAACTGGCGCAGCTCGCGCGGACGTACCTGCGGCTCTTCGGCGGCGCCGGCGCAATTGCCCGGCTGGCGGGCCGGCTGCGTTCCGCGTCGTCTTCGCCGACGGGCCGGGCGAACGGGGGGGTGGATCACCCCGCGCCGCACCCGGCCGCCGCCGGGCCACCGCAGGAGGATGCCGCCGGCGCCCCGCCGGTGCTGTCGCTTCTGATCGTCGTTCCCCCGGATGCATCGGCGCAGGCGGTGCGCCGGACGCTGGAATCGCTCCAGGCACAGCACGCCGGGGGCTGGGAGGCGCTCCTGCTCTCCAGCGGCGGCGCGCCCGCCGCTGCGGGCCCGCGCGTCCGGATCTTGCACCCGGGAACGGCCGGCTCCGTGGCGGAGGCGTTGAACCGCGGCCTGGAAGCGGCGCGGGGCACGTTCGTCGCCCTCATCGATCCGGGTGACGAGCTGGCCCCCGGGGCGGTCGCGGCGGTGCGCGCGCGGGGACACCGCGCGGTGCTGGTGTACACGGACGAGGACCGGCTGCGCGAGGACGGCACCCGCCGCGCCGCGTTCCGCAAGCCGGCGTGGTCGCCCGACTATCTGCGGTCCTTTCCGTACGTCCGGAGGCTGTGCGCGATCCGGACCGCGGAGGCGCGCGCGCTCGGGGGATGGCGGGCCGGGGTGGAGGGCGCGCATGAGTACGACCTGCTCCTGCGCATTGCCGAGGGTGGCGGGGCGGTGGAGCACGTGCCTGACGTGCTGTACCATACGGCGCCGCGGCGCGCGCTCGGCTGGCGGGCGCTGGCACTCGCGCAGGACGCGGCGGGGGCCGCGCGGGCCCTGGACGGCCACCTGGCGCGTGCGTTTCCCGGAAGCCGCGTGGAGAGCGGCGCTGTTCCCGGAGTGCACCGGGTGCGTCATCCGGTGGGTGGCGAGCCGCTGGTCAGCATTGTCGTTCCCACCGCGGGGCTCACGCGGGTGGTGGGTGGGCGCACGCTGGACCTGCTCGCCCACTGCGTGCGGAGCATCGCCGGCTTGACCGCGTACCCGCGCTGGGAACTGGTGTGCGTGGACAACGGCGACCTGCGGCCGGAGACGCGGGCAGCCGTGGACGCGGCGGCGGGCGCGCGGGTGCGGTGGATTTCGTATGCCGGCCCCTTCAACGTGGCGGCCAAGATGAACATGGGCGCGGCCGCGGCCGCGGGCGAGCACCTGGTGTTTCTGAACGACGACACCGAGGTCCGCTCGCCGGACTGGATGGGGGCGCTGCTGGAACTGTCGGCCCGGCCCGACGTGGGCGCGGTGGGCGCCAAGCTGTACTTTCCCGGCGGGCGGGTGCAGCACGCGGGGGTATACCTGCACCGCGGCGACGCGGACCACGTGTACCGCGCCGTGCTCCCCGAGCACCCCGGGCGGGGCTTCGATCTGCTGTCCGTGCGCGACTGGTCGGCCGTCACCGGCGCCTGCCTGATGACACGTGCCGGGGTGTTCGGGGAGCTTGGCGGCTTCGACGAGTCGTATCCCGTCAACTTCAACGACGTAGACTACTGCCTTCGTGTCCGCGAGGCCGGGTACCGCGTGCTGTTCACCCCGCACGCGCGGCTCTACCACCTGGAATCGGTTTCGCGCACGGTGCGTGACGAGCCCGCCGCCGCGGCGCGCCTCCTGGACCGGTGGGGCACGGGGGACGATCCCTTCTATACGAACGCGGATGAGTGAGCTGGGAAAGGAACGGGGAAAGGAGCCGCGCGTGTCGGTGGCGCTGTGCACGTACAACGGCGCGCGCTGGCTTCCCGAGCAGCTCGCGAGCCTGGCGGCGCAGACGCGGCTTCCGCATGAACTCGTGGTGTGCGACGACCGCTCCACGGATGAAACCGAGGCCGTCGTGCGTGCGTTCGCGGCGACGGCGCCCTTTCCCGTCCGCTTCCAG
>NZ_DASVTX010000463.1:0-7651 GCF_036387355.1 Longimicrobium sp.
TGCAAGCTGCACGCGCCGCCTCTTTTCCGTCATCCCCGCCTGCCGGTCAGTGCGAGCGCGCCGGTTCGGCCGCCGGGACCTCGCGCATCATCCGCCGGATGGGGATGATCAGCGCGGCGAGCACCGCGGCCGCGATCAGCAGCGAAATCGTCGTCCGCGTGAACAGCGCGGGCATGTCCTGCGGGTTCTCGGGGTTCACGTGTCCGCCCACGATCCCCGCGATCAGGTTGCCCAGCGCCGCCGCCATGAACCACACGCCCATCATCTGCCCCGAGAACTTGCGCGGGGCCAGCTTGGTCATGGACGAAAGGCCCACCGGGCTCAGGCACAGCTCGCCCACCGTCTGCAGAAAGTAGCTGCCGATCAGCCACCAGGCCGACACCTTGGCGCCCGGCCCGCCCGCCAGCACCGTGTTGGCGGCCACGATCATGAGCGCGAAGCCCAGCGCGGCGAACACCAGGCCCAGCGTAAATTTGGCGGGGCTGCTCAGGTCGCCGCGGCGCCGCGCCAGCCCCACCCACAGCGCGGCGAACAGCGGCGCCAGGGTGATGACGAAGAACGAGTTGGCGGCCTGAAGCCACGTCACCGGCATCTCCCATCCGGCGATGTTGCGGTCGGTGTAATCCGCCGCGAACAGCGTGAGCGACGTAGGCGCCTGCTCGAACGCGGACCAGAAGATCACCGCGAAGATGAAGAGGACGATGATGACCGCAACCCGCTTCATCTCGTCGCTGGTGAGCCCGCCCGCCAGGAACAGATACGCGAAGTACACCAGCGCCATGGTGAGCATCACGTAGCTCATGTTCTCAGCCACGGTCACCGGGTTGAAGTTCAGCATCCCCGCCATCCCCATCGCCACCACCAGCGCCAGGATGCCCAGAAAGATCCCCAGCCCGATGGTCATGGTGCGGCGCTGGCGCGCGTCCACGGCGGGGTCCGGGTGGCGCGTGGGCTCGTTGCCGATGTTGCCCAGCGTCTTTTGCGCGGTGAGCGAATACCAGATCAGGCCGATGACCATGCCCACGCCCGCGGCGCCGAACCCGTAGTGCCAGCCGAACCGCTCCTGGTCTTCGCCCAGAAAGCCGGTGATCAGCGGCGCCACCAGCGCGCCGATGTTGATGCCCATGTAGAAGATGGAGAAGCCCGCGTCACGGCGGGCGCCGCCCTCGGGGTACAGGTCGCCCACGATGGCGGAGATGTTCGGCTTGAGCAGCCCCGTTCCCAGCACGATCAGAATGAGCCCCATGAAGAACGCGCCGCGTCCCAGAAACGCCGAGAACCCGATCGCCAGGTGGCCCATGGCGATCAGCACGCCGCCCCAGAAGATGGCGCGCCGCAGCCCCAGCAGCCGGTCCGCCACCCATCCGCCGGGAAGCGAGGCCAGGTACACGCTCGCGGCGTAGATGCCCACGATGGCCGACGCCTGCTCGCGCGGCAGCGCAAATCCGCCCGTGGTCACCGCGGCCGTCATGAACAGCACCAGCAGCGGCCGGATGCCGTAGTACGAGAAGCGCTCCCACAGTTCCGTAAAGAACAGCGTCGAGAGGCCGACGGGGTGCCCGAAGAAGCGGGTGTCCTGTGACGCGTGGGCGCGCAGCGGATCGCCGGCGAGGGTTCCTCCTCCGCCGTACTGCGCCGAGGGATGCTTGCTCATGCCGATTCTGGTGATGGGGAAGGCCGGACCGGAGCGGTCAGGACGGTGCGCCGCGCGAGGGGCCGCACGGGAGTTGCACAGGTCTGTTGCGTGGAAACGTGGCAATGTAAAGAATCATCCACGGCCCCGCCACGGGGAGCCGCCGTTTTCCTGCCGGTGCATACCGGTTAAGCCAGCCGCATGTTCCGGAGCCGCACGCCGTGACCGCACCCGACCCGTCCATTCCCTTTGCCGCCGAACTCGCCGTCGCCCTGCGGGCGGCCGCGGGCGCGGCGGAACTGATCCTGGACCGCGGCGGCGCGGCGAACGTCCGCCAGAAGGGGCGCGCCGACCTGGTGACGGAGGTGGACGAGGCCGCCGAGCGCCTGATTACGGAGCGCATCCGGGCCGCGTTTCCGCACGACCGCGTGGTGGGCGAGGAGTTCTCGTCCGCGCAGGTGCACGCCGGCCGCCGCTGGTACGTGGACCCGGTGGACGGAACCACCAACTTCGTGCACGGCCACCCGTTCGTGTGCGTCAGCATCGCGTTCTGCGATGATTACGGGCCCGCCGCGGCGGTGGTGCACGCCCCGGTGCTGGGCGAGGTGTACCACGCCGTGCGCGGCGGCGGCGCCTTTCGCAACGGCAATGCAATCCGCGTATCGACCGTGGCCGAGCCCTCCGGCGCGCTGCTGGCGACCGGCTTTCCCTTCAAGAGTGGCAAGGGCGACCTGGACGCGTACATGCGCCTGGTGGCCGAGGCCATCCGCGCCACGCACGACGTCCGGCGCGACGGCAGCGCGGCGCTGGACCTGGCGATGGTGGCGTCGGGGCGGGTGGAGGGCTATTTCGAGATCGGCCTGTCGCCGTGGGACAGCGCCGCAGGGATGCTGCTGGTGACGGAGGCCGGCGGGCGCGTGTCCGGATGGGCGGGGGACACCGCGCCGCCGCTGCACACCGGCCGCGTGCTGGCCACCAACGGCCGCATTCACGACTGGCTCGCCGGGCTCACCGGCGCGCACGCGGCGGGGCTGTGAGCGCGCCGTCCGCCGCCTGGCCCTGTCCCGCGCCGGCGGGCCCGGAGCCCGGCTTTGTGTACCGCGGCCGATGGGCGCTCATCACCGGGGCCAGCATGGGGATCGGCGAGGCGTTCGCGCGGGCGCTGGCCGCGCGCGGAATGAACGTCATCCTCTGCGCGCGCTCCGCCGGCCGTCTGCAGTCCCTCGCGCGGGAGATCGCGGACGCGCACGGAGTGCAGGCGCACGCCGTGGCCGCGGACCTGGCGCGCCCGGGCGAGGCGGCGCGCGCGTGGCGGGAGGCGGCGGCGCTCGGCCCCATCCACCTGCTGGTGAACAACGCGGGATTCGGGTTGCGCGGCCGCTTTGAGGGGCTCGCCGCGGACCGCCAGGCGGAGATGGTGGCGCTCAACTGCACGGCCGTGCTGGAACTGGCGCACCTCGCGCTGGGGGAGATGCGGCCGCGGGCGACGGGCGGGGTGATCAACGTGGCCTCCATCGTCGCGTTCCAGCCCGTGCCGCTGATGGCGACCTACGCGGCTACCAAGGCGTTCGTGCTCTCCCTGACGGAATCGCTGGCGGAAGAAAACCGCGGCTCCGGCGTGCGCGTGCTGGCGCTGTGCCCCGGCCCCACGCCGAGCGGCTTTCAGGCTGTCGCGGGGACGAACGTGCAGCAGGGCCAGCCCGGCTACCTGCTCCCCGGGCAGGTGGTGGATGCCGCGCTCCGCGCACTGGACGCGGGCGAGGTCCGCGTGGTTCCCGGCGCCGTGAACCGCGCCGCCGCCGTCCTGGGCCGCCTGCTGCCGCTGGGCGTCGCTACGCGCATCGCCCGCGTCATCAACGAAAAGCGCGGCTGATGGATGCCGCCTGCCCCGTCCGGGGAGGCGCGTTCCTCAGCCGCGGTCCGAGCTTCGCGTAAGGAAAACCGGCCCGCGCGGGGTGGTATCCGCGCCCCATCCCCCCCTCCGCTTCACAGATGACGATCATGCATCCACGGCGATTTCCGCACGTCACGTCCGTCACCTCCCGCACTCGTGGCCTGATCGGGGCCGCGCTGGCGTTTGCTCTCGGCGCGGCCCCGCTGGGCGCGCAGAGCCGCCGGCCCGCGCCGGAGTTCGCGGTGGCGGAGGCCACCATCCCCCAGATGCAGGCGGCGCTGCGGGAGGGGCGCACCACGTCCCGGGAACTGGTCACCCGCTACCTGGTGCGGATCGCCACCTACGAAGACCGGCTGAACGGGGTTGCGTGGATCAACGCCCGCGCGCTCCAGGAAGCGGACGAACGCGACCGTGAGCGTGCAGCGGGCCGGATTCGCGGCCCGCTGCACGGAATTCCCGTCGCCGTAAAGGACAACATCCAGACGCGCGACATGCCCACGACGGGCGGGGCGCTGGCGTTTGCGGGGTTCGTTCCGCCGTACGATGCCACGCTCGTCCAGAATCTCCGCGACGCGGGCGCCATCATCCTGGCCAAGACCACGCTGACCGAACTGGCCAACTGGGTGGCGCCCGGAATGCCGGCCAACTACAGCGCCCTGTTCGGCTACTCGTACAACCCGTACGACCCGCGGCGCGACCCGCGCACGCAGCTGGACGACGGCCGCCCCGTGCTTTCCACCGGCGGGTCCAGCTCCGGCGTGGGCACCGCCGTCAGCTTCTGGGCGGCCAACGTGGGGACGGAAACCAGCGGCTCCATTCTGTCTCCCGCCAACCAGAACATGCTGGTGGGCATCAAGCCCACCGTGGGTCGCGTAAGCCGCCGCGGCGTGATTCCCATCACCGGCGACCAGGACACGCCGGGGCCCATGGCCAGGACGGTTGCGGACGCGGCCATCATGCTCGGCGCGCTGGAGGGAGCGCGGCCGGACACGGCGGACGCCGCGACGCGGACGTGCGCGCGCCCGCCGCGCGGCGACTACACGGCGTTTCTGGATTCTGCCTCGCTCCGCGGGGCGCGCATCGGAGTGCCGCGCGCCTTCTTCTTTGACCGTTTCACCATACCCGGCGACAGCGTGCCGCGGGGCGGGCTTACGGGGGAGCGCGCCACGCTGATGCAGGAGGCGATCTCCATCCTGCGTGCCCGGGGAGCGGTCATCGTGGATCCGGCGGACATTCCCAGCGTCGTGGCGCCGGATGCGCAGAACAGCTTTCTGCGGTGGCCGGTGTGCGCGGGGGTGGGCGACCGCGACTGCTCCATCGCGTTCCAATACGGGATGAAGCGCGACTTCAACGCCTGGCTCCGCACGCTGGGACAGGCCGCGCCCGTCGCGAGCCTGAAGCAGCTGCGGGAGTGGAACCTCGCGCACCGCAACGGCGGCGCCCTTCGCTACGGGCAGGGGCTGCTGGACGCGTCCGACACGGTGGACGTGGCCGTGGAGCGGGCGCGGTACGAGGCGGACCGGGCCAAGGACGTGCGGCTGAGCGCCACCGAGGGCATCGACGCCGTCATGGAGCGGTACCGGCTGGACGCGATCCTCTTTCCCGCGTCCAGCGGGGCCGGAATCGCGGCGCGGGCAGGGTATCCCAGCATCGGCGTCCCGTTCGGGTTCGCTCCCAACGGGCCCGCGTCCGGCTTTCCCGAAGGGTTCGGCGCCCTGCCCACTCCGTTCGGGGTGATGTTCACGGGACGCGCGTGCAGCGAGCCCAGGCTGATCGGGATCGCGTACGCCTTTGAACAGGCCACGCGGAAGCGCGTCCCCCCGCCGCTGTTTCCCTGATCCCGGTCCCATTCCCTGTCGGCCGGACGAAAAGAAGGGGGCGCCCACACTGAAGGGCGCCCCCTTCTGCGCGGCTGATCAGGACGCGTCGTTCCCTTCCACATCCGTTGGCCTGCCTTGCGCAGACGCCCACGTCACGGCCGCGACCGAATCAGTCCCTGCGCCCAGTCGGCGTACACTCGCGTCTCGTTCAGTACACGGATCCCGTCATCCACCGTGTAGAACGTGCCACTGTACGACGCGGTGCTCTTGGCGTTCAGAATGCCGCGCAGGCGCCGCACCTGGGCATCCTCCGCGCGGTGCCCCAGGGCGTGCACCAGCAGGTCGGCGGCGCGGGAGTGATCGCCATCGGTGGATTTCACCTGCCTGTACGCCACCGTGAGCGAGTCGGTGAGCGCGATGGCGGCGTGGATGGATACGATGGCGATTCCGTTCCCGTACCGCGCGTCCTGCAGCTCGGACAGGTCCTGCGCGGTTTTGAGCAGTGCGCGCCCGATGGCCTCGTACCGCACGGCCCGCGAGGGATCTTCTGCCTTGGTCCGGCCCACGCTCACCATGCGCCCGTCACCTCGGCGAGCGATTCGCCCAGCAGGGTGCGGCCCTCGGCCAGAATGTTCTGCATCAGCAGATCGCCGTCGCGCGTGCGCCCGGCCGCCCGCTCCGCCGCGAGCACGATGGGCGAAACGCGCAGTCCCAGGTGCGCCGCCATGGAACCCGCCGCGCCCAGCACGGCCGCCTCCACCTCGTCCACCCGCTCGGCGTCCGAAGTAATCAGCAGCAGGTCCAGGTCGCTGTCCGGGCGCGCATCGCCGCGCGCCTGACTGCCAAAGACCACCACGGACCGTACCGCGCCGCGCACCCCGGCGGCAGCCAGGGCCGCCTCGACGGCATCCGCCAGCCGGCCCATTTGCCCGCGCTCCACCTCAAAGAGGGCCTCCAGTTGAGCGATCAGGTAGTGGTCGCGGTTGATTTGATACTGGTGCGTGGTGGAACTGCCGCTGCGTACCAGAATGCCCGCGGACGTCAGCTCCTCCAGAGCCCGCCGGACGCCGGCCGTGGAGCGAACGCCGGCCAGCCGCTGCACCTCGCGCCCGGTGACGGGCGCGCACAGTGGCAGCAGTGCGCGCAGAAGCTGCACCTTGGTGGTGGTGCCAAGAACCCACTCGAGCGTAGCCACGCGTGCTCCAATTCTGGTACGACCGCACCATTTTTGGTGCGATCGTACCAGAATTGGTGCGGGCGACTGAATGCGCAAGCGCCTGCGTTCCCTGTTGTACGCGACCGTGATCATCGGGTCTCCTGTGCCGTGCGTGGCGTGAAGGGAAAAGAATGCGGGTAGCGACTCCCCCTGTCGCTACCCGCGCCTGCCCTAGAAAATTGCTGCCCGGCTCCAGTTGCCGGTTCAATCGTCGTCGGATCATATGGACCTCATATCAGCCCCCCATTAAGGGGTCCGACAATAACACGTACCCGATTCGTCTCTTCGCCTGCGGATCTGTGGAAGCGGCTGTTCACCTTGTTCAATCCCGGGCGAGGATAATCGGCTTTGGAGATGCTGTCAAGCGTGTCCAGTGCCGTGCCGAAACCCGTTCGCAGAACAAGAAAATCCGCCCCGGATGGGACGGCTCTCCTTCTACGCCACAGGTGTGCAAATCGGGCGTCAGTAGCCCGGCGGAATGCGGCGGTGCCAGTCGGTGCGGCGCTGCAGTTCGCGGCCCAGCGCAACCAGCATGGGCTCGCTCCACGCGCGGCCCGTAAGCGCCACCGACGTGGGCAGGTTCTGCCGCCCGAAACCGTTGGGCATCGCGATCCCCGGTAGCCCCAGCAGGTTGGATGCGCCGCTGATGGGCTCGCCGCCGTAGGTGAGGTCGCTGTACGCCTCGTCGAACGGGCCCGTGGCGGGGTACGAGACGGTGTCCCAGGTGGGATGCACCAGCGCGTCAAAGCGGCCCTCGACAAAGAAGCGGTCCACGGCCTCGCCCGCGGGGCGCCGCACCCGCATGGCGCGCAGGTAGTCCTTGGCCAGCACTACCTGCCCCGCGTACCCGCCGATCTGGTCCTCCGGCGCCGTGAGTTCGCGCACGCGGCCGCTGCTCACCAGTTCCTCAAAGATGCTCGCCGCCTCCGCATCGATGATGATGGAGGCCGCCGCGTTGTACGGGTACTCCGGCAGTTCCACGTCGCGCACAAGGTCGGCGAACTGCGAAAGCACGCCCAGCGACGCCTCAAAGTTCTGCCGCACCTCGGCCTGCGAGCCCTCCGCGTTCCCCTTCAGCACGCCGATGC
>NZ_DASVTX010000464.1:0-4294 GCF_036387355.1 Longimicrobium sp.
TCCATGGTCCACGACAGTGCCATGGCCCCGCGGCGCGGCACCCGGCCGTAGGTGGGGCGCAGCCCGGTGACGCCGGACAGCGCGGCGGGGGCGAAGATGGAACCCCACGTTTCGCTGCCGATGGCGAACGGCACCAGCGCCGCGGCCACCGCCGAACCCGGCCCGCTGCTGGATCCGCCGCTCCAGTAGTCGCGGTTCCACGGCGTGCGGCCAGGGCCGGTGATGGAGGCGTTCGCCTGCTCGTATCCAAAGCCGCCGGCCAGTTCCACGCTGCTGAGCTTGGCGACCAGAACCGCGCCCGCGGCCGTCAGCCGCTCAATGACGGCGGCGTCGGGAAGGCGCTGCTCGCGGTACGGCTGCGCGCCCCAGGTGGTGGGATAGCCTTCGGCGCCCAGCAGGTCCTTGGCGCCGTAGGGCATTCCGTGCAGCGGACCGCGGTAGCGCCCCGCGCGGATCTCGTCTCGCGCGCGGGCCGCCTCGCGCAGCGCGCGCTCGCGGGTGAGCGTCACCAGCGCGCCCAAGCCCGGCCCGTGGCGCTCCAGCCGCTCCATGTACGCCTCCGCCAGCTCCACCGGGTCCAGCCGCCGCGCGCGGATCCCCGCCGCGATGTCCGCCAGCGGCAGGTACAGCGTTCCGTCCGGAATCATCGCGGCACCCCTCCGGCCACGCGGAACACGAAGGCCGGCTCGGTGGCGATGGGGAGCGGAAAGGCGCGCAGCCGCTCCGCCGTCTGCAGGTTGCCGCTGATGCCGCGCTGCACCTTCGCCATCTGCGCCTCCGTCATGCGGTCGCCGTACTGGGCGCGGACCGCGTCCGCCAGCGCGCGGGCCAGCGGCGTGGGCGGGCGCTCCGTGCCGGCGGGCGGCGCGGCAGCCGCTGCCGCCTGCGGCGCGGGCGCCGGGGGAGCCGCTGCCGGGGCCGGCGACTCCGCCGGGGCGCCGGGCGCGCACGAAGCCAGCGGCGCCAGCACGGGCACCATCGCCGCGGCGACGGCCGCGCGGGTGAAGTCGCGCCGGGACAGGTCCTTGGGCTGCTCCATCGATCCTCGCATCGAGGGTAGGAAACAACGGCCGGCGCGGGCGCAAACACCCGCCGCGCGGCAGAGCTGATCTACAGTATACGGAACGGCCCCCGCCGGGGCGACGGGGGCCGGGAACACACGTTCAACCATCCGGTCCGCCGATCCACGGCGGAAGGATCAGAGGCCGTACTCCTTGAGCTTCTGCCAGAGCGTGGTGCGCCCCATCCCCAGCGCGGCGGCGGCGCGGGTGCGGTTGCCGTCCGCCTCTTCCAGCGCCTGCACGATCTTTTCGCGCTCGGACGCGGCGTCGGGGGCCACGTAGCGGCGCACCGCCTCGGGAGCGCGCGCCTCCGCCCGCCGCGCGTCGCCGTTGCCGTTCCCCGAGGAGATCGCGGACGCCCCGTCGCGCACCTCTTCGGGAAGGTGGTGGGCAAGGATGCGCCCGCCCTCGCTGACGATGCAGGCGTACTCCAGCGACGCCATCAGCTCGCGCACGTTCCCCGGCCAGTCGTACGCGCTCAGCAGCTCCATGGCGTCTTCCGACACGCCCTGGATGCGGCGCGTGGGCTCCACCCGCTCGTTCCACCGGGCCAGCGCCGCGCCCACCAGGGCGGGAACGTCCTCCGGCCGGTCGCGCAGTTCCGGGACGCGGATCTGAAAAACCTTGAGGCGAAAGTAGAGGTCCTTTCGGAACGCCCCTTCCTCTACCATGGCCTCCAGGTCGCGGTGCGTGGCGGCCACCACGCGCACGTCCACCTGCAGCGTGCGCGACGTTCCCACGCGCACCACCTCGCGCTCCTGCAGCACGCGCAGCAGCTTGGCCTGCATGCCGGGCGACACGTCGCCGATCTCGTCCAGAAAGATGGTGCCGCCGTTGGCTTCCTCGAACATCCCCTTGCGTTCGTTCACGGCACCCGTGAACGCCCCGCGCGCGTGGCCGAACAGCTCCGATTCCAGCAGCCCCTCCGCCAGCGCCGAGCAGTTCACCGTCAGGTAGGGGCGGCTGCGGCGCGGGCTTTCTTCGTGAATGGCGCGGGCGATCAGTTCCTTTCCCGTCCCCGTGGCGCCGCGGAGCAGCACCGTGCTTTCCGTCGGGGCCACGCGGGAAATGGCGCGCAGCACCTCCTTCATCCGCGTTCCGGCGCCCACGATGCGGGCCGCGCCGGCGCCCAGCACGGGTTCCCGCCGCGCCAGGATCGCCTTGATCTTGGAGCGCAGCAGGGTGTTGTCGCACGGCTTGGTGAGATAGTCGTCCGCGCCCAGCTTGAGCGCGGCCACGGCGGAATCCACCGTGGCGAAGCCGGTGAGCATCACGACGGGCACGTCGTTTCCGGAGCCGCGCAGCTCCTCCAGCACGGACAGGCCGGTGCGCCCCTCCATGCGCAGGTCCAGCAGCACCATGTCGAACTGGTCGGTGCGCAGGCGCTCCATCCCCGCGTCGCCGCTGGGCACCGCTTCCACCTGGTAGCCCTCGTCGGCAAGCAGGGCGCCGGTGCCCACGCGGAACGCGCGGTCGTCGTCGATGATCAGGATGCGGGGTGTTTCGGTCAAGACAGTACGAGAGTACGAGAGTACGAGAGTACGAGAGTACGAAAGTACGAAAGTACGAAAGTACGAAAGTACGAAAGTACGAAAGTACGAAAGTACGAAAGTGCCCGGTCCCCAGGTTCAAGTGCCCAGAATGGGGCGCGCGGGGGCAGGTTCAGGTGCCGGGAGCCGGTGGAGTGCACCAGCGCCGTTGTGCACTGGGCACTTGGCACTGAGCACTGAGCACTTTGATCTCAGCACTCAGCACTCCGCACTCCGCACTTTCCATTTTCAATCCGCCGCGAGCAGTTCCCGCTCGTCCGAGCCGTCCGACAGCGTTTCGTCCAGCGTTTCGCGCGGCAGGCGGATGGTGAAGCGGCTCCCCTTGCCGGGGGCGCTCTCCACGTCGATGCGCCCGCGGTGGCCGCGGATGATCCCTTCCGACACGAACAGCCCCAGCCCGGTTCCCGTCACGCCCGGCTTGGTGGTGTAGAACGCCTCGAAGATGTGCGGCAGATCGCGCTCGCTGATCCCCGCGCCCGTGTCTTCCACCACCACCTCCACCGTGTCTTCCACCGAGCGCGTGGCGATGCGCAGTCGGCCGCCGTCCGGCATGGCGTCGCCCGCGTTGGCCACCAGGTTCGCCAGCACCTGCTGGATGGCTTCCGGGTGCGCCACCACGGAAGGGACGTCCGGCGCCAGCTCCGCCGCGATCTCGATCCCCCGGGTGCGCAGCTCCGGCCCGGCCAGGGTGAGCACGCGGTGCACCAGGGCGTTCAGGTCCAGCAGCGCGGCCGCGTCGGACTGCGGGCGGCTCTGGTCCAGCAGCCGCCGCGTGAGCGACGCCATGCGCGCCAGCTCTTCCTGCGCCAGCGTAAGGAACTCGCGGTTGGGATCGTTGGGGTCGCCGCGCCGCTCCAGCGCCTCCAGGCAGTTCTGGATGTTGTAGATGGGGTTGTTGATCTCGTGCGAAAGCTGCGCGACCAGCCGCCCCATGGCCGCCAGCTTTTCGCGGTGAATCATCTCCGCCTGAGCGGACCGCAGGCGCCCCTCGCGGTCGGCGATGGCGCGCCGCATCTCCCCGAACGCGCGCGCCAGCTGCCCGATCTCGTCCGGGCCAATGCGCGGGAGCGGCGCGCTGAAGTCGCCCCGCGCCATGCGCACGGACGCTTCCGCCAGCGCCTGCGTGGGGCGCGCCACGATGCGCGCCACCACGGCCGCCAGCACCACCGCCAGCATGAGCGCGGCCACCCCGATGCCCCAGAGTGACGTCTTGATGGCGTTGGCCACCTGCAGCTCGTCGGCGATGGGCCGCATCAGGATGACCGTGGCGGGCAGCCCGCGCGCCGCCACGTTCACCGGCACCGCCATGTAGTACCGCTCGCCCGCCGTCACCTGCCGCGCGCCGGCGTTGGGCGCGTTGCGCAGCAGCCGCAGGTCTGCACGGCTCAGCTGGGCGCGCGCCGTGTCGGAAAGGGTGGTGCCGATCACGGAGTCGCCCACCATCAGCACCACCAGCGTGTTCACCCGCTTGACGTCCTTGGCGATCCCCTTGGCGCTCACCCGCCGGCCCACGCCCACGCGGCCCAGGCGAACGGTGTCGGCCCACACGTCGGCCAGGGCAAACTGGATGGGGTCGCCGCTGCCGTCCAGCGGAAGCACCACGGAGCTGCCGCCGTTGGTGCCCGCGTCCATGGCCTGCGCGGGAAGCGGGGGCCCGGCGATGAACTTTCCGGTGCTGTCGAT
>NZ_DASVTX010000465.1:0-14681 GCF_036387355.1 Longimicrobium sp.
CTGCTGTGCCCTGCCGCTGCGGGTTCTCGGCCCTCCGGGCGCGCATCCCTCACGCGAGGTAATCCGCGCGTACCACTGCGATTGCGGCAGGCGAACTCCAGCATTCGCACCGCCTTCGGCGGGCATCTCGAGCGAATCCCGCGCACCCTGTGCGAGATTTCGCCCGAAGAGAGCCTCCCCTATTCCCTATTCCCTGCCCTTACCACCCCATCCCCGTCACCGCCTGGAAAAGCGCGAACGGCAGGCTGAAGCTCTCCCGGATCAGGTGCTTGCGTTCCTCGCCGCGGTTTTCGGAGATGGGGCTGGTGCGCGTCGGCGACGTGTATCCGTCGATGCCGAACTGCCGCGACAGCAGCTTGAGGCGCAGCATGTGGAACGGGTCGCTCACCATGAGCGCCGTCGTGAGCTCGCGCGTCTTCATCATCGCGGCCACGGACGACATCGACTCCACCGTGGTCATCCCCGTGTTCTCAATCAGGATGTCGCGGCGGGGAACGCCCTGCCGCACGGCATAGCGCCGGCTGACCTCCGCCTCGCTCACGGTGTCGCCCGGTGCCTGGCCGCCGGTCATGATCATCCGCGGCGCCATCCCCTTCTTGTACAGGTCGATGGCGTGGTCCAGCCGCGCCCGCAGCACCGGGGAGGGGCGCCCGTCGTACTGTGCGGCGCCCAGCACCACGATGGCGTCCGCCTTGCGGGCTTCGTTGCGCCGCCCGTAGACGTGAATGGCGGCTACGGTGAGCGCCCAGCACGCCGCCAGCACCAGGCACAGCGCCACCAGCCGCCGCACGATACGTACGGGGAGCGGCGCACGCGTGCGGGCCGGCCGCTCCGGGGCGCGAAGCGGCTCCCGCGGATCGGGTTCGTCGGGCCCGCGCCCGCCCGCGACGGTGGCGTCCGGTTCCGGGGGCTGGTTCACGTCAGGCCCGCTGCAGCAGCCGCTCGCGCAGCAGCGGCGGGCCCAGGTCGGACTTCAGGAACTCTTCCGAGGCTTCCGGGCCGGCGTTCAGGCAGTCCTCCACCTCGGCCACCAGCGCGCCGTCGCTGCTGTCGGCGGCCGCTTCCGCGCGGGCGAACGCCTCCCACGCGGGGTCTTCCCACCCCTGCGCGCCCATGGCCAGCGCGGCCAGAAGCTGCACCTCCACGTCCTCCACCCGGTCCGCGGCGGCCTGGTGCAGCTGCTCGGCGCCTTCTTCCCCGCGCCCCGCGTCCACCAGCGCCAGCCCGAACAGCCCGCGCAGCCAGCTGTCGTCCGCCGTCAGCGACAGCGCTTCTTCCAGCGCATCGAGCCCGTTCGACGAACGGCCGGCGAGCAGGTAGGCGATGCCCAGTTCGGTCTGCACGCCCGCGTCTTCCGGCGCCAGGGTGCGCGCCGCTTCCAGTTCCGTGATGGCCTCGTTGTACAGCCCTTCGCGGGACAGGTACGCGCCGTAGGACAGGCGGGCGAAGGGAAAGTCGGGCGCGGTGAGCGCGGCCAGGCGCAGGGCGCCTTCGGCCGCGGGGTCGTCCAGCGCGGCCACGCCGCTCCCCGCCGCGGCCAGGATGAACGGGTCGGTGGGGCTCAGCGCCAGGGTGCGGCGGAACATGTCGTACGCCTCGGCCTCTTCGCCCAGGCGCTGCGCGGCAATGCCGATCCAGCAGAGCAGGAGCGCATTGTCGGGGTGCAGCTCCATTTCGCCCACGAGCATCTCGTGCGCCTCGGGCCAGCGGTCCTGCTCGCCCAGGGACTGCGCCTCGGTAATCAGCGCCTCCAGTTCCTCGCCGCTGTCCGCGGGCATTCCGTCCACCGTCAGATCATCCACCGCGTCGCGCTCCCCCGGTTGCAGAGTGTGTGGTCCAGCCGTCCAATGCTGCCCCCGCGCGGCGCCCGGCGCAAGGTGCGATCCAACGCTGTACAAAACGGACGCGCCCCGCGGCTCGCTGGGAACCGCGGGGCGCGCACCGCATGCCTGGGACGGGACTCGAACCCGTAAGGGCGTTGGCCCGGCAGATTTTAAGTCTGCTGTGTTTGCCGATTTCACCACCCAGGCGGCAATCCTCGCCGTAATCTAATCCCGATCCCGCGATTGATCCACGTCCGCCCGACCCTCCGTCCAATGCACTTCACCCGGAGCGAGCAACGGAGCGGGGCCGTTGAACGAGGACGATCATGCCACGCAGAGGAGCAGAGTTTCAACGGGCGTTCGGTCCCTCTCCCCTGTTCCCTATTCCCTATTCCCTATTCCCTATTCCCTGCAGTTCCCCCTCCCCACACGCCTGACGCAGACGGCGCAGATTGTCCGCCACGCTCCCCTTCGCGTTGTAGACGGCGGAACCCGCGACGACCACGCTCGCCCCCGCGGCCTTCACCTGTGCGATGGTGTCCGGCGCCACGCCGCCATCCACTTCCAGTTCCACGTGCCCCAGGCCGCGCCCATCCAGCAGGGCGCGGATTCGGCGGATGCGCTCCGTGCTGCCGGGGATGTACGACTGCCCGCCGAAACCCGGGTTGACGGACATCACCAGTACCAGGTCCACGTCTGGCAGGATCTCGGTGATCATCTCCAGCGAGGTGGCGGGGTTCAGCGTCACGCCGGGGTGCACGCCGAGTTCGCGGATCTGCTGAACCGTGCGGTGCAGGTGCGGCGACGTTTCCACGTGCACGGTGAGATAGTCGGCGCCGGCGTCCGCAAAGGCGGCCAGGTAGCGCTCCGGCCGCTCGATCATCAGGTGCACGTCGATGGGGAGCGACGTGGCCTTGCGCGCCGCCGCCGCGATCAGCGGCCCGATGGTGATGTTGGGGACAAAGTGCCCGTCCATCACGTCCACGTGAATCCAGTCCGCCCCGCCCCGCTCCGCCTCCTGAATCTGCTCCGCCAGCCGCCCGAAGTCCGCGGACAGAATGGAGGGCGCGATCTTGATGGCGCTCATCGCGCTCCCTCCCGCTGGCGCACGCGCACGCCGTCCGCGCCCGCGATCACCACCGCCGTCGCCATTCCCAGGAACAGGCCGCACTCCAGGATCCCCGGCCGCATCAGCAGCGCGCGCTCCAGCGCCTCCGGGTCCGCGATGCCGTCCGCAAAGTGGCAGTCGAAGATGCCCCCGCCGCCGTCCGTCACCACCGGCGCACCGTCCTTTTCGCGCAGCACCGGCCGCGCGCCCAGCCCGCGCAGAAAGTCCACCTGAATGGCGGCGCCGAACGGGTCCACCTCCACCGGCAACGGCGCGCGGGTGCCCAGGCGGTCCACCACCTTGGTGTCGTCCGCCACGATCACCAGTTCGCGCGAGGCCGCGGCCACGATCTTTTCCCGCAGCAGCGCCGCGCCCAGCCCCTTGATGAGCCGCAGTTGCGGATCCACCTCGTCCGCGCCGTCGATGGTCAGGTCCACCCGGGGCCGCTCGTCCAGCGTAGCCAGCGGAATGCCCAGCCCGCGGGCGCGCACGGTGGTGTCCTCGGACGTGGGGACGCCCACGATGCCGGCCCACTCGCCGGCGGCGCGGCGCTCCGCGATCACGTCCAGCAGATGGCGCACGGTGCTCCCCGTGCCCAGCCCCACCGTCATCCCGTCGCGAATCCACTCCGCCGCGCGCTCGGCGGCCCGCCGCTTCAGCGCTTCCGTATCCATCGTCTGCACCCGTCCGGCTCCTGGCATCCAAGGGGGTTTGGCGAGCGGCCAACCTATCACCCGGCCCCGCGCGGCGCGACGGGGGCGGATGCAGAGACCCCGGACGCAGCGGCTGCGTCCGGGGTCCGGGTCCATCCCTGAAGCGGTGGCGGTCAGCTCTCGCCCGCGCCCTGCCAGCCGAACTCGCGCACCTGCCCGGAGCGGCACTCCGTGCGCACCCCGCCGTACAGCCAGTACGGGCTGTCCTGCACGCAGGTGCGCGGCGTCTCGCTCACGATGCGGTCAAACGCGCTCACCGCAAAGACCGGTTCGGCGGAAAAGTCGCCCACCGCGTCGCTGAACCGCAGCCGCACGGCGATGTCGCTCCCCACCGTGCGGTGCTGGCCGCCGCCGGCCTGCGTCTCGTACCCGTCGTTCCAGCTCCAGTACGTTTCCTGCCCGGCCACGTTGTCCCAGCGCCGCAGGAAGCCTACCGAATGGTACGTCACCGTGCCGGAGAACCGCGTGTAGCCAAAGGTGGTGCTCCCCTGCAGCCCCGCCCCCGTGCTGCACACGTACAGGTGGCCGCCCTGGTCGGCGATCATCTGGTCGGCGCAAAGGCGGCCGGATCCGTCGGCCGCGGCCTCCAGCCCGGTCCAGTCGTTCGCCTGCCAGAGCGATCCGCCGGAGCGGATTTCCAGCGTGCCGCGAACAGGGAAGGCAGTGGCGCGCGGCAGCGTGCCCACCAGCGACAGCGTCTGCTCGCGCGTGCCGTCGGTGACGCGCGAATCATACTCCTGGTGCGTGCCGGCCGCATCGCGCCAGTTGTAGTCCCACAGCGCGAGCGTCTGCACCGTGCGGTCCGCAAAGGTAACGCGCGACGAAGCGGCCGGGTTGGGCTGCAGCACGCTCACCGTGCCGCTGTCCGAAGCCCCGTTCAGGCGCACTTCCAGCAGCGGCGTGCCGGGCTCCAGAAAGGTGTAGGTAAAGGCGCAGGTCACCGCGTCGCCCGCATCCACCCAGATGTTCTGCGCCGCGTCCACCCGCACCCCGTCCACGTACAGCGAGCACCCGGTGTAGTCGCCCGCGTCACCGTTCTGCTCGCGCACGGTCGCCGTCACCACCGCCGGAACCCCCACCAGCACCTGCGCCGGAAGGTTCAGGTCCACGGTCAGCGCCGCCCGCAGGCTTACCGTCTCCGTGAGCGTCACCACGTCCGTACGCCGGCCGTCGATGCCGCGCACGTTGGCCTGCACCTCCAGCCGCGTTCCGCGCGGCAGGCCGCGGAAGGTGAAGGTCGCGAGGCCGGTGGACGACGGGTCCTTGTAGTTCTGGGTGAACAGGCGCTCGCCCCGGGGGCCGGTCGCCTTGATCTGCACCTTGCTCAGCTGGCCGGGCGCCACGGACAGGTTGTCCAGGCTGCCGGTGGTGAGGGTGAGCGTGGTGACGCCGTCCGCGCCCATCGACGCGCGCCCTGCCAGCGTGGCGGAACCGGAGCGGCCGGTGGCGGGGCGCACCCCCGTGTCGCGGTACTTGCCGCCGTGCAGCCCGCGCGCAAGCACGGGGTCTGCACCCTGGCCGGCGTGGGCGTGGGGAGCGACGGCGTCGCCGGAGCAGGCGGCCGCGAGCACCAGAATGCCCGGCAGCACCAGACGGCGGGTGGAGGAGAGACGAACCATGGGACGCGTACGGGGAGCGTGGTTGTGCTCTCCTTCGGCGGCCGGGCTGTCTCAGAGAGACCCCTAGCTTTGCGGACCGGCCTCGCGACCGGGGTGCCGTTTCGGGATGGTGAAAGCGTGGCCGGGCGCAGAGGCAAGCGCCATGCCCTGCGACAGCCTTGGGTAGCAGTGTGCGCCCAATATAATCGGCTGCACTCCGGATGCAAGCCTCTTGTTCCGCGCGCGCCAATCCCTTGCCGGCGTTCGGCTTGGCGTCACGCCCCGGGGTTCCGGGCCAGGGCCCAGACCACGATGGGGTACTCCGGCTCGTTGTGCATCGGGTGCAGGTGCCGGTTGAACAGGATGAACTCGCGCTTCAGGGTGGCGAGCAGGCATTGGCGGTTGCCCCACGACCCCGTGACCGTGGTGTCCGCGGGAAAGCCGTGGTCTTCCAGAAAGAAGCGCATCCCCTGCTCCGTCCAGCGCCCCGTGTCGATGGGGTCCGGGTGCACCTTGTAGAGGAAGGGGGTCACGACGAGCAGCAGCCCGCCCGGCCGCAGCATCGCCCGCGCGTTGCGGACGGCCCTGCCCGGCTCGCGCAGGTGCTCCAGGATGTGCTCCATGATGACGACGTCGAACGTCTCCGGCAGCACGTCCGCGCAGATGTCGAACTCCGGGTAGCTCGTGCTGCGATGCGAGCGGAACGGGTCTGCCCGCCACACGTTCCCGGAAATCTCCAGCGCGTCGAGTGTGGGCGGGTCGTACGGCCGCAGCAGTGCGCGCACGGCCTCGTCCGCCGCCTTCCGCGTCCAGATGGTGGGCTCAAACCCCAGCGCCGAGCGCACCCGCGAGCTTTCGCGCAGCGACGACCACAGCGGCGTCCGGCGGGCGATGTTCCGTAGGGGGCCGATCATGGTTTGCTTCAGAGTGGGGAGGTCAGGGCGCCGTCATCGCGCGGGTCTCCTCCGCCTCCCGCGGGCGGGGATAGCGGGAGCGCAGGCGCAGAAACGGCTGCTCGTACAGGTGAAAGCTCGCCATCGCGGCGAGCACGCTGGCGGCCATCAGCATCGACACGAAGCCAAACATGGCCGGCAGTTCCCACGCGGTGCCGCGGAACCGCGCGGGAGACACGCCCGCCAGGTACGCCGCCGCGATCACCGGCACGTGCAGCATGTACAGGCCGTAGCTGTAGCGCCCCAGAAAGCGCAGTCCCCCCGTTTCGAGCAGGCGGACCCCGCCCCATCCCTCCGGCGCCACCGCCATCACCAGCACCGCGCCGAACAGCAGCGCCAGCGCGGAGTACCCGGCCACGAGCATGTACGGGCCCGCGGGGTTGAAGCCCGCCGGGGTCGCCGCCGCCCCCGCGATCACGCACAGGGCGAGCACTCCGGCCAGCGGCGCCCGGCGCCGCAGCGCCGCCAATCCCCTCCCCTCCCTCGCGCCGCGGATCATCAGCGCGAGGGCGCCGCCCACCGCCAGCCCGTCGATCCGCCCCGGCGTCTGGAAATAGACCGAGCGCAGGTCATCAGCCATGAGCACGCCGGCGACGCGGTACACCAGCGCGCCGGCCATCAGGACGCAGCAGACCCGCAGCGCCCGGGCGGGGGAAAGGAAGAAGATGACGAGCGGCCACACCAGGTAGAACTGCTCCTCGATGGCCAGGCTCCACAGGTGCGCACAGAAGCGGATGGCCTCCGTGCGCAGCGGCGAGAGGTTCTGCAGAAAGAGCCAGTACGGAAGCTGCTGCTCCACCGGCGTAGCGTAGGCCCGCGCGCCGGCGAGCCAGGGCACGGCGAACAGCAGCGCCACGAAGCCGAAGTAGAGGGGCAGAATGCGCAGCGCACGGCGTGCGTAGAACGAGCGGTACCGGTCCGCGCGGTCCCGCGTGTCCGCCAGAATGCCGGTGATCAGGAATCCGGAGAGCACAAAGAACAGGTCCACCCCCGCCCACCCGAAGTGAAAGGCGTGCTTCAGCACCCGTCCCGCGGCGCCGGACGGCTCCGGGAGCGCGTCCGCGAAGTGCAGCATCAGCACGGCCAGAACGGCGCACCCGCGCAGCCCGTCCAGCGCGGGAATGTGGGCTGCGGAAACCGGCGGGGTGGATGACGCCATGCGCGCGGGGGAGGAGGTACGTTCGGCGGGCCGCGCCGGCAAGGATCCGCTCAGGGCGGGGTGCGGCTCAGGATGACGAGCTTCTGCCAGATCTTTCCGCTCAGCCCCGTCGTGAGCGCCTCCACCTCGTCCACCGCGGCCAGCACCACGGGGTCGTCCAGCGTCTGCGCGTACAGCGCGGCCAGCTTGCTGTTCAGCGCCAGCAGTTCGCTGCAGTAGTCCAGGTAGCGGGCCAGCTCGTAGCGGTTCAGCGTGCGCCGCGGCGAGGAGGGCGTGTCGCCGCGCGCCGCGCCCCCGCTGTGCCGGTCCGGGTCCTTGGTCAGCTGGTGCATGTCCACGATGTGGGCCACCGCGCGAAGCTCGCGCAGCGCCGCCAGCGCCCGGCGCCGCTTCAGGCGGCCTTCTACCGTGAGCAGAAACAGCACCGCCAGCCCCAGAAGGACCACGTCGTTGATGGCCGCCTCAGCCACCTGCAGCAGCTCGGGGAGCGACATCCCCTGCGGGCGCACATCCACCCGCGCGGCGATCCCCGCCAGCAGCGCCGCCAGAAAGAGCAGGACCAGCGCCACGGCGATGCGAACCCCCGGCACGGGGCGGCGCACCCACTGCACCGTCTGCACCGTACGGCTGGTGATCCCCAGCATGTCGCGCGCGAGCCGGCCCAGCCCGCTGCCGGGAAAGCGCTCCTCAATGCGGTCGCCCAACGCCCGCACCGTCTCCGTGATGCGTTCGGGGTCCAGGCGAGGGCCGCCGAGCGCCGGCGATGGATGCGGAGGCTCGTGCAGGGAAAGCGGCGGCTGAGGCATGCGGAAGGCGGACGGGGGCATTCCGGCCGGGCGCCGGGAGGGGCATGGTAGGCCCGCGGGCGTCCTCCGGCAACCCGTACCCCGCCAGCGGCGGCGCGGACCGCGAATTGCTGCCGTAGCAGGTTGGCAGAACAAAGCGTCGATGTGCGTTGTGATGCATGCTCCGCGCGCGCGATGCACGCCGGGGCCCCACCGCGGCGGCCCGGCTTCCCGCCCGCGGCCGCGACACCCTTTCTTCCGGGCGCATCCCGCTCCCGGAACCGGGCGGAAGGCTTCCGCCAGCCACCGACCTCCCCCGAGGCGCCCATGCGCTACCTCACCCTTGCGGCGGCCGTCTGCCTGACCGGCTGCGCGGGAATGAAGTCCACCGTCTCCGCCCCCGACGAGGAACTCCGGTCCGTGGTGCGGCTTCACACCGCGCGCGGCGTGCGCGACCTGGAACTCACCCGCCGGACCTTCGACCAGCCCAGGTTCGTCCGCATGCAGTGGGACGCGGGGCTGGCCGCCCTGCCCGCCGTGTACGAGCAGCTCGGCATTCCCTCGGCCGCGATGCTGAACCAGGACGACCAGCTGTTCGGCCGGCGGTACATGCGCACCCGCCACTCGCTGGGCGGCGTACGCATGTCGCGCTACCTGAACTGCGGAAGCACCTTCGTGGCCGGCCCCGACACCTATGAGCTGACCCTCACCGTCATGACTACCCTGCGGCCCACGGGCGGGGGAAGCATGGTGCGCACCTGGGTGGATGCCACCGGGCGCGACCCGGCGGGGAGCGGCACCCAGCCGGTGCAGTGCTCCAGCACCGGGCTGCTGGAGCGGGAGATCGTCCGCCTGCTGAACAGCGGAGGGGCGCCGCCCGCCTCATCCGTGCGCTGACCGGAAGAAACCTGTCGAAGGCGGGAAATCGCGAGAGAGGGGCAGCCGCATCAACCGGCTGCCCCTCTCTTTGTGCTCCGCACTCTCGAGCTTCGTACATGCACGGCGGCCAGGATGCGCCGCGGGAGACCCGTCGGAAGCCGTAGCAGAATCCGTGGGACCCCGGATCACTCGCGGTCATGGCTGTACGTCGAACGGCCCCCCTGCGGAGTACGCGTCGGGCGCGGCACAACAGGGGACGCGCATGGATTGGGACGGACAGCCGGGAGAACCGCGAGCACCCCGTTCACGCTGCGCGCCTGAGGATCTGCCGCCGCCCGTGTCCGGCCCGGGTCCCCCGGCCGCGCGAACGCGAACGGGGGGGCTGCCATAAGCAGCCCCCCCGTTCCGTCTTTCCAGCCGTCCGGCCCGCCGCGCGCGGCGGGCCGGCGCCTTGATCAGGGCTTGTAGTTCGGGTTGCCCGTGATCTCGGCCTGCGTCGGAACGAAGCAGGTGCTGGTGCCGTAGGCTCCACGCGACGCGGTCGGGTGGTTGCCGGTCGGGTAGAAGTTCAGGTTGTACAGACGGATGTACCGGCGCAGGTCGCCCTGGCGATGGCCGTCCAGGAAGAAGTCGCGGCGGCGCTGGTCGATCAGGAACGCCAGGTACTCCGCATCCGACGCGCCGGCCGCCAGCACCGGCTGCCCGGCGTACACGCCCGCCTGCGCGCGCGTGTTCAGGAACGCGATGTTCGCCGCGTTCCGGCCCTCGGCCTCAGCCTGAATGTAGCGCGCCTCGAGGCCCGACGAGATCCGGATGGAAGCCTCGCGGGTGAACGCCGCGCCCGTGCCCACCGCGCCGGTGCTCACGAAGCCGCTGAACGAGGGCGGCTGGAACGGGGCAAACAGCACCGTGGCCGCGTCGTGGCCCGTGCCGCCCGCCAGGTTGTAGCGGACGCGCACGTCGTTCAGGTTACGGAACGCGATGTCCACGCCCAGGTTGCGCTGCGAGCCAATCGCCGACGCCTGGAAAACGTTGTTGCTGTTCGTGATGTCGTAGAACGAACGCATCTCGAACGCCAGGGGCACCTGCGCCGCGAACGCCGCCGCCTGGGCCTTTTCGCCCAGGTTCAGGTGCGCGCGCGCAGCCGTCACGCGGGCAAAGTTGATCATCGAGTCCGCGCGCGCCGCAAGTCCGCCCGCCGCCCGGAACGCCGTCGCCGTGGCGATGGCGCTGTTGGCGCGGGTGATCGCGATGCGGAACAGCGAGTCCGACGACACCGCGGCCTGCTTGGGATCCACCGGCGCCTCGCACAGGAACTCGCCCATGAGCGCGTAGGTCAGCGCGCCGTAGGCCTGCACCCGGGCCAGGCCCAGCGAGCGGTCCGCCGTGTCGGGCCCGATGCGGCGCAGGCGCGCCTCGAAGCTGTCCGCCGCCGCGCGGGTGAACTCCAGCGGCGGGTACACTTCGGGACCGGAGTTGATCTTGTCGATCTGGCGCAGGTCAATGCGCTGCACCGTCTCGAAGTTGTTGCCCGTCACCGCCTCGTCGGTCACCACCGCGCTGATGAGCGCGAGGTCGTCGTAGGCGGCCTGGAACCGGCCCACCACGCCGTTCACCAGCACCGGAACGACCGCGGGGTCGTTCAGGTCTTCGGCGGCGTAGGTAGCCGGGTTGTCCACGTCCAGCAGGGAGTTGCACCCGGCCGCCACACCTGCCAGTCCGAAGACCAGCAGGGCGCGGGCGGAAGCCTTCCCGGAGAGTGAAACTCGCATGATCTCTTCCGTTTACGTGTTTAGAAGCGGACGGTGATCGACGCCGTGACACGCCGCGAGGGCGGTACCGCGTTGGTCTCGGCCAGCAGGAAGTCGCTGTTGTCGGCGTTGACCTCGGGATCCACGCCGGTGTAGTCCGTCCACGTGAACAGGTTGCGGCCCGCCAGCGAGAACACCACGCCGTCCGTGCCGAAGCGCTGCGTGAAGCGCGACGGGAGCGAGTAGCTCGCCGAAACCTCGCGCAGCTTCACGAAGTCGGTCTTCTCGATGTACTGGGCACCGCCGCCCGTGAGCTTCATGTCGTACACCAGCGAGTCGGCCTGCGAGGAGGTGCTTCGCAGAAGCACTTCCTGCACCAGACGGTCCATGGTGCGCGTGCGCCGCGTGAGGTTCAGCTGGTACCCGCCGCCCTGACGGTCGAACTGGAAGCCCAGGCGCAGGTTGCGCATGATGCGGAAGCTGTTGTCCCACGACAGGGTGTTGGTGGGCAGCGAGCCGCCGAAGTACACCGTGTCGTTGGCGATGATGGCGCCGCGCGGGAAGTTCGCCGTGGGGGTGCCGCGGCGGATGTTGCCGCTGGCGTCAAGCGACGGAACCGTGCCGAACAGCTGGCCCAGCGGACGGCCTTCGGCCAGGATCACGCCCGTGCCGGCCACGCTGAAGCCCGAGAAGATCGGGTCCGAACGAACGCCGCCGAAGCTCACCAGGCGGTTCCGCAGCGTGGAGCCCGTGATGCGGCTTTCCCACGTGAAGTTGCGCGCCTCGATGGGCAGAAGGCTCAGGGTGAGCTCGGTGCCGCGGTTGTTGATGGTGCCCACGTTCTGGTTCACCGCGCCCGGGAAGCCGCCGGAGGGCGGGTTGGGAACGGGGATCAGCGCGTCGTTGGTGGTCTTGTTGTAGTACGTGAAGTCCACCGCCACGCGGCCGTTGAGCAGCGAACCGTCAAAGCCCAGCTCGTACTCTTCGCCCTGCTCGGCCGCCAGGTTCGGGTTGCCGTAGGTGTTGGCGAAGAAGCCCTGGCCCACCACCGCGCCGGCCTCGTTGGTGATCACGGCGCTGGGAACGAAGGTCTGCTCGGCCGAGTACGGCGCGGGCGCGTTACCGGCCCGGCCCCACGCCGCGCGCAGGCGGAACTGGTCCACGCCCGGCACGTTGAAGAAGGGCTCTTCCGAGATCACGTACGAAGCGCCCAGCTTGGGGTACAGCGCGTACTCCTGCTCGCTGCCGAACGCCGAGTTGCGGTCGTTGCGCAGACCCGCCGTCAGGAACAGCCGGTCACGCCAGCCCACCGTCTCCTGCGCAAAGAAGCCGATCGTGCGCTGGTCCTGGTAGGTTTCGTTGCCGGTGTTGGTGGAGCCGGTGCCCAGCAGGGTCACGCTGCCCGGCGCGAAGCCGTACGAGGTGCCCTGGATGTAGCCGAAGCGGGTGGAGATCAGCTGGCTGCCGAACGTAAGCGTCGACGAGAAGTCGCGCGGCAGGTCGTTGGTGATGGTACCCGCATAGTCCACCGTGTACAGGCGGTCCAGCGGGCGGATCTGCTGGCGCAGGCCCGTGGCGGCCGTCAGGCCGAAGGGGCAGCGGCCGGCACCGCACTGCGGAGACTGCGCAACGCCGACTTCGTCGCGGGCGTAGAACTCCTGGCTGGTGCGGCTGTTGTAGTCAAAACCGCCGGCGAGCCGGTTCTGGAACCAGGTGAACGGCTGCCAGCGCACGATGCCCGACAGCAGGAAGCGGTCGGCCTCGGTGCGGTTGTCGAACGCGTTGATCTCGGCGGGGCTCAGGTTGAGCCAGCCCACCTGGTACGGGTTCAGACGGCCCGGCGTGGCGCGGTTCGCGTTGCGCGTAAGGCCGCTGGACGCGTTGTCGGACAGCGGCAGGGTGTTTTCCGTGCGCGCGTAGCCGATGTTGACGTTGGCGTCCAGCTTGTCGGAGGGCGCCACGGTGAAGTTGGCGCGGCCCGAGATGCGGCTGAACTCGTTGTTGTAGACGACGCCGCTGTTGTCGTCCATGTTGCCGCTCAGGAAGAACCCGAAGCGCTCGCCGCCGCCGGTGGCGTTCACCGAGTAGGTGCGCAGCTGGCCCGTGCGCAGCGCGCCCGGATCCGAGCGGAGCAGGTCGGACGTGATGTAGTTGTTGGGCGTCACGCCCGCGCAGCCCGGGTACGTCGTGTTGACGATGTTGCGCCCGGCGCTGTCCACGCGGCCCTGCGTGCAGAGCGTGTAGTTGGTGAAGGTGCGCCCGTGGAACTCCTGCTCGCCGTAGGAGACGCGGCCCAGCACCTGAATGCGCTGCTGGCCGGCACGGCCCTTCTTGGTGGTGATGCTGATCACGCCGTTGGCGGCGTCGGCGCCGTACAGCGTCGAGGCGGCGGGGCCCTTGATGACCTCGATGCTCTCGATGTCGGCCGGGTGGATCGCGTCCGAAGCGGACTGCGAAGCGCCGCCCACGCCGAAGATCGTCTGGCTCGCGCCGTTCATGCGCACGCCGTCGATCACGTAGATGGGCGAGGAGCCGGCGTTGATGGAGCTGATGCCGCGGATGCGCACGCGGGGCGAGGTGCCCTCGGTGCCCGACTGCGTCATCACCTGCACGCCCGGCACGCGCGACTGCAGCACGGCGGTGACGTTGGTGATGGCGGAGTTGTTCTCCACGACCTCGGCCGTGCGGATGGTGCTCACCGAGTTGGGCACTTCGCGGCGGGTGGCCTGCCCGGTGGGCGAGCCCGTCACCACGACGGCGTCAAGCGCCAGCGCCTGCTCGGCGATCTGGAAGTTCTGCGTCAGGGTGGCCCCGTTCAGGGTCACCGTGGCCGACTGCGTGCCGTAGCCGATGGCGCTGGCCCGCAGGGTGACCGTGCTCCCCGAGGCGCCGCTGACGCCCAGGCGGTAGGCGCCGGTGTTGTCGGTCAGCGCGCCGGTGGTGGTGCCCGCAACCACGACGCGGGCCGACGAGACGGGCTGGCCGTTGGGCCCGCGCACCGTTCCCGTGATGGTGGTGCGTGCCTGGGCACTCAGTGCCGCAGGCGCCCCGAGCAGCAGCGCGGCTGCCGCAAGGGACAAGATGGATCGCATCCGGACGGAGAACATCATGTAGTCCCAGTCGTTAGGGTACTTGCGGAACACACGGGGCCGCGGGGCGGTCCCCATGCCGGACAACACAGAGGAGCGGTGGATTGAACCTCCTTCGAGGGGTGGACAAACATCTGGATCAAGCCCTCGCGGGCCGCGCGCGCACCGGAGAGCGCGAAAGAGGCGGATCCGAACCGGGGCAGCCTCTCGCGGCGTGTGCCGTAACCTGTTGAAGAACGTACAGGTTGCGAGATCGTGACAGACCGGCTTGCGACTGGCCGTGACCGGAATGCCGGTCGTTCGATCAACTGTTCGGTGTGAGGCTGTATACGGTAGAGTGAAGGTGGCATTTGCGCAAGTCTTCCGCCCCCCCGGATTGGACACCGCCGGCCGCGCCGCAACCCTAAGCCGAGTTGCCGGAACCGCTTGCGGCTACAGCAGATGGGCTGTCCGCCCAGATCGGCGTCCGCAGATTTCTGAAACGCGATAGCCCCAAATGGACGGTTGCATCCGGCCCCACACCGGCAATGGATCTGCGACGGTTGCACGGCCCGCGCTTTCTGCCCTTCCGGCGCCGCAGCGGGCGCCGGCTGCACGGGCCGGGAACCGCAGATTCGCGGCTCGTCCCCGGGGTGGCGGCGCCCCCCGGATGCCAAGTGTTTTGTCCTGTTCCGGTACGGGGCCCCCGCCGGCCGGCCGGGGAAGAAATCGGTATACGGGTCCATGGGCCCGCGGCGCCCTACTCCGCCGCCGCGGGGCGGCGCGGCGTGCCGGCGACGAGGGCGGCCACCGTGCGCATGTAGCTTTCCACGTCAAAGCGCTC
>NZ_DASVTX010000466.1:0-1616 GCF_036387355.1 Longimicrobium sp.
GGTGGAAAGTAGCGGCGCGGCGCGGGCGTCACGCGAAGGTCCACGCGCACCCCGGGTGCATCCGCGGCCACGCGGTACACGCCATCGCTCATCCGCACGAACGCGCGGTCGCCAAAGCGCAGGTCCGGCGACGCGGTGTCGAACCGCACCTGGTCGCCGGGCAGGTCGCGCGTCAGCGATCGGTGCGTGCCATCCGCCTCGCGCACAGTGATGAGGATGCGGCCGCCCCAGCGCCCGGGCACGCCCACCTCACCCGCCACCATGAGGGTGACGTACATCCACCGCTGCTCGCTGAGCACCACGTTGAAGTAGTGCCACTCCGCCCAGGTGCTGTCGCGCACGGGCGGAACGTGAAAACGGTCGATTTCGCGGTACAGCTCGTCCGGCGAGGGGTTCAGCCAGCGTCGGTCCGCATCCGAATCCCGCCACCCGCCGCTCAGCAGCACCGGCACCGCGCCCGCCTGCGCGGCCCGCGACGGGATCTCTCCCGACGCGATCGCGGAGATGCGCCGCCCGCCCGCGTACAGCTCCACCTGCTTGCCGTCCAGCAGCGGCGAAACGGCGGCGATCCCCAGCTGCTCGCGCCCGCGCGGCGACTCCAGCAGGTTGCGGTGCAGAAAGCGCGCGTGGTCGATCCCCAGGAACAGCGACGACACGCCGCCCGACTTCAGCATCTCCGCGCTGATGCCGGCGGGAACCACCACGATGTCGCCGCCGCCCACCAGTTCGCGGTCGCGCGCCTGGTTCAGCATGGCCTCGCCCACGGCGAGCAGCACCACCATAACCGCCACGCCCAGCGCGTATCCGCCCAGCAGAAAGAGCGCGCGGCCGGGCCGGTTGCGGAGCTCCGCGAGGGCGAGGCGAACGATCATCCGCCCGTCCAGCGCAGGTCGGTGACCACGGGCAGGTGGTCCGTGGCGCGGTGCGACGTTTCCGCGTCCAGCCCGTGGTGCACGCGCCAGCGGCGGGAAAGGTCACCCGAGTTGAAGGGAAAGCTGCGCAGGATGGTGAGCGCCGCATCCCCCACCAGCACGTAGTCCAGCCTCCCGGGGGTAAAGCGGTCGCCGGCCTGCTCCCACGTGGCCATAGAGAGCCCGTCCAGCCGGCGCGTCTGGGCGATGGCCAGGCGCGAGCCGTCCGTGTCCGACGCGGCGGCCAGCAGCTCCACCGGCTCGGGCGAGCCCACCAGGTTGTAGTCGCCCGCGACGATGATCCCGTCCACCCCGCCAGCGCGCAGGGTTTCGCGGATGCGGTCGCGCAGCACGCCGGCCTCGATGCGCCGCAGCCGGTCCGCCGGCCCGCCCGGGCCGCCGCAGCACTCCAGGTCCACCGTCACCGCCAGCAGGCGCCGCCCGCCCAGCTGCGCGATCGCGCCCACCGTCGGCACGCCCTCCTGGGCGCGGCGCGCGGCGGCCTCGCGGGCGGAGGCGGGTGCGTCCGGCGGAACGAGGTTGGCGGCGGAATCCGGATACGCCACGTGCCCCGCGAAGGGCGCGGCAAAGGCGACCGGCGCGCGCGCCGCCACCGCGCCGCGCTGCGTGCCGCCGGAGGGCCCCAGCACGCCCTGCCAGGGACGGTCGCCGGGCGCCACCCGGTTCAGGATCGCGAGAACCTCA
>NZ_DASVTX010000467.1:0-7317 GCF_036387355.1 Longimicrobium sp.
CCGCCAGCGCCGCGTCCATCGACCTGCGCGAGGGCGACCGGCCGCGCGAGCTCACCTTCGTGAGCGCCAACGCGGGCCCGGTGCGGCAGGAGATCACCTACACCTTTCACGCGGACGGCTACCTGGTCGGCATCCGCGGCCGCTTTCTGGGCGCGCCGCGCGGGGCGCAGCTCGTTACCGAGCTGGGGACGGGAATGGCGCCGCACGACGCCAAGGACCACGGCACGGCGCGCGAACTGAACGTGGTGGGGTGGAACCAGGAGCGGGTGGAGCGCATTCCCCTGCGCGGCATCCAGGCGCCGGACACCCTCGCCGGCCCGCTGGGCTGGGCGGGGATCAAGGACCGCTACTTCCTCATCGCCCTGCTGAACGACGACCGGGGCAGCTTTACCCGCGTGCTGATGGATCCGTCCAAGGACGTGACCTACACCATCGGCGCCGACACGCTCATCTCGCCGCGCGCCCGCGCCCGCGCGGTGCAGCCGCTGGGAGCCGACGGCGGGTTCAGCCAGCAGGCGTACCTGGGGCCGCTGCAGCACGCGCGGCTGGCGGCGGTGGGCCATCAGCTGGAAGAGGTGCAGCCGTACGGGTACCGCTGGCTGCGCCCCGTGGTGCGCCCCATCAGCGCCGGCGTGCTCTGGCTGCTGAATGCCATGCACACCACGCTGGGGCTGCACTGGGGCTGGGTGCTGGTCATCTTCGGCTTCCTGGTCCGCCTGGTGACGTGGCCGCTGAACGCCCGGGCCATGCGGTCGCAGATGAAGAACATGGCCGTGCAGCCCGTTCTGCAGGAGCGCATGAAGGCGTTGCAGGACGAGCACAAGGACGATCCGGCCGCGCTCAACCGGGCCATGATGGCGCTGTACTCGGAACTGGGCGTGAACCCGCTTTCGATGATGACCGGGTGCGTGCCGATGCTGATTCCCATGCCGGTGCTCATCACGCTCTTCTTCGTGTTCCAGAGCGCCATCGAGTTCCGCGGCGAGCACTTCGCCTGGCTGCCGGACCTGTCGTTGCGGGATCCGTTCTACATCCTGCCGCTGTTCCTGGTGTTCAGCATGTTCGGGCTGCAGTACGTGAGCACCAAGCTGAGCGGGATGGAGCAGAACGAGCAGACGCGGATGATGATGTACACCATGCCGCTCATGATGGGCTTCGTGTTCTTCGCCATGCCGTCGGGGCTGAACCTGTACTATGCGGCCACCAACATCGCCTCGTTCCCGCAGCAGGTGCTGATCGCCAAGGAGCGGCGCCGGGTCACGGAAGCGCAGAAGGCGGAAAAGGAGGCGCAGGCCAGGCAGAGCGCCAAGATGTCGTCCATGCACACCATCCCCGCCCGCCGCCGGAAAAAGTGACGCTCCGCGGCTGAACGAATCGGCGCCCGCTCCGGATCCCGGGGCGGGCGCTTCGTATTCCGGATTACTCTTCCAGCGCCGGCCATCGTTTCGTGTCGACGCTTCCCTGAAACAGCGAAATTGCAGAGGAACAGAGAAAAGCCCAGAGGAACAGAGGAACCCTGATCCGTCCTCTGTATCTCTGGCAGTTCTCTGTTCCTCTGTACCTCCGCTTTTTACATGGTGGAGGCCACTCCGGGACCGCGCGGAAACGCGAGCGGCGCTCACAGCTACGAACACCTTTCCACGCGGCCGGTTCGCCGCCATCATCCGGCATGAACTCGTCTCTTCTTTCGGCGGATACCATCGCGGCGATCGCCACGGCGCAGGGGCGAGGCGCGGTGGCCGTGCTGCGCTTCTCTGGCCCCGGCGCCGCGGACGTGCTGCGCCGCATCGCTCCCGCGCTGAACGATCCGCAGCCGCGCCTGCAACGCCTGGCCGCCATCCGTCACCCGGAATCGGGCGAACTGCTGGACCGCGCGCTGGTGACCTGGTTCCCCGCCCCGCGCAGCTACACGGGCGAGGACACCGTGGAGATCGCCACGCACGGCGGCGTGCTTACGCCGCAGCTGGTGCTGGACGCACTGTTCGCCGCGGGCGCGCGCCCCGCCCAGCCGGGGGAGTTCACCCGCCGAGCGTACCTGAACGGCCGGCTGGACCTGCTGCAGGCCGAGGCCGTCGCCGACCTCATCGACGGGCGCTCCCCCGCCCTGCACCGCGCCGCCGTCCACCAGATGGAGCGCGGCCTCTCCCGCCGCGTGTCGGACCTGCGCGACGCGGTGATCGGCACCGAGGCGCTCATCGCCTACGCCATCGATTTTCCGGAGGAAGACGAGCCGCCCGTTCCCCCCGCCCGCATCCGCGCCTCGGCGCAGGAGCTGATCGCGCGGCTGGATGCCCTGCTCCGCACCGCGCCGGAGGGCGAGCTGCTGCGGGACGGCGCGCTCACCGTGCTGGCCGGCCGGCCGAACGCGGGCAAGTCGTCGCTGTTCAACGCGCTGCTGGGGACGGAGCGCGCCATCGTGACCGACATCCCGGGCACCACGCGCGACGCGCTGGAGTCCACCCTTTCCATCCAGGGCTACCCGTTCCGCCTTGTCGACACGGCGGGCCTGCGCACCACGGACGACGTGGTGGAGGGGATGGGGATCGAGGTGGCTCGTCGCTACCTCTCCGCCGCGGACTTGGTGCTCGTGCTGGCCGAAGCGGGGCGGCCGCTGGATGACGAGGAGACGCTGTTTCTCGCGACGCTCCCCTCCGGGCGCACGCTCCTGGTCCGCACCAAGGCGGACCGGCGGGAGGACCCGGCCACGGATCACGGGGACGGGATCCACGTCTCCGCCTCCACCGGCGCCGGGCTGCCGGAACTCCGAGAGGCGCTGCTCCGTACGGCGTTCGGCGCGCTGCTGGCCGAGCCCGCGGAGGCGCCCCTGGTCACGCGCGAACGGCATGCTCGCGCGCTGCGCACGGCGCGGGAGGAGATCGCCGGCTTTGTCGCCGCGCTGGACGACGAGGTGCCCATGGAGTTCGCCGCCACGCACCTGCGCGCCGCCGCCGGCGCGCTGGAAGACCTGGTGGGCGTCGTGAGCGTGGACGACGTGCTGGACCGCGTCTTCGGCTCCTTCTGCGTGGGCAAGTAGCCCGTCCGCACGCCCTCCCTCCCTGCCGTCCCCCAAAGCCTGACCCCGATGTCATCCGTGCCGTCCATTGCTGCCGCGGTGCTCGCCGCGGCCGTTGCGCTGGTGGGCTTCGTCGCGCTGCGCAACGAGCTCCGGGCCCGTGCCGCCGCCCGCGCCGCCAACGACCGCTGGGGCGCCCCCCGCGAGCGGCCCGGCGACCTGGCGCTCATCGCCCCGTATCACCATCGGCGGTTGGAGCTGGAGGGCGGCCCGTGGGTGGACGACGGGACGTGGGACGACCTGGATGGGGATGAGCTGTTCGCCTGGATGGATCACACCCGCACCGTCACCGGGCAGCAGTTTCTGTATCACCAGCTGCGCACCCCGCTCCCCGATCCCGCGGCACTGCGCGAGCTGGATGACGAGGTCCGGCGCTTTGCGGACGACCCCGGCCTGCGCCGGGCCGCGCAGCGCGCGCTCGTGGGGCTGCAGTCCCGCTCGGCCGCCGCGCTCCCCAACCTGTTCCTGGACGAGCTGCCGCCCCTCCCTCGCGGGCACCGTCTGTTTCCCCTGCTGCCGCTGGCGGCGGCCCTCGGCATCGCGCTCTTTTTCGTCGCTCCGCCAGCGGGCGCGGCGGTGCTCGGCTCCACGATCCTCATCAACCTGACGCTGCAGCAGCGGCACCGGGAGGGCATCGCGGCGCTGGTGGAGCCCGTGCGCGCGCTGCGGGAACTGTTCGCCGTGGCCGACGCCCTCGCCGCCGCGCCCGGCGTGCTGCCTACGGATTCGGTGGAGGAACTGCGTGCGGCGCTCGCCCGGTGCGACCGCCTGCGCCGCACCAGCGGGTACCTGCGCTTCGAGTCGCCGGACGAGCTCGCGGGCTCCGTGGTGGCGTACGTGAACGTGATCACGCTGCTGGATGTGAACGCGTACGCACTCTCCGCCGCGCAGCTCGTCGCGCGCACTGGGGATGTGCGCCTGATTCACGAGACCGTGGGCCGGGTGGATGCGCCCCTGGCGGTCGCGTCGTGGCGCGCCGGACTGGCATCGCCGTGCACGCCGGAGCTGGTGGCGCCGCAGAAGCGGATCGAGGTGCACGGCCTTCGCCACCCCCTGCTGCCGGAGGGCACCCCCAACGACCTGCGGCTGGACGACCACAGCCTGCTCATCACCGGCTCCAACGCGTCGGGCAAGACCACGTTCATCCGGGCGCTGGCGCTGAACGCCATCCTCGCACAAACGATGTACACCTGCACCGCCGCGGGCTACCGGGCACCCGTGCTGGCCGTGCGAAGCTTCATCGGCCGGCGCGACGACCTGATGGAGGGGCGCAGCTACTTTCAGGCGGAGGTACACGCGGTGGGAGAGCTGCTGGCCGTTGCCGCCACGGGGCCGCAGCACCTGTTCGTGCTGGACGAGATCTTTCGGGGAACCAACACGGTGGAGCGGGTGGCCGCCGCGCGGGGCGTGCTCGAGTACCTGAACGCGGGCCCGCACCTGGTGATGGCGTCCACGCACGATCTGGAGCTGCTGGACCTGCTGGGCGACGGATGGGAGTTCTGGCACTTTCGCGAAGAGGTGCAGAACGGGGAGCTCTGCTTCGACTACCTGCTGCGCCCCGGCGCCGCCTCCACGCGCAATGCGCTCACCCTGCTGGAGTTCGCGGGCTACCCCGCCGAGGTGGTCCGCACCGCCCGTGCTACGGCGGACCGCACACCGGGCCGGGTGTCCGCGGGTCCAGAGTAGATTATCGTCCAGCTTGCCATGTGGCAGACGAAACAGGCCGGCCTCCATGCGGAAGCCGGCCTGTTCCACGTGGAACATCGTCTGAGCCGCTGTTCCGGCAGCCCGGATCCGGATTTTGGGCGAGAATGCGTTTTCCCGCGCGGGAGTCCCGTAGTCAGCCCGGAGGATTCCCAGGAATGCGATCTTGCGCCAGAACGCAATCTCGCGAGCCGGATTTGTTCGGATTTGTTTCGGATTTCAGCGAAGGATGACGAACTCGCCGTCGACCACCCCCGCCGCTGAGAACGGGAGCGGCTGCACGGAATCCACGCGGGCGCCCGGCGGTCCGTCGGCGAGTTCCACATGGAAACGCGCGAGGGTGTCCTCCGCTCCTCGGGCATGTACGACGACGGCACCGTCCGGCATGTTGCGGACGGTGCCCGTCAATTCCAGCCGGGTGGCGAGGGAGCGGGTCCACCAGCGGAACCCCACTCCCTGCACCCGTCCGGTCACGCGATAGCCGGCCTCGGCCATCCCGTCAGAGGTTTTCCTGATGGCTGGGCGGCCGGTGCGTTCCCGCCGCGCCGGTGCGCCCCGCGCCCGACGACATGCCGCCGGTGCCGCGGTTCATCCCCGCGCCGCCGGTGGAGCCGCCCGTGCGGCCCGCCGTGGACGAGGCTCCGCCGGTGCGGCCACCCTG
Source organism: Longimicrobium sp. (assembly GCF_036387355.1). Classification (GTDB taxonomy): domain Bacteria; phylum Gemmatimonadota; class Gemmatimonadetes; order Longimicrobiales; family Longimicrobiaceae; genus Longimicrobium. The sequence continues at coordinate 5,439 of NZ_DASVTX010000467.1, forward strand.
GGCCGAACCGCCGTAGCCGCCGCCGCTGCGTCCGGCCGACGAGCTCCCGCCCGAAGACGAGCCCCCGCCGAACAGGGCCTCGGCCTGGCCGCCCACGCGGCTCAGCAGACCTTCCAGAAGGTCGTTCACAAACCCGCCGCTCTGCGAGCCGGCCTGGTTCAAGAACCCGCGGGCGCCCTGCGCGATGCCCGCGCTCAGCCCCGCGGTCAGCGCGCCGCGCAGCTCGCGGCGTGCGCGGCCGGCCGGCGTGAGCGGACGGCCGTCGTCGGCGTCGTCGTTGCCGGCCAGAATGAAGCCGAGGGCAAAGGCCACGCCCAGCACGGGGAGCGGGTTCTCGCGGATGCGGTCCACAAAGCCGCGGTTCTGCAGCACCTGCCGCGCCTTGCTCCCCACACCGCTCACCGCCTCCTTGGCGGTGGAGGCGGCGCCGCCAACCGTGCCGGCCGCGTTGCGTGCCGCACCGCTCAGGTTCTCGGCCTTGTCGCGCACGGCACCCGCCGCGCCACTCAGCCGTCCCCCGCCCTGCTCCTGCCCGGCGAACGCCAGACCGGAGTACTGGTCACCCCCGCCGCTGTGCAGCCCGGAGTGCACCTGGGCGTCGCCCAGGCCGCGGTCGCCCATGGAGGACCCACCGCTGGTGCCCGCGCGCAGGCCCGCGTTGTCGCGTCCGGCGCCGCTCATGCCAGATCCTTCTTGGCCTGCTTGATCTCGCTCTGCAGCCATTGCTTGTCCTCCTTGATCGTTTCCAGGGTGCGGGTCGGCGCCACGCTCTCGTGCTTGAGCTTCTTCATGTTGCTCAGGGCGAGCAGGCCGCCGATCAGCAGAAACACCGCGCCCACAATGAGGGCGCCGAGCCAGTATTCATCCACCGCGTCGCCTACCGCGATCACCAGGAACGCGATGAGCACCAGGACGCCGATCAGGGCCAGCACGCCGCCTACCGCCACCATGGCGACGTCGCGGGCCACGCTCTTGACGTTCTCCTGAAGCTCCGCCTTGGCCAGAGCCACTTCCTGGCGGACGAGGGTGGCGCTGTCCTGCGCCAGTGTCCGGATCAGGTCGCCGAGACCCGGCTCCGACCCGCCCGGCGCCGGTCCGTCACCCGTCCGGCCCGGGGTTACATGCAGCTCCGCCATGCCGTCCTCCTGGGGTTAGCGCAGCACTTTGCCGACCACGAAGCCGGCGCCCACCGCCAGAAGCAGCGTGCTCAGCGGGCGATTGGCGATAATGGTTCCCAGCTCGCGCTGCAGCGTGGCCGTGTCGTTGTCCCGCAGAAAGCGGGCGACGGCGTCCAGCGTGTCGGCCGTGCTGTGGCCCAGGGCCCCGGCACGCGCACCCACGCCCCGCTGCGGAACGCGGTCGGCAATGCTGCCCAGCTGGTCCGCGGCGTTCTCTAGCTGCTCCGCGGCTTGGTCCATGAACTGGTCGGCGCGCTGCTCCAGGTCGCCCAGCGTGTTCTGCAGCTGGTCCAGCCCGCCCAGGCGATTCGCTCCGCCCGTCGTGGTGCCCGTGCCGCCGGCCGCCGCCGAAGCGCCGCCCAGCCCGCCGGTGCTGCCACCCATCCCGCCCGTGCTGCCGCCCGACGCGGAGGCGCCACCCGTGGTGCCGCCCAGGCCGCTCGTGCTGCCGCCCGACGTGGACGCGCCGCCCGTGGTGCTTCCGAGACCGCCGGTGCTTCCGGCGCTCGTGGTTCCGCCCGACAGACTGCCGCCACCGCCAAGACCGCCGGTGCCGCTCCCCGTCCCGCCGGCCGAACCGAGACCGGAGCTTCCGCTTCCGCCCCCGAGATTGCGTTCGTCCTGCATCCGTCCCCTCCCCTGTTGCGGGTTCCCCGTGCTATGGGAGGCCGCGGGGGTGCAACAGGTATGCCATAGGGGAA
>NZ_DASVTX010000468.1:0-3975 GCF_036387355.1 Longimicrobium sp.
TACTGCCGATGGCCATCGGCCCGCAACCACCGACGCTCCTTCACGATTCTGATGCTGAAACGACTCGCCGCCGCCGCCGCGGTTGCCCTTGCGCTGGCCGGCCGCCCCGCCCCGCTGCACGCGCAGGCTCTTCCGTCCCCGCGCTTGGCCGCCCCGACGGATGCGCGCCTGATCGCGCCCGCCGCCACGGTCCGTCCCGCGGCCGCGGTGCAGATGAGCGACGGCGACCTGATCTGGACGGGCGGCTTTCTGGGCGCGGTGGCCGGCCTCATCCTCTTTTACCTGACCGAGGGGCGTGACCACTGCGGCGGAGCCGAGGTGATGGGGTGCGAACTGGGCTATCCCCTTTCCGCGGTGTTCGGCGCCATTCTGGGCAGCCTTGCCGGCGCCGCCATCGGCGAGTTCCGGAAGTAGTCCGCTGTCCGGGTGGATGATGACGGGCGGCTCCCACCGGGGCCGCCCGTTCGCGGATCCTTTCTCCGCGGTTCCCCCCCGACCCGCCGTTCGGCCCGGTGAGGAATCCCGGTGCGGCTGATGTGAAGGATCCGGTGCGCCTGATGCCAATTCGCGCCGCCCCGCGGTGCTACCTCCGCTCCACCGGTGTCCTGCCGCCCACCTCGGCGCTGAGGCGTCATTCTGAAGGAGCGTGCGCCGCGCTTTCCCCGGCACCGCGTTCATGCGCGACTGAAGAATCCCGGACCGAAGCATCCGCCGCGCGGCAGTCCGGCGTGGCGTGCTCCAGGCTCTCCGTAGCACCCGCGGGCTCCGAGCGCGGCGCGCAATCGAGCGTGCATGGGATGCGGTGGCGCGGGATTCTTCGGTCGGCGCCAAAGTTTGGTGTGGCGGACGGTGGGCGAGGCGCCTCCCTCAGAATGACACCCGAAGTCCGAGCCGGGTGACGAATCCCGGTGCACCTGACGTGAGGAATCGCGGTGCGCCTGGTGCCATCTCACGCCGCTCGCGCCGCAGGCGCCGCCTGCGGCAGCACCTCCGCCCTGCCGCCCACCTCGGCGCTGAGGCGTCATTCTGAAGGAGCGTGCACCGTGCTTACCCCGGCGCCGGATCCATGCGCGACTGAAGAATCCCGGACCGAAGCATCCGCCGCGCCGCGGGCCGGCGTGGCGTGCTCCAGCCTCTCCGCGGCACCCGCAGCGTCCGAGCGCGGCGCGCAACCGGGCGTGCATGGGATGCGGTGGCGCGGGATTCTTCGGTCGGCGCCAGAGTCTGGTGTGGCGGACGGTGCGACGCGGCGCCTCCCTCAGAATGACACTCGAAGTCCGAGCCGGGTGAGGAATGCCGGTGCGGCTGATGTGACGGATCCAGTGCGCCTGATGGCAGTCCGCGCCGCCTCGCTGCCGCGCCGGCACCTTCCGCCCCACCGGTGTCCTGCCGCCCACCTCGGTGCTGATATCAGAGCCCGATCTGTTCCCTCTTCCACCGTCCAAGACACGAAAATGCCCGCCGCACTCACGGTGCGGCGGGCATGATCAGAATCCGAAAAACCGGAAATCAGCCGAGGGCGGCGATCCGGACGGTCAGGCGGCTCTTGGCGCGCGCGGCCTTGTTCGGATGGATGATGCGCTTGCGGGCGGCGCGGTCCAGCAGCGACGCAGCCTCGCGGAACGCCGGCGTCGCGTCCTCAGCAGTGGTGGCGGCGCGCACGCGCTTGAGCGCGGTGCGCAGGCGCGAACGGAACTGACGGTTGCGCTCGGCGCGGACCTCGTTGGTCCGCATCCGCTTTTCGGCGGACTTGACGTTCGGCAAGGTTGTTTCTCCAACAAGAATCGGGGCCGCCCGGCACCGATGTATGTTCCGGGACACAAAACAGGAAGCGGGAATTGTACTCCACCGCTCCAGGATTGTCAACCCCGCGCGCGGGCTCGTTTTGACATCCTCCGGGGCCGCATGTAGCTTGCGCGTATGGAATCCTTTGATCTGCAGGCCGTCGTCCTTGCGCTCCCCATTCTGCTCGTGTCGCTGACGGCGCACGAGTTCGGGCACGCCTGGGTGGCCCTCAAGCAGGGCGACGACACCGCGTACATGCAGGGCCGGGTAACCATGAACCCGGCCGCGCACGTGGACTGGATCGGCACCATCCTTTTTCCCGCGCTCGCCATCGGGAGCGGAATGCCGCTGCTGGGGTGGGCCAGGCCGGTGCCCACCAATCCGCGCAAGTTCCGCAGCTACCGCCGCGGCGACATTCTGGTGAGCCTGGCCGGGGTGGCCGCAAACGCCGTCCTGGCCATCGTCTTCGCCCTGGCGCTCTGGATCCTGAGCGCCGCGGTGCCGGCCGGCGGCACGGTCCCGGAAACCGCGGTTACCGCGGGGCGCATGTTCTTCTACGGGATCTTCGCCAACATCGGCCTGATCATCTTCAACCTGCTTCCCATCCCTCCGCTGGACGGGTCGCGGGTGCTGTACCACTACCTCCCCGCGCGCGCCGCGGCCGAGTACCGCAAGCTGTACCAGTACGGCTTCATCATCCTGTGGATCCTGGTGCTTACGGGCGCGCTGCGGTTCATGGCGCCCGTGATCTGGCACCCCACCCGGCTGCTGCTGGAGCCCGCGGTTTCGGCGAATCCCATGCTGGTGGTCACCGTGCTGCAGAGCCTTTGACCGACACGGCGGCGGTCCAGGATCCGTTCTCGGTGGACCTGGAGCGGTTTCACGGGCCGCTGGACCTGCTTCTGCACCTGATCCGCAACCAGGACGTCGATATCTTCGACATCCCCATTGCGCGGATCACGGAGCAGTTTCTGGCCGCCATCCGCAACGTGGAGCGGCTGGAGCTGGAGCGGGCGGGGGAGTTTCTGGAGATGGCGGCCACGCTGGTGCGCATCAAGGCCCAGATGCTCTTTCCCCGCCGCGGCGACGACGACGAGGCGGAGGACCCGCGCGCCGACCTGGTGCGGCGCCTGCTGGAGTACGAGCACTTTCGCGACGCCGCGCGGGTGATGGAGCGCGCCGAGCGCGAGCGGGCGCGCATGTACGGGCGGGGCTACGTGGAGGCGCGCCCGGCCCCGCGCCTGGCCGACCTGCCGCTGCAGACGGAGTGGAGCGAGGTGTGGACGGCCATCCGCCTGCTGGGTGAGCGGCTGAACGCGCCGGAAACCATTCACCACGTGCGCGGCCGCGAGGTGAAGATGGAAGACAAGATCCAGGAGATCCTGGCGCTGCTGGACCGGTCGCGCCGGGTGGAGTTCGCGGAGGTGGTGGCGCCGTGGGGCACGCGCATTCACGCGGTCGCCTCGCTGCTGGCCTGCCTGGAGCTGGCCAAGCGCAGCGTGGTGCAGGTGAAGCAGACGTCGCCCTTTTCCGCCCTGTGGATCTACCGCGCCAAGGCGGAGGCGCAGCCGTGATGCGCGCCAGCCGGGTGATCGAGGCGCTGCTGTTCGCCAGCGAAAGCCCGCTGGCGCCCGCCGACCTGGCCCGCGCGGACGAGGATCTGGACGAGGAAGGGGTGGAGGCCGCCATCGCCGAACTGCGCGCGGAGTACGACCGCGAGGGGCGCGCGTTCACCGTCTTTGAGGTCGGCGGCGGTTATCAGCTCCTCACCCGCCCGGAGTACGCGCCGGTGCTGGAGCGCTTCGACTCCGTCCCCACCGCGCAGCGGCTGAGCGGGCCGGCGCTGGAAACGCTCGCCATCCTGGCCTACCGCCAGCCGGTGGGGCGCGCGGAGGTGGAGGAGATCCGCGGCGTGGGCGCGGGCGGCGTGCTCAAGACGCTGCAGGAACGTGGGTTGATCGAGGTCGTGGGCCGCGGCGAGGGGCTGGGGCGCCCCCTGCTGTACGGCACGACGCAGTTTTTTCTGGAGCATTTCGGCTTCCGGAGCCTCGCGGACCTTCCGCGCTCCGAGGAGCTGCCCGTGGTGCTAGCGCGCCGGGAACCTGTCGAGGAAACACATGGCGATGCAGCCGGGATTCGTTAAGCGCGGGGAACCGCTTCGGCTTCAGACTTTTCTGGCCCGCTCGGGCG
>NZ_DASVTX010000469.1:0-14463 GCF_036387355.1 Longimicrobium sp.
CGCTCGGCCGCGGGGGCCAGCGGGGGCGCCACGGGCATGGACGCGCTCCCGCCCGCGGGGGCGGAGGGCGGCGCGGGCGCGGGAAGCGCGGCGGCGCGGCGCCCCATCCGCATGGGGAGCACGGACAGGTTGGCCGAGGCCGCGGCGCGCAGGGCGTCCAGCAGCCGGTCGCTCACCGTGTCCAGGTTGAGCGAGATGGTGCCGGACGGCTTGGCCACGAAGTCCACCGCGCCGTAGTCCAGCGCGCGCATGGTGGCCTCGCCCCGCTCCGTGGTGTAGGCGGAGAGCATGACGACCGGCCGCGGCGTTTCGCTCATGATGTACCCGAGCGCGGCCAGCCCGTCCAGCCCGGGCATCTCCACGTCCATGGTCACCAGGTCCGGGTTCAGCTGGTGAACCTTGCGCAGCGCGTCGTGCCCGTCGCGCGCGGTGCCCACCACGCGGAACTCGTCCGTGCGGCTCAGGATGTCGGTAATGACGCGGCGCATGAAGGCGCTGTCGTCCACCACCAGCACGGTGCGGCGGTCAGAGAACGACATCGGCCCTGCCCACGCTGGTCACCGTCGTGGTTCCCTGCCCCACGGCAAAGCGCACCGAGCGGCCGTAGTCGCCCCCCACCTCCTCGCCCAGGATGGGGATCCCCGCCTTGCCCAGCGCCTCGCGCGACGCGCGGATGTTGCGCTCGCCCATGTTGAGCGAGCCGGGCACCATGAGCGTCTGGAACATGGCCGCGCCCCCCACCAGCCGCGCCTTGAGCCGGCCCGGGCGGGCGCCGCGCCGCGCCATCTCCTGAATGAGCAGGGGAACGGCGGTGCTGGCGAACTTGCTTTCGTTGCTGCGGTCGCGCGAAAGCGCGGGCTCCGGCAGCAGCACGTGCGCCAGCCCCCCCACGTTGGCCTCCGGATCGTGCAGCACGATGGCCACGCAGGAGCCCAGCCCCAGCGTGACCAGAAGGTCGTCAGCCCCGCCCACCGCGTGCTGCGCCACCTTGACGTACGTCGCGTTGCTGCGGTTCATGCGGGCCTGCGAAAGATGCGCTCGCGGTTGTTCACCGGCTTGAAGAGCAGCCGCGCCTCGCCGATCAGCGTTTCCACCTTGCCCATCACCAGAAAGCCGCCCGGGGCCAGCGCGTCGTAAAAGCGCTTGAAGAGCAGTTCCTGGATCTCGCGGTCAAAGTAGATCACCACGTTGCGGCAGAAGATGAGCTGCTGTCCGCTGAGCGGCTCGCCGCTGATGAGGTCGCGGCGCTCGAAGCTCACGTTCTGCTTGGCCTCGGGGCGCAGCGTCCAGGGCGGCCCGCCGGTGAACCAGCGGCGCAGCGCGTCGGGCGGCGTTTCGCCCATGCTCAGGTCCGGGTACTCGCCCAGCCGCGCCGCGTCCAGGCTGCGCCGGTCGATGTCCGTTCCCGTGATCTGCAGCCGCGACGCCTCGCCGGAGCGGCCTTCGCGCGCCAGCCAGTCGCGGGTGAGCATGGAGCAGGTGTACGCCTCCTCGCCGCTCGCGCTGCCCGCGCTCCACACCCGCACCGGGCCGCGCCCCTCGAACAGCGTGGGCAGCACCTGCTGCTCGATGGCCTGCCACGTCTCCACGTTGCGAAAGAACTTGGTGACGTTGATGGTCAGCGTGTCCAGCAGGTGGTCGTACTCCCCCGCGTCGCGGTCCAGCAGGGCCGAGTACTCCGCAAACGAGTGCTGGCCGCGCGCGCGCATGCGCACGGCGATGCGGCGCCGCAGGCACTTTTCCTTGTAGAACTGGCAGTTGAAGCCGCGGTCGCGCTCGATCTTGCGCTTCAGCTTCTCCAGTTCTTCGTCGTCGCCCTCCATGGGAAGGCTGAACCCGGGCTGGGGCGTGTTCATTTCAGAACGCTCTCCACCAGCTCCAGGTTGGTGCGGACCACGGAGTTCTGCGGGTTCAGCTCCAGCGCGCGGCGCCACAGCTCCACCGCCTGGGTGCGCTCCATCCGCTTGTAGTGAATGTTCCCCATCCGGAAGTACACGTCGTCGCCCAGCTTGGGGTTGAGGCGCACGGCGCGGTTGTACGATTCCGCCGCCTCGTCGTAGGCGCCGCGGCGGTACTGCGCGTCGCCCAGCGCCTTGTGCGCCGGGGCGGACTCGCGGTCCTCCTCCGTGGCGCGGCGGTACAGCGCCTCCGCGCGCTCCCAGTCGCCCTTGCGCTCCTGCACGGCGCCCAGGTGCAGGTGCACGGGGGCGCTGTGGGGGTGCAGAGCGATCCCTTCCTCGCCCAGCTTGACCGCCGTTTCCACGTCCCCCGTGCTGGCGTGGCAGAGGAGGGCGAAGGCGTAGTACGAGGCGGGGGCGCGGCGCTCGCCCAGCACCTCGCGGTAGCGGGTGAACGCCTCGCCCGCGGCCACCACGTCGCCGCTCTTGAGCATCAGAATGGCGCGCGACAGCAGCACCTGCGGCCGCGCGGGGGCCAGCCGCACCGCCTCGTCGCTGGCAAAGCGCGCGTCCTGAAAGCGCCCCAGCCGCTCCAGCGAAAGCGACATGGCCTGGAACACGCCGGCGCGCCCGCCGCCCAGCTCCACCACTTCCTTGAGGTAGCGGAGCGCGAAGCGGTCGTCGCCCTTGCGCAGGCCGATGAGCGCCAGGTGAAAGCGCGCGTCCAGGTTGCGGGGCTGCAGCTCGGCCACGCGGCGGAATTCGCGCGTGGCCTCGTCGTACATCCCCGTCTTGTAAAAGGCGATCCCCAGGTTGCGGTGCTCGTCGATGCGCGCCTGCGGCACCTCCTTCACCTGCTGCTGCCGGCGGCCCACGGGGTGCGCAAACCCGGCCTGGATCAGCCCGAACAGCGCCTTGCCCACGTCGAACTCCACCATCCCCGACTCGTCGATCAGCTCCTGCACGCTGCGCTTGCCATCGACGAGCGGAAGGATCTTGCGCTGCTCGTCCGAAAGCTCCACGTCGGCGACCGGCTTGGCGCGGTCCACCTCGAACACCAGGTCCAGCGACGGGATCTTCTTTTCGATCAGGCTCCACTCGTCGATGCGGCGGGCGCCTTCGAGCAGCAGGTTCTCGGGGTTGATGCTCACCAGCATGGCGCCTTCTTCCGGGCGCTGCTCCGCCTCGAAGTTGAAGGTGCCCTGCGTCCAGGTGAAGAGGTAGTAGACCGCTTCCTCGATCTGGATGCGGATGTACTGCTCCAGCTGCTCGCGGGTGAGCGCGCCCTGGCGGATGAGGATTTCGCCCAGGCGGCTGCGCGGGTCGCGCCCCTGCTCGTCGACGGCGCTGGTGAGCGCCTGCGGCGTGACGAGCCCATTCTTGACCAGCAGGTCGCCCAGCCGGTCGCGCCGGTTGACGATGGACGCGTAGGTGATGCGCCCGCGGTCAAAGTACACGTAGCCGAAGTTGCTGCGGTCCGTCAGCGACAGGCAGCCGGTCTTCTGCCCCATCGCCAGCAGCTGCAGCACGTCGGGAAGGCTGGCCTCCCTGAGGTTTCCCTTGATCGCCATCTCAGGCCAGCTCCTCGACAACGCGGTCTTCCAGCGCCAGCCAGTGCAGCGCCGTCTTTTCCGCGTTGAAGTACCAGCGGTCCACCTGCGGACGGGCGCGCTCCACCTCTTCGGCCTTGCGCTCGGCGGCGGCGCGGGCGCTCACCAGCAGCGCCTCGGCCTCGCCCACGCGGTCGGGATCGCGCAGCACGGGCGAGCGCGCCGAGTCCGCGCCCAGCGCCTGCAGGTCGCCTTCGATGGCGCGCAGGCGGGCCACATCGTCCTCGTACGAGCGCAGCAGCGCGTCCAGGTCCGGCGCGGTGTCTGCCTCCAGCGCCACTTCCAGGCGGCGGGTGCGCACCCCCTCCCCCTCCCAGCGCAGGATACTTTCGGCCAGGCGGCGGCGCCACGGCGCCGTTTCCACGATCTCCTCAACCGTGGCGGAGATGTCGGAGAGGAACGCGCTGAACTCGTCCATCGAGTGCGCGGAGCCGGGGTGCGGCTGCGCCACGCCGGCCAGCTCGTCGCCCTGCAGCGTGCCGCCGCGCTCCGTCTGCGCCGCGCCCACGCGTTCCACCGCGGCGATCAGCCCCGCCGCGCCTTCCCCGGTCAGCCGCGCGATCTGCTCCGCGGCGTCGCCCTGCAGGGTAATGCCGCGCTGCTCCGCCGCGCGCCGCGCGATCTCGGGGCGCGCGTCCTCCTCGATGGCGGGAAGGTCCACCGCCAGCCCGCGCACAAAGCGCGAGCGCAGGCCGTCGTCCACGCCGGGGAGCTCGGGGCTCACCCCTTCGGCGGCGATGACGATCTGCGCCTGCTGCTCCAGCTCGTCCCACAGCGAGACCAGCTCCTCCTGCGTGCGCGCGCGCCCGGCGAGCTGGTGCGCCTCGTCGATCAGCAGCAGGTCGGCGTCCAGCAGCTCCTCGCGCAGGGCGTCCACCGTGCCCGCGCCCACGGCGGCGGACACGCGGTCCACCAGGCCGTCGGCGGTCACGTACAGCACGCGCAGCTCCGGCCGCAGCGCCATGGCCAGGGCGCCCACCGCCTGCAGCAGGTGCGTCTTGCCGGCGCCGGGGGGGCCGTGGATGAACAGCGGGTTGTAGGCGGTGCGCGGCTGCTCGGCCGCACGGCGCGCGGCGGCCGCGGCCATCCGGTTGCCGGGGCCGACCACGAAGGTCTCGAAGGTAAAGCGCGGGTCCTGCGAAAAATTCATGGCTGCGATGGCGGGGGATTGTAGCCATGCAAGGTAACGGACGGGCGCCGCGAGGGAAACCGGCCCGAACCCGCCAGGGGCGGCACACGATGCGGAGACGGGCTCCCCATGCCGCCGAAGCCCCGGCCGACGCGCGTCGCGTGTCGTGCCGGGGCTCGTTCATGCCGCGATGCGCGGATGACGCGACGGAGGGTGCGACGAGGGCGGCGGCGCGCTTTGGCGTGTGAGGGCGAAGCTCGGTGCCCGCTCGGGTTTCGGGGCCCCTCCCCCGGCCCCTCCCCGTGCAAAACTGCGCACGGAGAGGGGAGAACGGCAGATCCGTGCACTTCGGGCAGTGCGGGTGCGGCGGAAGGAGGCCCCCTCCCCCCAACCCCCTCCACCCGCTCCGCGGGAGAGGGGGAGCCGTTCGGCGCGAGGCCGGCGTTCGGCGCCGATCTCATCCCTGCGTGCAGGTGAAGTCCCCCCGTCTGTTTGGGGGGACTTTCCGCCGTTGTTGCGGCGACTTCAGTCGCTCAGCGCGAATGGAATCCGCCGAACCCAACCGCCGTTGCCGTGTGCCCCCTCTCCCACATCTGTTCGTGGGAGAGGGTGGCGAGCTTTAGCGAGCCGGGTGAGGGCCACAGCCCGCGGCAGCACCAATCCCCGCCAGCCACACAAACCCTCCGCCCCCCAACCCTCCCCCAGTCTTTTTGGGGGGGAGGGTGGGCGAGTCATGCGAGCCCGGGGGGGGGGCCTCCCCGGACTCCGCCCGGCTCACCAGTCCCTGTCCCCGCCGTGCGTGCGCCCCTACTCCGCCGCGGCGGTCACCCCGCGCCCGAAGCGCTGGCTCAGGCGGCGCAGCACCACTTCGCTGATCCCCTTGAGCGTGTCGAACACCCCGCCCCCGCCCAGCGCCTGCGCCTCAAAGCGCGGCAGGTCGCGGTAGTTCAGCAGGTCGTCCATCTCGTCCAGCGACATCACGTCCGGCAGGTCGCGCTTGTTGTACTGCAGCACGATGGGGATTGTCCGGGGGTCCACCCCCTGCTCCAGCAGGTTCACCTGCAGGTTGCGGAAGCTTTCCACGTTCTCCTCCCGCTGCGCCCGCTGGCTGTCGGCCACAAAGACCACGCCGTCCGCGCCCTGCAGCACCAGCTTGCGCGTGGCGTCGTAGTACACCTGCCCGGGCACGGTGTACAGCTGAAAGCGCGTCTGAAAGCCGGAGATGGTCCCCAGCTCCAGCGGCAGAAAGTCAAAGAACAGGGTGCGGTCGGTTTCCGTGGCCAGCGATACCATGCGGCCACGTCGCTCCTCCGGCACCTGGCCGTGGATGTACTGCAGATTGGTCGTTTTTCCGCTGCGCCCGGGACCGTAGTACACGATCTTGGACGTGATTTCGCGGGTGCTGTAGTTGACCAGCGACATGGGGCCTCAGATGACGGTCAGGCGGACGCGCCGCCGAACAGATTTTCCAGCCCGGCGTTCAGGTCGCGCTCAAAGGCGCGCGCGTCGGACGTGGGGCGGACGGCGCTCCAGCCGGGAAGGCGCGACACCTCGCCGGTGAACTCCGCAAAAAACACCTGCACCAGCCCAAGGGACGAATCTTCGCCGAACACCGCGATCACGATCAGGTTTTCCGCCGGGGTGCGGAACGGGCCGATGAACACCTGCGACTGCGCCCCGCCCTGGTGCAGGTGCGCGAACCCCCGCTCCCCCAGCATCACCGCCAGCGCCTGCGACGAGGCCTGAATGCCGGCGCCCAGCGAGGCCACGCCCATGACGTCCAGCGCCCGCGCAAAGCCGCGCTGCGCCAGCACCTGGCCGCTTTCGTTGATGAGCAGCACCAGCCGCAGCCCCGCCTCGCGGGCAAAGCGCTCCACCGGCGCCTCCAGCGCGCCGACGAACTCGGACAGGTCGGTGCGCCTCATCCCAGCGCCTCGACCACCTTCTGGGCTTCCAGCCGCACCAGCCCCACGTTCACACGAATGTCGGCGATCACCACCAGCAGCAGGTCGCCCAGCTGCGGCGGCGCGGCGGCGAACAGGAGCCCGTCGTCGCCCTCCACCTGCATGTATGCTGCGCTGCCGAACTCCGCCGTGGCCACCGACCTCCGCGCGCGGCGATACAGCGAGGCCACGAGGGCCGCCGCGGCCGGGCCGGGAACGCCCACCATCAGGTCCTCCTCCACGATCAGCCCGTCCTCCACGGCCACGATCATGGAGCCCCGCACGCCGGGGATGCGGTTGACGCGGTGCAGCATGTCGCGGTACGCGCTCACGCCCCGCCTCCCTCGCCCAGAAAGCGCAGGGCGGACTCGCGGGCCCGGCCGGCCACGCGCAGCACCCATCCCGTGGGCACCTGCCGCGTCCCCGCGACCGCCACCAGCCCGTCCCCCGCGGGCGCCAGGCGCACGACGGCTTCCGGCGTCTCGACGAGGATGCCCTTCCACGCGCCCAGCCCCAGGTGGCGCAGCGCCCGCTCCGCCTCCGGCGAGGCGCCGGACAGCACCGCGGCCACGTCGGGCCCGCGGTCCACCCCGTCCACGGTGATGTCGCCGGCCAGCACGAAGCCCTGCTCATCCAGCAGCAGCGCCCCCGCGATCCCCCGCTCCGCCGCAAAACCGCGGAACTCCCGGGCCACCGCGTCGAACGCGCCGGCGCCGCCGTCCACCGGAGCGGCAGCGGGCGGGACGGGCGCGGGAGCCGCCACGGCCGCGGCGATCGCGGCAGGGGGCGGCGCCGGCGCGTCCGCGGCGCGCGGCGCGGCGGGACGGCCGGACTGCTTCGCCCAGGCCTCCTCCAGCGCGTCGCGCACCTCCTGGTCAAAGGCGTCCGCCTCCAGCGCGCGCTCCAGGTGGCGCACGGCGGTGCCCCAGTCGCCGCGGGCGTGGCTCAGCAGCCCGATCTCGCGGCGCGACCCGAAATGGTCCGGCGACAGGGCCAGCGCGATGTCCCACTCGTCAAACGCCTTGACCGTGTCCCCCGCCTCCAGGTAGAGAAGGCCGAGCAGGTGATGGGCGTCCACGTGGTCCGGGTTCCGCTCCAGCCCGCGGATGCACAGCTTCATGGCGGCGTCGCGGCGGCCCTGCTCGCGGTACGCCTGCGCCAGCGGCAGAAAGGCGGGCGAGCCGGGGTTGGCGGCCACCTCATCACTCCACTGCCGCACCTGCATGGGCGACGCCGTCACCGCCCCTCCTCGTCCATTACCGCCAGCAGCGCGTCGGCCGCGTCGCGCGCCCGCTCCGCGCGGGCGGCGCGCCCCGCGCCCCCGGGATCGTCCAGGCGCAGGTACGTGTCCCAGGCGTCGCGCGCGCGGTTCAGGTCGCCCGTGCGCGCGGCAGCGAAGCCCATGTGGTAGTGCACGCCCGCCGCCAGCGGGTCCAGCGACGCGGCGCGCCCCAGCGCCAGCATCATCTCGCCCCAGCGTCCCAGTCGGCGGTGGGCCTCGGCCAGCAGCGTGTACACCTCCGGCCGGTCCGGATGCGCGCGGGCCAGGTCGTCCAGCAGCCGCCGCGCGCGGTCCGCCGCGCCGTCGGCCAGCGCCAGCTCCGCCTCCCCCAGTGCGTCGCGCAGCGGGCGCTCCATCGTGGCCCCGCTGGGCGCGGTGGCCGGCTCCGCGGCCTCGTCGCGGATGTCGGCCACGCCCGTGGACACGAGGCCGAAGACGATCTTGGCCACGTCAAAGTCGCCGCGCCCCAGCGACGAGGCGATCATCTTGAGCGTGCGCGTTCCGTCGATCTCCGCCAGCACCTCCCACTCGGTGGGGTGCAGGTCCAGCGTGGGCCCGTCGGGCGAATCCGCCACAAAGACGGGGACGACGCCCATGTGCGGGATCTTCTTTTCCAGCGTGCTCCACTCGTCCACCCGCCGCGCCGCCTCCATCAGCAGCGACTCGGTGCTCACGCGGACGGGCACACTCCCCGGCGGGGGGGGCGGCGACTCCTCGAAGCGGAAGTAGCCGTCCTTCCACTGGATCAGCTCAAAGACGATCTCCTGGATCTGGAACCGCAGCTGCCGGCGCACCTCGTCCGCCGTCACCGCGCCCTGATCCACCAGGATGCTCCCCAGCGGCGTTCCCGGCGCGTACTGCTGCGCCTGCCGCGCCTGCTGCACCTGCGCCTCCGTCACCTTGCCGGCGCGCAGAAGGAGGTGGCCCAGCCGCTCGTGCGCCTGCCCCAGCTCCGCCGCCGTCACCGCGCCGCGGTCAAAGCGGACCAGCGCCGGGCGCGCGCGGCGGTCTTCAGGGGTGATGCTCAGCGTCCCCGTCTTGCGCGACAGGTCCAGCAGCTGAAAGACGTCCGTGAGCGCCAGTTCGCGCAGCGGCCCTTCGATCGCCATCCGTCAGACCCCCGCCGGCGCGGAGCGGAACAGCCGCGCCACGTCCAGCGCCGTGGCGATGTTCTCGCGCGCGGGCTCCGCCATGGGCCCGTCGGGCGCGGCGGTGATGGCGTCGCTCCAGTGCTGAATGGCCTCGCGAAAGCGGCGCTCCCCCGCGGCCAGCCCGCCCAGGTGAAAGTGCGCGTCCGCCCGGTCGCGGTCCAGCCGCAGCACGCGGGTAAAGGCCCGCCGCGCGTCGTCGCGCCGGCCGCCGTCCGCCAGGGCCAGGCCCAGGAGCACGAGCGCCTCCAGGTGATACGGATCGCCCGCCAGCAGGTCCACCAGCGTGCCCACCGCCTCGTCCGGGCGCCCGGCCCGGCGCAGCGCGTTAGCGAGCAGCACGGCGGCCTCGGAGTACGTCGGCAGGACGTCCAGCGCCGCCTGGCACTCGGCGATGGCCTCGTTCACCCGGTCCGCGGACAGGAGCAGGCGCGCCAGCTCCACGTGCGCGGCCACGAAGTCCGGGTCCAGCTGCACGGCGCGGCGCAGCGCGCGCTCCGCGTCCCCCGGCCGCCCGGCGGCCAGCGCGGCGCGCCCCAGGTGGCGGAGCAGCGACGGATCCTCCGGCGAGATCTCGCACGCCCGGCCGAACACCCGCACCGCCTCCACCGGGTCGCCCTGCAGCAGGAGCGTTTCGCCCAGCACCTGCAGCGTTTCGGCGTGGTCCGGCTCGTGGGCGCGCACCGCCTCCGCGGCCTCCCGCGCCTCCGCCAGCCGGTTCATGCGCAGCAGCGCGCGGGCGCGGCCGCTGAGCGTGGTGGCGTGGTCCGCCGTCCACGCGCCCTCGTCCAGCCGCGCCATGGCCGCGTCGAACCGCTCCAGCGCCTCGCCGTCCAGCCCCTGGCGCAGAAAGATGCGCGCGGTCATCAGCGCCGCCTGCACCGGGTCCGCGCCGCCCACCGCCGCGCGGCGGATCTCCGCCAGCGCGCGGTCCAGCAGCCCCTTGCTCAGGTAGTCCTCCGCCAGGGCGAACGCGTCCGCCGCAGCGGCGGCCGCGGACGGCGCGGCGGGGGGCGCCGGCGTCAGCTCGGCGAAGATGCTGTCGAGCGCCCCTTCCTCGAACGTGAAGCTCTCGACGCCCCGCTCTTCGCCGCTGATGCGCTCGGCCGCGTCCAGCTCGGGCGCCAGCACCTCGGCGTACTCGAACTGCAGGTCGATCGCCAGCTTGTAGCGCGGCGTGGTGTAGTACGGATTGAGCTCCAGGGCGCGCTTGGTTTCGCGCAGCGCGCCCTCGAAGTCGCCCAGGTTGCTCAGCACGAAGCTGAGGTTGTAGCGCGCCTCGGCGTGGTCCGGGTCGCTCTCCACGGCGCGGACGAAGGCGTTGCGCGCCTCCTCGTAGCGGCGCGTTTCCATGAGCACGGCGCCTACACCGTTCCACGCGCCCGCGGCCTCGGGGTTGGCGCGGAGCGCCGCGCGGAATGCGTCCAGCGCGGCGGCGTGGCGGCCGCGGCGCAGGTACATGAGGCCGCGGTTGCACCACGCGTCCACAAAGCCGGTGCGCAGCCGCACGGCCTCGGTGAACGACGCCTCGGCGCCGTCCGCGTCGCTCCGATGGAGCCGGACGACGCCCAGGTTGTTCCACGCCAGCGCGTATGCCGGGTCGGCCTCCAGCGCGCGGCGGTAGCTGGTTTCCGCGCCGGACACCTCACCGCTCTGGTGCAGGCAGACGCCGCGCTCGTTCCACAGCTTGGGGCTGCGCTCGTCTTCCGCCAGCAGCCGGTCGTACAGGTCCAGCGCCTGGCTGGCGCGCCCCTGCAGCAGGTACACCTCGGCCATGGCCTGCCGGGTGAGCGAGGGCTCCTCCCCCGCCTCCAGCGCCCGCTGGAACTCGCGCAGCGCCTCCTCGTACAGCGCCTTCTGCCGGAACGCGATCCCCAGGTTGTAGTGCGCCAGCACCTCGCCCGCGGCCACCTGCGGGCGCTGCACCCGGTCGCCCACCAGCTCCAGGTAGCGGGCTGACGAGTAGCGGTCCAGCGACAGGTTGGTCTGCGCCTTGGCGTAGTTGGGGTTGAGCTGCGTGGCCAGGCGCGAGCTGGCCCCGGCGCGCTCCATGTCGCCCATGTCGCCGTGCACGAAGGCGAGCACGTAGTGGGCGTCGGCCAGCTCGGGGTTCAGCTCGATGGCGCGCGAAAGCTCCCGCAGCGCCTCCTCGTTCAGGCCGCGGTTGTAGTACAGCTCGCCCAGCGCGAAGTGAAGGAAGGCGCTTTCCGGGTCCAGCCGGCGCGCCTGCTCAAACCACTCCATGGCGGCCTCGTAGTGGCCGCCCGCCTTTTCCGCCTGCCCCAGCGCGCTCAGCGTGGCCAGGTCGGCGGGGTCCTGCGCCAGCACGCGCTTGAGCTCCGCCACGGCCCCGGGCACGTCGCCCGTGTGCACGTACGCCTGCGCCAGGCGGCGGCGCGCGTCGGCGTCGGTGGGGTCCTCGCGCAGCCGCTCGCGAAGCTCGCTGATGAGCCGGTCGTAGTACCCGGTGTTGAAGTAGGCGATCTCCAGGTTACGCTGGGCCACCTGCATCTTGGCGTCGATGGCGAGCGCGCGCTGGAACTGGCCGATGGCCTCCTCGTACATCCCCTTGTTGAAGTACAGGACGCCGAGGTTGTTGTGCGCGCCGGCATCGGCCGCGTCGATGCGCTGCGCAAAGCCGCGCAGAATGCGGAGGTCCCGCTCCGAGTGGGGCGGGCGGACCGCCGCGCCGGGGGCGGTGGTGTCCGTCACGTCAGGCAAGACGGATGCTTTCCAGGATCTTCTGCAGCGACTCCACGTCGGGAAGCAGCAGGAACTGCCCCGCTACGCTGGTCTGCTCGTTCATGCTGAACTCGGTCTGAATGCAGAACACCAGGTCGCGCTCGTGGCCGAAGTTGGTGTACGCCGTCGTCATCACCGCGCCGCACAGGTCGATCACCAGCGAGGGCACGCTGGGGAGCAGCATGAGCCCCATGAAGTCGCTGATGGCGTTCATGTACGCCGCCGACAGAATGTTGCCGGCCTCCTTGATGGCGCTCTGCTCCAGCTCGCCGAACACGTGGGCGCTGTTCACCGGGCGGTGCAGCAGCATTTCCGCCAGCCGCATGGCGGCGTTGCGCGGAAAGATGAGGAGGGTGCGCCCCGTGAGGTCGCCCAGCATGTGCATCAGCACGGCGGCCACCACCTCGTCCGGGCTGCCGATGGCGTCCGGCACCTCCTCCAGCGGAACCACCTGGAGGCGGGGGACGTTGATCATGATGCGGGTGTTGGTCATCTGCGAAAGCGCCGTGGCCGCGTGTCCCGCGCCCATGTTCGACACCTCGCGGAGGCCGTCCAGCTGCACCGCCCCCAGTTCCCGCAGATCGAGCGTCATCGGACTCCGTCCGTTCAGGTCGTTCGATTGGTGGACAACTCAGGCCGCGTGCGCGGCCGCGCCCAGCAGAGAGCCGGCGTCCAGGATCAGCGCCGGCCGGCCGTCGGAAAGAATGGTGGCGCCGCTGAACAGGCGCAGCGTGTCGGCCGTGGCGTCGAACCCCTTCACCACGATCTCCTGCTGCCCCACCAGCTGGTCTACCTCGAGCCCCACCCGCTGCTCGCCGACCTCAAGGATCACCGCCGGCCGCTTTCCCTCCGGCCGCTCGCCGCCGGAGCGCAGCAGGGTGCGCAGCGAGTGCAGGGGGATCACCTCGTCGCGCAGGAACGCGACGGTGCGCCCCTTCACGGCGCCCACCTCTTCCGCCAGCAGGTGCACCGTCTCGCCCACGTGGGTCAGCGGCAGCGCGTACGTTTCGCCCGACTGGCGGACGAGAAGGGCGCGGACGATGGCCAGCGTGGCGGGAAGCTGCAGCGTCATGGCCGTTCCCTGCCCCGGCACGCTCTCGATCTCCAGCATGCCGCCCAGGGCGCGGACGCGCGTGGCCACCACGTCCAGCCCCACGCCGCGCCCGCTCACGTCCGTCACCGTCTCCGCGGTGCTGAAGCCGGGACGGGTGATGAGGCGGTCCACGTCCTCCTGGCTCATGGCGCGCGCCTCGTCCGCGCTCACGATCCCACGGGCGACCGCCTTGGCGAGAACGCGCTCGCGCTGGATTCCGCGCCCGTCGTCTTCCACGCGGATCACGATGCGGCTGCGCTCGCGGGCGGCGGACAGGCGCAGCGTCCCCGTCTCCGGCTTGCCCACCGCGCGGCGGTCCGCGGGCGATTCGATGCCGTGGTCCAGCGAGTTGCGCAGCAGGTGAACGACGGGGTCGCCGATCTCGTCCAGCATGGAGCGGTCGAGCTCGATCTCCTTGCCCTCGATCACGAAGTCCACCCGCTTGCCCAGCGACCGCGCGGCGTCGCGCACCAGCCGGGGAAAGCGGTCGAACACCTGCATCACCGGCGCCATGCGGGCCTGCATGATCTCGTCCTGCAACTCGCCGATGAGCCGCGCGGCCATGTCGATGGCCTCGGCCAGCTCCGGCGTCGCGCCCCCGGCCAGCCGGCGCATGCGGTCGCGGACGATCACCAGCTCGCCCACGCCGTTCACGAGGGCGTCCAGGCGGCGCAGGTCCACGCGGATGTTGCGGGCGCGCCCCGCGGCCCCGGCGCGGTCGTCCGCGCCCCCGGCGGCCTCGGCCTGCAGCACCTCTTCCAGCGCGGCGTGGTCCACCTCGTCGGCGACCACGACAGCCGCGGGCTGCGGGGCGGCGCGGCGCAGTTCCACGTCGCGGATTTCGCCCGCGGAGCGCAGGGCGGCCTCCACCTCCGCGTCCGGCGCCTCGGAGCGCAGCAGAAAACGGACGGTGCCGTTGAACTCCGGCTCCTGCATGGCCGCTTCGGACGGGTCCAGCTCCGTGACCTCGCCCAGCCCGCGCGCGGCGCGCACGGCCATGAAGGCGCGCACCGCGGGAAGGATGGACGCGGGGTCCACCGTTACCCGCACCCGCAGCGTCCCCTCCGGCGCCGGCGCCGCGTCCGCGCCGCCGGTGTCGGAGGCGGAGGACGGGGCCGCCGCCCCGGGCTCGCCGGCCAGTTCGCGCAGGCGGGCCACCACGGGGGCCACGGCGCCGTCGTCGTCGCCGTCCTCCACCGCGTGTTCGATGCTGCGCTCCAGCGCGTCGCAGGCGGCAAAGAGCACGTCCACCATGGCCGAGTCGGGAACGGCCCGGCCCAGGCGCACGCGGTCCAGCAGGTTTTCCATCTCGTGGGCCAGGTCCGCCACGGCGCGGTAGCCCATGGTGGCCGACATCCCCTTGATGGTGTGCACCCCCCGGAACAGCCCTTCCACCGGCTCGCGCGCGCGCGGATCGGCCTCCAGCGCGAGCAGCAGGTGGTTGATCGCGCTCACGTGCTCGCGCGATTCGCTCAGAAAGAGCTCGGCGTACTGGGAGAGTTCCATGCGGGAGGGGAGAGTGCGTGAGTGCTGTGTGCGTGAGTGCGGAAGGGCAGATCAGGTACGGCCGACGGCGCCGGGGCGGACCCCGGGCGCTGTTCACTCACGCACTACCGCA